>CAWCON010000003.1:0-546360 GCA_963797185.1 uncultured Candidatus Saccharibacteria bacterium
TCTGCACCTGATGCAAAGGTTTCTCGTGCAGCAACATCTCTTAATACACTCAGACCAGCACTACCAGCTCCCATAAGTAAAGCATCAACACCTATACCAGCTACTTCAGTAAGAGCTCTCGCTGCGACAGCACGACCAATATTCTGTCTTCGACTGATTTGCTCAATTTCTGGTACGGGGGTCTGTAGCTCTAGAGATTGACCAGTTTGAGCCATAGTAGAGACTTCGGCCATTACAGCCGGTCCCTCGTGTGCCAATTGGCTTTGAAGGAATTCTACGGGTGTCGGTACTAATTGTGTTTCCATAGTTTTTGTTTTAGTCTAAAAAAGACACAGGTACACAAATACTATAACAAAGTTTATGCTAATTGTCAATTATATTGGAATGTGTTCTATTTAGGCGAAATAGTTCCAGTACATAGAGCCATACTTCGCCAAGGGCAAGTTTATAGTACGAGTAATCTACTAAAGCGCTGTAAAGATATGTTACTTCCGATGACTTTGGCGTGTTGACCAGACTCGTTCTGTACCGAGTAGTACAATTCCCGTAAACCCAATGATGAGCGAAATAGGAGCAATCGAGAGAGTTGCTTTGTTATGATTTTGCGTTATCGGAGTGTTCGTTTTAGAAGAAACAAGCACGTTATTCTTAATAAGTGACTGAGTGTTGCTAGTTGTTGGCCCTGGTGTTAGGCCGGCGTCAACAAGAGTATTGTCGGTTGCAGGGAATTGAGCGGTTACGGACGTCGTGTTTGTATTCGATGTGGAGCCGCTTGTTGGCTGACCTTGATCGTTGGTGCTGGATGAATTTTGAGTCGATGCTACTTGATTCGGAGCTACTCCAAAATTCCCATCCCAAGTACCGAATACGTTGATGAACAAGATTCCGAACCAGTTGGATAGATCAAGTTGACTATCAATTAAGTTTACGAGATTAACGCTGGACGTAGCGTTTCCTGTTGTAGCGTTCCCGGCATTGGTATTGTTACTAACGTTTGCATTTCCGCTGTTAGCATCCGCAATAATATTATTATTGATCGCATCATTGTTGGCTGAGTTCAAGGTTGCCGTGTCCACTGTAGTAGGTACAGTACTATCTTGGGATATACCACCTCCTAGCTCTGCAGCCGTTGTACCGGCAGGGGCATTCATAATTAGACCAACCCAAGTACCAAGCACGTTTACGAACACTAATACGTCATTGCTTCCAACGATCTGTGACCCAGTTAAGTTCAATACTGTGACATTCGTAGCAGCATTCCCGGTAGTTGCACTTCCTGCGCTAGTATTGTCAGCAACAGCTGCCTGACCAGTGCTTGCATCAGTAGTGATGTCGTTGTTGATAGCTTGGTTATTGGAATTTGTGTCATCGATAGTCTGATTATTATCATTCTGGGTAGCTGATGGGGTAGGAGTCGCCGCGTTACTTGCCAGTAATGTGTTGAGGAAATCAGATGGTAATAGGATATCGCCATTCAGGCTCCCAAAGATATTAACAACCCCAACAAATGATTGCCCAGAACCTATAGCAGAATTCAATAGGTTGATGATATCTGCAACTGAATCAGCTGAACCCGAAGTTGCACTTCCGCCAGTAGTATTATTTGTGACACCCGCGTTTCCGCTTGTAGCACCAAGATTGATAGTGTTATTAATAGCGCTATTAGTACTATTATTGACATCTAGGTTGTTAAGCGCCTCAGAACTACCCGGTTGTTGAGGGATGTTGCTAGGATTGATCAGAATGTCACCATCTACGTCACCGTTAATATTGGCAGTAAAAGTTGATGCACCTGTGGCCGATGACTGTAGTAGGTTTTCAACATTTTCTATGTCGAGTGCATTACCACTTGTTGAATCGCCGCCAAGGGTATTGCTGTCAACGCTTGCATTACCTGTTTGGGCGTTAGAGTTAAGAGTATTACTAATGTTGGCGTTATAGAATAGGTTAAAGTTCCCATTAGCTGTAGTAGATTGACTACCGGTATTACCGTTGCTACTACCGGAAGTATTACTAGTTGAATCTGTTGGCGTATTTGTCGCGGCCGAACTGTCATCTGATACGGCGGCCGGGCCTCCGCTTGTCGGTGCTCCGGCGGGAGGTGTAGTGACTGCTATAACGTTTGGTACATATTGATTAGTAGCGGCGTCAAAGATCCATTGGGTTGTGTCCCACATACCAGTAGCTGGATTATAGCTGTAAGTTTGTGGGGTGATTGGCTGAGTCTGGTCAGTATTCGGATTCCAGATATAGTAAGCATTTTCCCACATACCAGTAGCTGCATTATAAGTGAACGTATTGGCGCTTGGACCAGTTGGTTGTGTTGGCCCTGTTTGAGATTTCTTATTATTGTTCGATGATGACGAAGAAGACGTACCCGTAGTCGAAGTTGAGGATCCGCTACCGGAGTTGGAAGAAGAACTAGAAGACTGATCACTGCTTGTGGTTGGTGTTGTAGCATCGCTAGCCCCGTTGCTACTATCAGCCAACACATTCATAGGATGAAAACTCATAACCGTCAACAGCATAGCGCTGCTTACGAAACTTAATCTTGATGCCACCCTAATCTTGTGTCTCATTATAATTTAGTCTCCAATTTAGATCTTCTATAGTTATTCGGCTAGTTATTTAATAACATTCTATTTTTTCGGTATGGGAAAGGGAGAGCTGAGCAGAAAAGCCCTCCCAACCCCATTCCTTAAATTTTCAATTTCCTTGCGGAGATTCTTTAGATTGCTCTAATTAGTTCTGTACAGATAGATCTACTGATGTTGAGTTTGAGTTTGTAGCGTCACCGCTAGTTGCAGACCCGCCAGTAGTATTGTCAGAAACTTTTGCGTTACCTGAACTTGCTTCTTGAGAGTTCTGGTTGCTAATAGAAAAGTTAGTGTCGTTGTTGATACTAACATCGCTAGTAGTCTTTGTAACGCTTACGATTGAAGAGTCAGGACCTGTGTCACTAGCGTCTACGCCAGTACCAGATGTGCCTGGGTCTCCTGAAACAGTGTCAGCACCAACGCTACCACCACCACTGTTGTCAACTGCTACAGTTGCACTTGTAGAGTTGGAGTTCATTGCAGCTCCAGTTGTTGCAGCTCCACCTGTTGTGTTGTGGTTTACTTCAGAGTTACCAGTTGAAGTACCTTGCCAGTTAGAGTTGTGATCTTCTAAGTTAGTGTCGTTATTAACCTTTAACTTATTGTCACTTGTACTAATGGACTTGATTGTTGAATTAGGACCAGTTGTTGTTGCTGTTACGCCTGCACTAGCTCCTGCAATTCCTGCAAAGCCACCAACAAGGCTGAGCGACGTTGCTACTGTTGCTGCTACTCTTAGGATTTTTTTCATTTTGTCCTCTCCTTCCTTAGATCATATTATTTTTTACTGCTCTCGGGCTGCTCACCCGACTTTATAGGACGAATCATTATCCTTTAAAGTCGAACGACCAAGGGATCCCTTGATATTTAATGTCTACGGCATACCTGTAGTGGATGACGCACTGGACGAACTATTAATATCTTGGTTCGAACTCTGAAAAAAAGTTGTATTGCTAGAACTAGCATTGCTATTGGATGAAGCACCTGAAGATTGACTTGAATCAGTCGATATATCTACTGCTGCATTACCTGTGTTATTGGTAATAACTTGTGAATTATTGCAGCCTTGAGAAACGGGTACGGTTTTCCCGTTGACTAAGACGTTGGTTGAGCACTGAGTTTGAGATGGTGAATTGCCGGTCGTATTAGTTGATGTTGTAACAGTGACCGATGATGCATCAGAGTTGCTAGGTGAGGGAACATCTGCTGCCGTTGGTGAACTAGTTTCCGCTACGTTGTTGTCAGAAGACTGACTAGTTACAGACTGCCCACCAGTAGAAGGAGATACTTGTACGATGTCAGCTGTTTTTTTATTTGAGATTGTATGGGTAGGATTTGTAAAAACGGGGAAAGCAATGAGCGATATTACTAGAACAACACCAAAGCCATAGAGCAGTAATCTTCGTGACCGTTTTAGTCTAGATCTCATATGGCTCAAGATGCTTCCTCCATTAATAATCTTCTAAATATATCTCCCACTACGGTAATATTTAATACCCGAGAAGTTTATTGACTCCTCAATCGTACCTGTATTAATAGATCTTTCTGTGAAATATCTAACATTGTAATTTTCGTTTTTTATATTATTATCCCTTGACTACACCTAAGATTATGCCAACGTTGCCTTGACAATTTAGGCTAGTGATATATACAACAGTCTATTCATATTAAACAAAAAATTTTTAAATATGCTTAAAGCCAAGGAAGCAGGTTTTTATGCCAGAACCCCGGCGGATTATTCTCCAGTAAAAAGCATAGTCGTTAGAAATAGTAGTGGGGCAGCATTAATATTGTACGACTTAGCCAGAACCCCACATTTGTATAAAGACAAGCTCAATTCCTTAAAAAGTTATTTAGTAAAAATATCAGTCAAAAAGACGAGAAATCAGGTCTGAATAATTAAAGTGTTCACTGATTATTCGAATTCAACAGATGACTGAGTACAGATAGACACCTGAATAAAATAGTAGTTCATATTCATGTGACCAAACCACTGAGCTGTTTGTTATAATTGTTTAGCAGTTAGTTGCCATCTTAGCTCAGTTGGCTAGAGCACCGCTTTCGTAAAGCGGGGGTCCGGGGTTCGAATCCCCGAGATGGCTCCAATTAAGTCATTAGTTGCGGGTATCGTATAGTGGCTATTATGTAGCCTTCCCAAGGCTAAGACGAGAGTTCGATTCTCTCTACCCGCACCACAGAGTATCATTTGTAATAGCTTTCGGTGCTTTAGAACGTGCACAAGCTTGCATATAAATATTGATTTTGATAGCCTTCATTTGAAAGGGTAAGGACATATCATGGACTACAATCGCCCAGAAGGCTGTAAGGCAGCGGTTACTAGTGGTTGGGAGACAACGTATTCCGGAGGAGTATACAGTCGCACAATCCATCAAAAGTTTACTGCAAAGGTCTATTGTGGAGAGCGACAAGCAACTTGTGATGACTCGTTTAATGAAGGACCTTGGCAATTTAATCATGAGTACTATTCTAGGCAGACAGTAGCAGCTGTTTCAGCACAAGTAAGCGAAGTTCTGGGCGCAATATGCTTAGGTTGCCCATATAACAAGGAGCGAGCGGGTTCAAGCTAAAGGTTGTACTTTAAATAAAGTAGTTCTGACTTCGTCTATAACGCTGTACTAGTTAGCTTCCCAAACGCTTCTCTTACCACCAAAGTGTCTTCTGGTACCTTCAGCATGTTGGAGTAAGGAATTATCAAATGATAGCTGTCCCGGATCTATCTGATACCTGCAAGCGTTTACACTTAAATAGGGCTTGGACGTTTACGTAGATGTTAGGAGAGCATACAATGTACACCATATGTCGACAACGAAAGAGTACTTTCAGGACAAATCAATTCTATTACTACTAAGTGTAAATTTCTTCTTATTATTTCTCGCTATACTTCTCATCATTCTTCGCTTAACAATAAGTTCGGACGGAACCTATATACAACAATATAGAGCGAACGTAGGTATTGGTGACTTTAAGACAGGTGGGATAACAGACATAATAGCTTTTATTATTTTTGCAGTCTTAGTGCTTATCCTTCATGTTGTTTTAAGTATTAAGGCATATCACCTCAGACGTCAGTTCTCGATTACTTTACTGGGGCTTGGTGCCTTATTGCTTGTTATAACAATTATTATCAGCAACGCACTTTTGGTTTTACGTTAATCAACATGACAGATATAGAAATTCCCTACGAAAAAGATCGCGATAAAAGGTATCGTTTTTTTGAGATTCTACCGGGGGCAGTCTCTTGGTTTATGCTTTTTCTACCATTCTTGCTTAGTTTTATAAATGTAACAGTCGCTGTCTTTTTCATTGTGGGATATCTATTAATCTATGTAGCCCGCTCAGCAGGGGTTGATATAAGGGCGCTGCAAGGTTACCGGATCATGTCTCGATATCAAAAATTAGATTGGGATCACCTCCTGCATGAACTTGAAGAAGGAAAAATAGATGAACAAATTCATATTGATCGACCTAAATGGCACGTTAGTAACGTGGGTTATACCGATAAGCAGCCGTTAACTATAAAGCCGCACGAGATTATCCATGTGGCGATGGTAGCTATGTACAACGAAAGCCGTGAGGTTCTTGAACCGACTATTAAGTCGATCCTTGAATCAGATTATGATAAGAAAAAAATTATACTTATGATTGCCTACGAGGAAAGGGGTGGGGAAGCAACAGAAAAGTTGGCAAATGATCTGGTTGAAGAATTTGGGAAAGAGTTTATGCATGCTGCAGCAGTTAAGCATCCCGATAACATTCCTGGCGAAATAATAGGCAAGGGGGGCAATATTACTTATGCGGGGAGAGAGTTAGAGAAATACGTAAAACAGCACAGTATTGATCCGCTGAAAGTTATAGTAACGACTCTTGATGCAGACAATAAACCCCATAAAGAATACTTTAGTGCGCTGACTTATGTATATTGTATCTGTCCTGATCCTGTTCACGTTTCATTTCAACCAGTACCAGTTTATACCAATAATATTTGGGATGCTCCAGCACCGATGAGAGTGATCGCTACAGGTAATACGCTCTGGAACATAGTCTTGACGTTGCGCCCGCATATGCTCCGTAACTTTTCTTCACATGCTCAGAGTATGCAAACATTAATTGATACAGACTTTTGGAGTGTTCGGACTATTGTTGAGGACGGTCATCAATTTTGGCGTACATATTTTCGTTATGACGGTAAACATGAAGTCTATCCTATTTATATTCCCGTCTATCAAGACGCGGTTCTTTCAAGAACCTATCGGAAGACACTGAAAGCCCAGTTTATTCAGCTAAGAAGATGGACGTGGGGAGCCTCTGATATAGCCTTTGTTATAGATAAAGGGTTCTTTCATAAGAATAAAATTCCAAAGCATGATTTAATTGTTAAGCTTGCTCGTTTATTTGAAAGTCACATAACCTGGGCAATTGCGCCTCCATTGCTTCTTTTTTCGGGTTTTGTACCGGCGCTCTTTCACCCTCAAAGCTATGCTGCTAACGTACTGCCGCTGATTATTAGTAGAGTCCAGGAAATCGCATTAATCGGAGCACTGGCTTCGTTGTTTATTTGTTTTAAGACTTTACCACCGAAACCTAAGCGTTATAAGGCACATCGCTCCTTTTTTATGATTGCTCAATGGGTGCTTATGCCAGTGACCTCTCTCGCTTATCAATCCTCAGCTGCGCTCTATTCTCAGACACGATTAATGTTTGGCCGATATATAGGGAAGTTTGATGTTACAGAAAAAGCAGTGATAACCGATGATAATAAGATCGTCAGTTAATGGTTAACGCTTAGATAAGCGTATAGTTGTGTTCTTATCTAATCCCAGTAATAAGCTTTATAGTGTACTGCCGCAGCGTTATCAAAACGCTTTAAAACGTTATAGGCGATAGTTTTGACGGCTAACTTATTAATTGTACCGAGCTGAACTTTTTTAAGTGCTTGGGTGAGGATAGTGTCAGTCAGTGCTGCAGCTTCATCAACTGGTGATTTACGATGGCGGCAGCTCTCATAAATGCTAATAAATAGTCTATCGCGTGAGAAGGGCACCAATGCTGTAGGTTGATTAGGATCAGTTGAAAACATCAGTGAACGTTGTTCGTCAACAGATTCAATCGTCGAATACATCGCTCCACACTGCAAACACTTTCTGCGCCGCCACACTCTGTTAAGTTTGGTTTGGTGGCGAGAATTGATAACGTGGGTTGGGCCAGAACAATATATACATACCATGTCTATATATTGTCATACAGCAGAAGAAAATGTTAGTGGAAAAACTTATAAAAATGGTGGGTAAATAGACTCTCTAGATAAGACTAGAGTTATACGAACCTAACACTGCAGGTGCAGGGTTAGGAATCTTCAGAAACGCGGACTCTCTTAACTCGATCGCTTGATTTTTGTAAGCTCAGTTCTTCGTAGAAAAGCTGAAAAATATCAAGCGAATTTGCTTGGCTGGTACTCAAACCAACTCACCTCGTTTAACATGCTTATGTTAACATAAAACTATTAAAAAGTCAAACTAATATTAGCCCTGATACTATAAACAGCAAGCAACGTTACTACTTAACAGGGCAGCTTTGCTTTTTATAAGTAGCAGCCTGAACCACACTGAGTGGCACCAAGTTGGTTTGATATCCATGGTAGTGAGTCGGTAAAGTTTTGTTCCCAAACATTGAAAGTATGTTCTCCGTCTATGCTTTCATATATGACATTCATCTTCGCCTCTTTTGACTGGTTATATAACTGATTAATGGCGCTTGTCACGATTAGGTAGTCATTTTTACCATCTCCGAAGAAACCACCCAGATCAGGATAACTATTCTTGCTTAGTAATAACGATGGTTGATGAGCGGCCCAGTTTGCCTCAGATCCACTAAAAAGCTTTGCAATTGTCTCGTCTTTAGTACCGACTTCTGGTCCTATCTCGCCCCCAAAATCGAGAAAATAATGAAAAAGATTTGGATGCCTAAGCGTTAACATGATGCCACACATACCACCCAAGCTGAGACCACCAATTGCCCAGTGACTTGGACCAGCTTCAACGTTGAAATGAGCCTTTATGTAGTTGGGCACATCTACCGTTAGGTAGGTCTCAACGTTTCCTCGGGGGCTGTTAACACATTCTGTATCATTGGTAAGCGAACCAGTATTATCTACCATGAACACGTATGGTGTGATACCCTCATGACGAGCTGCGAAGTTATTAAGAGCAGTTATTATTCCACTATCAATCCAGTTATTTGTTTGTCCCGGATATCCAGCTGTCAGTATGATGACCGGCAGGCTGACGTTACTTGAGGCAATCGCTGGTACATATACATAAGCTGTTCTTGGGGTAAACTTAGAGACAGTACCTGGGATATTAAGGGAATACAGGCTACCATTTGTAGTTTGACCGATATTGTTGAGGTTTGTCTCTATTGTTGATTGGTTAACTGCAGGTTGTTTCGAACTGTATTTAGTTAGAACTTGACGATCTTGAGACAATTGTTTGATGCCGTTTTCATTAAAGACGGAATACAGGGTAGGGAAATAGCGGTAGTAACTATTAATAAGAGCCAATGAGAATACGAGGCAACACAAAATACTTAAAGCCGTAAAAAGCTTTATCTTTAGTCGATGTATAAATACTATAACTAGCAACCATAAAGCCAGAGTGGTTGGTAAAATCATCGCAATTATAGATAACGGTAACGCGCTTTCAGTCTCGTGAGCCACAATTGAATCAAGTGCAAAGGCGCTTAGTAAACTAATAATAAGTATTGCTGGTATGTATTTAAGACGCCAACTCTTGTCGAGTCTTAGGATTATATAAATCAGCGACCCAGTAACTATCACCGACAGTATCAGAATCAAATTTTGACTAATTAAACTAATATTCATAAAAAGACTTTACTACACCCCCGATTGCACATCTCAGACATTCAACTTCCGTCTTAAGGTCGCTATGGACGTAACTTGGTGGGCATAGAGGGACTTGAACCCCCGACCTCTGTCACGTCAAGACAGCGCTCTAGCCAACTGAGCTATATGCCCTCACTGTATACATACTACAGTCTAGCAAGAGCGTGGAACATATTACTAACTTTTTATAGCACTTCATTATTGTTACGGATAAATTTTATGAATTCGCTAATGTCGTAAAGAAGGCGAGGGAATATAGATTTATATTTTATACCTTATATGGGATAAATAGATATTGGACTTATGCACAATCACACGCAATAATAACAACAATAAAGTACTAGCCATATCGTACCAACTAGATTATATTTATATGTACAGGTGAAGTTTTATTGATGTGTTATAATACGTTTTGAGTGATGAACTGGGCTAACTACCTAGCGAGCTCGGTCGGCAGTCAGAACGAACTCATCGTGCTGTCATAAGTGCCTCTTTTGAGGAAGTCCGGTGGAACCACCCAATAATTTTGCGACATAAATATTTGGGTCCCAGACGTGCCAATAATGATTGAATGTATTTGCGAGAATATTCAATCGGGGCACGTCTTTTATTTATTAAGGAGTTTTTATGCCAAATCAATCTGAGTTATATGCAATGAGACATAGTATGGCGCACATCATGGCGAATGCTATTCAGCACTTGTGGCCGGATACTAAATTCGGAGTTGGCCCAGTTATAGATGATGGCTTCTATTATGACATTGATTTAGGCGAGTCAACTCTTTCTGAGGATGATTTTAAGGCAATTGAAGCCGAGATGAAAAAAATCATTAAAGCTAATGAACCATTTGAAAAAATTGAGTTGGAGATCGAAGAGGCGATTAAATGGGCTCAAGATAATGAGCAGCCATATAAGCTAGAACTACTCCATGATCTTAAGCGTGAAGGAACGACAAATCTGAAAGATCTGAATCTCCAAGAGCTAGGTATTGCCAAGGAAGGGCCTGGTAAGGTTAATCATGTCTCATTTTACCGCAATGGTGACTTTACTGATCTATGCAGAGGGCCGCACGTTGTCTCGACCGGCAAAGTCGGAGCGTTTAAACTCCTTAGAATATCAGGAGCCTATTGGCGTGGACAAACAGATAAGCCACAGATGCAACGAATCTATGGGTTATCTTTTGTTGATAAGGGTGAACTTGATAAGCAGCTAAAACTTCTAGAAGCAGCAAAACAGAATGATCACAGGAAACTTGGCCAAGAGATGGACTTATTTACAATTTCTGAACTTGTAGGTTCTGGCTTGCCGCTTTTTACACCTCGTGGCTCAATACTGAGAGATAATCTAAGTAATTTTTCCCAAGAGTTACAGCAGCAATATGGCTTTGAACGAGTGTGGACCCCTCATATGGCGATGGAGAAGTTATACGAAAAGTCGGGGCACCTCGCTAAGTTTCCTGAGCGGTTTTCGGTAAGCAGTATCGAAAGTGATGATAAATTCATGTTAAAGCCCATGAATTGCCCACATCATATTCAGATCTTTGCAAGGAAACCGTGGAGCTATCGTGAGTTGCCAGTCCGTTACATGGAGAATACAACCAATTACCGTGATGAAAAGAGTGGTGAGCTACATGGATTAGCTAGGGTTCGTTCGATATCTCAAGATGATGGGCATATCTTTTGTACCCAGGATCACATCGAACAAGAGGTAAAATCTATTATAAAGATGATTGATACTCTCTATAAGGTGCTCGGTTTAGACTATTACGCGCGTTTATCATACAGGGATGACTCTGATCAGTATCTGGGAGATATTTCTTTGTGGGAAAAAGCCGAATCAGCTATTCGTAAAATCGCTGACAGTACTGGTCTGAAGACAGTAGAGGGAGTAGGTGAGGCAGCATTTTATGGGCCAAAAATCGACTTTATGATTCGTGATTCGCTTCAGAGAGAATGGCAGTGTGCCACCATCCAATTAGACTTCGTTCTTCCAGAACGTTTTGGCTTGGAGTATATCGATGAAGATGGCTCTGCAAAGCGGCCAGTAATGATTCATAAGGCTCTGTTAGGATCAATTGAACGTTTCCTTGCTGTATATATCGAGCACACTGGCGGAAAGTTCCCAGTCTGGTTATCTCCAGAACAAGTACGCGTAATAACCGTGAACCAGGAAGAAGCTACATTAAAGTTTGCCCAAACGGTTAGTAAGCAGGCTCAGGAACTGGGGCTACGTTTAGTAGTTGATAATGCCAATGAATCCGTTGGTAAGAAGATTCGTAATGCTGAGATCCTCAAAGTTCCTTATACAATTGTTGCTGGAGAGAAGGAGATTGCAAGTAATCAATGTATGCCACGTATTCGTAAAGACCTTCTTGGCTCAAGGAGCTCCGAAGAAGCTAATCCAGTTGATATTGCAAAATTCTTGCAGGTCGTATATCAAGAAGCGCAGTCTCGCGTTACCGAAACCACCCTTTAATTTTATTACTGACTAACGATGCCAAGGGTAGACGAACAATTCAAGCAACGGGTCTATGGATTGGTTTCTCAAATTCCAAAGAGCCGACTCATGACTTATGGTCAAATCGCTGCTTTATGCGGAGCTGCCTGGGCCGCTTGGGAAGTTGGTCAAATCGCTCATACTGGTCCTGAAGACTTGCCATGGCAGCGAGTAGTCAATAAGAAGGGTGGACTTGCGTCGGGTTACCCAGGAGGAAGGGAAACTCATAAACGAGTTCTAGAAGCTGAAGGCACTAAAGTAAGCGACGACTATGAAGTTGTTGAGCTTGAAAAGTTATTATGGTGGCCGTCAAATCAGTAGGACCACTTGTAGTGGTTGTCGGGGAGACCGGATCGGGCAAGACGACTCTAGCGATAGAGTTGGCTAAAAGGTTTAACGGTGAAGTTGTTGCTGCCGATTCTCGAACTATTTATAAGGGCATGGATATCGGAACTGCCAAGCCTAGTCGAAAAGAGCAAGCGGGTATACCTCATCACTTATTGGACGTAACAACACCGGATAAACCATTAACGGTTGCACAGTACAAAGAACTTGCTGCAGAACTTATTAAGGAGATCCAAGACAGAGGAAGATTGCCAATATTAGTTGGAGGGACCGGTCTCTATATAGATGCTGTTATCTATGATTACAGTTTCAGATTAAATAGCAGCACAGCAGAAAGGCGTGAGCTTAACCAACTGTCTGTTGAGGAGCTTCAGTCTAGGCTCGCTAGAGCTAAAATTCCTTTACCAAAAAATTCTCAGAATCCTCGCCATCTTATAAGATCTATTGAGACCAAGGGACAGGAGTCTGTGAGAGGCGTACTGAGATCCAACACTCTTCTTATAGGTATTCAATACGAAAAAGACGAACTGACCAAAAGGCTACAGCATAGGATAGACACTATGTTTGATAGTGGCCTTACAGAAGAGACGAATTACCTGTTAGATCGTTATGGCTGGGAATGTCCGCTACTCCAGACTTCTGCTTATCAAGCTGTTAAAAGATATCTTCTAGGTGAGATCACAGTTGAAGAAGCCAAAAACCAATGTCTTCGGAATGATTTGCGTTTGGCAAAACGACAACGTACGTGGTTTAGGCGCAACAAAAGTATTCATTGGGTTAAAGAACAGATTCAGGCTGTTGACTTAGTAACAACCCTTTTGAACAAATAATACATTCCAAAGTTCCTTCATCTGATACAATGGTTTTATGGTAGAGCAGTTGTTCGGATCAAAAACTCGCGTAAAATTGTTGCGTCTATTCTACTCGAATCCAAATCGATCCTTCTATGTCCGAGAGATAACTCGCAAGATCGATGAACAAATTAACTCGGTTCGCAGAGAGCTAGCTAATTTATTGAGTATTGGTATCATTTCTTCTGACACTACCAATAACCGGCTCTATTATGAAATTAATCAAAAATACGAATTTTACGAACCACTTAGTATCATGTTTGGTAACACTCAGTTAAAAACGGATAAACCAAAAGCTGTATCGACGGCCCACGATCCCATCAAACAGCTCGGTAATGTTGAGATAGCTCTTTATAGTGGACAATTTACCCGAGACGAGTCATCAGAAGTAGATGTTTTTATTGTTGGTGATGTCAATCAGGCAAAGGTTGCTAGATTTATAGCTGAACTTGAGAGTGAAGAAGGCAAAGAACTTCGATATGTAATTATGGATTTGAGAGAATTTGAGTATCGTCGCGAGATAAACGACCGTTTTCTTAATAATGTTTTAAGATCGAAGAATCAGGTTTTAGTCGACAAGAGTAACTTACTAGAAGACAAAAAAGTAACTAACTGAGGGAGATATATATGGAGCTACAATTTCATGGTGCGAATTGCTTAACAATTACTACCAAGCAAGCAAGGTTTACGATTGACGATAACCTAACTGAACTCGGCGGGGTCTCTGTAACCAAGCCAGGCGATATCGTTATATTCACTCACGAGCATACTCTGCCGATTCAGACCGTTAAATTACTGATTGATGGCCCTGGAGAATATGAAGTAACGGGGACGGCAATTCAGGGTATAGCTGTACGGTCCCATATTGATGAGTCATCCAAGAAGAATGCGACACTATATAAGTTACTTATCGATGACATAAGTCTCGTGGTTACGGGACATATATATCCTGAACTAAGCGACGCGGATCTAGAGACCATTGGTATGGTAGATATACTTTGTATCCCAGTTGGAGGCAATGGTTACACTTTAGATGGCATAGGCGCCTTGAGCATCATTAAAAAAATCGAGCCTAAACTTATAATCCCGACTCATTATGAGGATGAATCGTTACACTATCCTGTGCCTCAACAACCACTCGGTGACGCATTGAAGAGCTTAGGAATGGAACCGAAAGAGACGGTTGCTAAGCTGAAAATTAAGCAAGCAGAATTAACCGATACAGCACAACTCGTAGTTTTAGAGAGAGTCTAGGTAACTTCTTATGTTAAGAAGTTAAATTCGTAACTAGATGATATTGAGCCAAAAAACTAGCTAACAGATTTCTTTTGTTCGAGAAGGTTATTCTTCTTTAGATTTCTAATGGCTTGGGTGCTTATTTTCAAGGTGACCTTCTTGCCGTCCACTACAAACGTTTTAGTCTGTAAATTCGGCTTCCATACCTTTTTAGTATGTCTTTGTGAAAAGCTGACATTGCTGCCATATTGCTTTCCTTTGCCGGTAATTTCGCATTTCTGCATGACGTTAGAATTCCTTTAGATTTAAGCTGTTATTGTAACTAAAATTGACCCATAAGTCAAACATGGTTAGACTGCATGTGACGAGAAACTGTATACTTGGAGTTATGTTTACGGACTCTTCGTTGACCAGTGTCATTTATATAATCATTACGATTATCATTTCGCTTTCAATCCATGAATCAGTGCATGCGTTGGTTAGCTATAAACTGGGGGATACTACAGCTCAAGATATGGGCCGTTTAAGCTTGAACCCACTTAAACATATTGATCCGTATACGACGCTTTTGTTGCCGATAATAACGGTGGTACTTTTTGGTGTGCCAGTATTGGCTGCGAGACCAGTACCTTTCAATCCACTACGAGTAAAGTTTCATGAATTTGGTGTGGCGTTAGTTGCTGTTGCTGGGCCTTTGTCTAATCTATTATTGGCTATTATTGGAGCCTTGGTATTACGCTCTATGACAGATAACATATCAATAATAAATTTTCTAGTAACCTTCGTTAAGCTAAATGTTGTCTTGTTTGTCTTTAACCTAATACCGATTCCTCCGCTTGATGGCTCCAGGGTGCTCTATGCATTTGCGCCCGAACCAGTACAGGAGCTGATGCGGAAGATCGAGCCATACGGACTATTTATAATATTTGGCTTGGTTCTAAGTGGTGTTCTGACGTCCCTACTTCTCCATGTAGATAATAGTGTTCTGCAGCTTCTGCCATAAGTTATAATAGTATTGGACTGGGGAACGGAGCGTTAAGCTTCAGCCGATGAATGATTATCTGATACTTAAACAACGGGAGTCCAATATTTTTAATAACTGTGGTTATTAAGTGAGGGCACCCACCTGGAATTATTTCAGGTTAATCATATCGGCAATCCCCAGTTTTTTGGTATACCGGGGTGTAGCGCAGTTGGTAGCGCGTACGGCTGGGGGCCGTGAGGTCGCAGGTTCAAGTCCTGTCACCCCGACCAAGTCCTATCATTTTTACCTGAAGTTAATTGAAGATTAGAATCGGATAGTTTGCTAGTATTTCGTTTGCATTACCATATATCTCGGCTGTGTTAAGATAGAGTGAGATGTGGAAAGAAACAGATAAAGGTCTCTACAAAGAGTTTATTTTAAAGGATTTTAAAGCTGCCCATGAGTTTATTGGACAAGTGGCCCGGGTAGCCGAAAGATATCAGCACCATCCACTTATAGAGAACAATGGCAACGTAGTACGTATTTGGTTACGCACCGATGACGAGGATAAACAAATTATTACTGATCAAGATAGGGAAATGAGTGTGGAGATTGATCTAGGACAACCAAAGACTGCTCAACCTTCTAATTTTCAGAGCGCTCAAGCAATCAAGATTTATGCTGATGGGGGCTCAAGAGGTAATCCTGGGCCATCTGCAAGTGGCTACGTTCTGCTAGATATGACAGATAGGGTTTTGGTTGAAAAAGGTATCTATCTCGGTGTCACCACCAATAATCAAGCCGAATATCATGCATTGAAGTTTGCGCTTGAAGAAGCTAGTACTCTGCATCCGAAAGAGGTGCATGTTTTTATGGATAGCTTACTAGTTGTTAACCAAATGCTCGGTAAGTTTAAGGTGAAGAATAGAGACTTGTGGCCTATCCATCAGGCAATTAGCGAGTTGACACATAACTTCCACACGATAACCTTTACCCACGTGCCACGGGAATTAAACAAGCTCGCCGATAGACTCGTAAATCAGGCGCTTGACAAAGCGCTAGAATTATAACTTTGAAAATGGTAAAATGCAGTTGCCAGATTATCGGCTAATCGCTTGCTGATTTCAGCAAGAGAAAAGTCCGGGCAGCATAGGGAAAGGGCAGTTGCTAACGGCAACCAGGGGCGACTCTAGGGAAAGTGCCACAGAAACAAAACCGCCCCCATTCTGGATTTCAATAGGGTACGTCTTTATTGATATACCCCTTGAAGTTCGGATCTATGGAGGTAAGGGTGAAATGAGCGAGGTAAGAGCTCGCAATTTATGTCGGTGACGGCAATAAAATGGTAAACCCTGCCTGCTGCAAGGAGAAAAATGCTTAAGCGAGTTTAAAATTCGCGACTTCCCGTCAGCATTTTTTACAAAAACCGCTCGATCTTAATGGTGACATTAAGACTAGATAGATGATTAGTTAAAACAGAACCCGGCTTATGGATAATCTGGCACTAGATTTGATAACCCAGCTTCTTATACGTTTATCTGATAGTTTAACTTATTTGTTATTGCTTGGAAGAACTTCGTTGACTACAGCAGTAAAAGCTACGGGTTCGTTAGTAGCTAGCTCTGCAAGTATTTTCCGATCTAATGAGACATTAGATATCTTAAGTGCTGCAATTAGCTTACTGTATGTAGTTCCGTTTAATCGGGCACCGGCGTTAATACGTGCATTCCATATTTCGCGAAAAGTTCGTTTCCTGTTTCGTCTATCTCGATATGAGAATTGTAGAGAGCGGGTTAGTGCCTGCTTGCCTCTTTTTACGCTTGCACGATGAGAATGCTGCATTCCTTTTGTGCCACGGCGTATCTTATTATGCTTTTGGTGGGTTGTCACACCTCTTTTTACGCGCATTCTATGATCTCCCCAACTTCAACTTAATAATCTTACTTTCTCTACCAGACATTGTTTGAAAACTGGCAAGGTTTCGCTTGCGAGCAGCACTTTTCTTCTGTAGAAAGTGGTTGCCGTTCGCATGTAATCGGCGAACTTTGCCGTTCTTTGATACCTTCACACGATCTTTTGTACCACTATGGGTTTTTAACTTTGGCATGACTGTTACTCCTTATAACAAAACTCAACTGTTTACCGAGGAGTTGTGGTTGCTGATCAACAGCTATCACATCCCCGTAATCATTAATAACTCTATCTGCTAGTTTAAATCCCAACTCTTTGTGCGCTAGTTCGCGTCCACGGTAAAAGATTGTAAGCTTAACCTTATGACCATCTTCCAGTAAGTCAGAAACTTTTTTAAGCTTTACGCCTAAATCGTGGTCGCTAATCTTTAAGCCAAAACGAATTTGTTTAAGATCTTGAGTTTTCGTATTCCGCTTGTTCTTTTGAACTTGTTTTGTACGTTGATAGTTGTATTTTCCCCAATCAATCACTTTTACGACGGGGGGGTTAGCATCAGGTGAAATTTCAACGAGATCGAGACCTGCGTCTTGAGCGATTTTCAGCGCTTCCTGACGCGAGATGATTCCTAACTGCTTACCATTTTCATCAATAACTCTCAAACTAGATGCCCGAATTGCTTCATTCAGGCGAGTTGGTTTGCTAATACAGGTCTCCTTCTATGTCTTAATATCCAGTTAAGATGATAACAGATACTATAACAGAGGTCAAGGTATGAAACTAACAAAAATGTCTAAGTAAACGGGAAAAATGATGAGCTATAGTGCTTGCCGTGAGCTTATTTATTAGCAGGTAACTAAAAAAGGCTTACGGTTAGGTAAGCCTTTTAATTCGGTGTTTTGTCTTTTGTTTGGTTTTTATAAATGTCTTGATTTTTATGGAACAACGGCTTGCGAGAAGCCGTTGTTTTGTTGAGTCTTTTTTGTTTTTGAGCACTTTTTTTATTCAAGTGCTACGCATATCTTAGACGATAGAGAATTAGAGTGTCAAGCAAATTCTATGCGAAAAATCTAACAAAACTGTGCATAACTTTCAACGGTTTTCAATAATGCTTATGATGGCCACAAAGTCTGCAATATTTAGGCTCAATATTGCAGACTTTTTATAATGTTCTTAAAGGAAGCGTAACTTAGTTGCGTAGTCGATACTAAATAATGTTGGCCGTTAGTCTAAGCAGTCTCAGCAAAGGTTTCTAATATAGGCTAGTTCATGTCAGCGGGCCAAGGACGGCATTATCTAGCTGAATGCGCATCATTTTGTATATATGGCGTGTTATAGAGCTTGTAAGGTCGTGTGTGCGTTAGCAGTAACATGCTCAAAGTAGATGAATACGTATACAAGTGACCGTGTCGGGTTGATTAGGATTAGTACGTAGATTAACCGGGCAAACTTTTTTCATGTGTCAGCAGGCCGGTGTTGGGATTATCCAATCCCAACAGTTTTTTGTGTAAACAACTACTTGGTGTTAAAAACTTAAGTTCAAAACAAAGACACGCTACTAATTAGTAGTTCAAGTAGATCGATAAAAATCCCACTAAAAGTTGCAACTAAAGTTATCATAATTTAGACCAGCTGTTGTTTTTAATAAGTAAAAATCATAATCGAATTTGTACGTGGCTGAAAAAAATAATAGTAGTTTCTTGATTTGAATTTGTACGTATATTTTGTAACTTAAGCTATGGTAGGTCAATAGCAAAGGACAGTACAACCAGTAGGCTATTGTTATTTAAACATCGAAATGTGTAGCCATATTAACAGGTGTACATTGTAATTATATCAACGATAAGGGCCTTGACACACAACCATAAAAGTAGTAAGTTAGAAAGCAGTAAGCCGAAACAAAAAAACTTACAAAAAGATCCACTCTCTTCGTCGCTCTTTATACCCCAAAGGTAGTAAGAGCGGTCAGTTTAGCCTCGGACGGTAAGCACTTTACAATTAGATTATGAGCGCATTTACCGTCCAGGCTCTAGTTTTTAAAAAGCACTGCAATACTCTCGGCAGTGCTTATTTGTTTTTGTTGGGATGTCTGTAATAATTGAAACTGATCTTATGAAATACACACGTTCAATAATATTAGCAGTGATTTTATATCTAGTTGGAATCAGCTTTCTGTTTCTAACTAATCCTCAGCATCTGGCATTAGTTGGTTTAGTGCTACCGTTTATAATCTTTTTTGCAGCATTTTTTATATCATTTAAGTTACTGTTACGCCGGATGAGTACGAGGAAAGAGCAGTCTCGGCCAATCACTAAACAGAATCTTCTGGCAGCTTTACTTGCGGGATTGCCAGTACTCTGTTTGCTATTGGGCTCAATTGGCCAGTTCTCTTTTAGAGATTTTGTGACGCTGATTATCTTATTTGCTATGCTTGGATTCTACGTTAAGCACAATAATGTTATAGCTCGCTAGACGCTCGTTTATAAATAGACGTAATAATCTAACCTCTTAGTTGGTATAATAATCGATATGAATCCCAATTCGAATAATGAGACAGTAAATCTTAACCTGCCTTCTCCGTTGTTAGAGGGGACTGGTTTGCCGCAAACTGTTGAAGCGGTCCCCAATCAACCTCTCGCTAATCCTGAATCTCTAAGTACCCCACAAAATAACATGCCGCAACTTGCTAATGGCGTTGTAATGTCGACGGATATTTCGCAGACAACTCAACCAGTAACTTCGTCTATAACTGCGCCGGCAACGACTCCGGATCCTTTAGTAGCTGATAATCTTGCCGCTAATGATAGCGATCGCATAGAAAAAGAATGGGTCGTAAAAGCTAAGCAAATAGTCGAGAGCACTAGGAATGATCCGTATATGCGTACAAAGAAAATCGGTGATTTTAGAGCTGAGTATATGAAAAAACGTTATAACAAAGACATTAAGGTCAGCGAAGAGTAGAACCATGAGCGCACTTTTAGTTTTCGGGGTGACTATTTTAATTCTGGGAGCAATTGGTCTGGGCCTGTTATATTTTCATTTCCGTAGAATTTTTCAAGAAGAAAAAGAATATGAGCGTGGTCTTAAAATGGTGTCGCTACGTATCCATCTACCGCCGTTGAGTGATGATATTGAAACAACTGGGCGGGATGTTCGTGATGTAGTGGAAGAGAATATATCAAGAGCCCAAGTTATTTATAACATTCTTGGCAGTACGTATAAGAAGGGGTTAAAAAACCATATATTCGGTCAGCGGCATTTTGGCTTCGAGATAGTTGGCTGGCAGGGTTTTGTCTACTTCTATGCAACGGTGCCTGTTATTCTCATTGACATCGTAAAGCAGGCAATAATAAGCGCCTACCCAACGGCCCAGATTGAAGAAGTTGCCGAACACAATATTTTTAACCCAGCTGGAAAAATTAATGCTACCGTTGGAGGGGAACTGGCTCTAAAAAAACCATATGCTTATCCGATAGCAACCTATCAAGATCTGAAACGTGATGCACTTCAAAGTATCTTGAATGCTCTCTCTGTCCTTGATAAGGAAGATGGAGCGGCCATCCAAATACTAATGCGTCCCGCTAATCCTTCATGGCAGAAAATGGCTTCTCATGTAGCGAGTCAGAAAAGGAAAGGCAAGGATGAGGATAAAGGATTTGATGCTGTTCTGAGTTTCTTGCACCAATTTCTCACTGCATTCGTAAAGCCTCTTGAAGGTGGTAAGGGCAAAGACTCAGGCAAGGATCTATCAAATCTTGATCAATCAGTTTTGGACTCAATTGATAGCAAGACACAGCATTATGGGTTTGAAGTCTTAATCCGGGTAGTAGCATCTTCGAATATTTCTCAACGTGCCCAAACCATCCTTGAAAATATTAAATCGTCTTTCGCTCTATTTGAGTCTCAAGGCAAGAATGGATTTTCATTTACTCCGGCTAAAGATGTAGATGCTTTAGTTACGGCGTATATCATGCGTTTTTTCCCGAAGTCTGTTAATAAAAATATTTTGAATTCCGTCGAGTTAGCAACGCTATTTCACTTTCCCGACCAGAGCAATATTCCTACGTCTCAACTAGAGCGTCAAGGAAGCAAGCAAGTCGATGGCCCACGTAATATACCGAATGATGGTCTACTGCTTGGCTACAATCTCTTCCGTGGGGTTAAGAAGCCAATTAGGATTGGGTTAAATGATCGACAACGGCATATGTATGTTGTTGGACAAACTGGGACAGGTAAATCGACGTTCTTAGAGAACTTAGCTCTCCAAGATATGTTAAGTGGTAATGGCTTTGCTTTTGTTGACCCTCATGGTGATACTGCCGAACGTTTACTCGCTATGGTACCGCGTGAACGTACTGAAAATGTTATTTATTTTTCTCCTGCTGATATGGACTATCCAATGGGACTTAACTTATTTGAATTTCAAACTCCTGATCAAAAAGACTTCCTCATTCAGGAAGCTCTTAATATGCTCTATAAGCTCTATGACCCTCAGCATCAGGGGATTATGGGTCCTCGTTACGAACATCTATTTCGTAATGCAGCACTGACGGTCATGGCAGACCCGGCCGGCGGTACTTTTATTGATATACCAAAACTATTTCGTGATCCCCGTTACGTTCAACAGAAACTGCAATATGTTACCGACCAAAATGTTATTGAATTCTGGCAAAAAGAAATGCCTCAATCGCAACGGTCTAATGAGTTTGGTGAAGTCGTCAGTTGGTTTGTCAGTAAATTCGGTGCTTTTTTATCGAATGAAATGATGCGACGAATTATTGGGCAGCCAAAGAGCTCTTTTAACTTGCGCGAGGTTATGGATAACAAGAAGATTCTGATTGTTAATTTGAGTCGTGGTCGAACGGGCGACCTTAATGCCAAATTATTGGGTATGGTTTTCGTTATGAAGTTCCAGGCCGCCGCTATGAGCAGGGCGAATATACCCGAAGATCAACGGGTGGATTTCTCACTGTATGTTGATGAGTTCCAGAACTTTTCAACTGATTCATTTGCTACGATAATGTCGGAAGCACGCAAGTACCACCTTAACTTAATTGTCGCTAACCAATTTACAACACAGCTTACCGATGAGATTCGAGATGCCGTTTTCGGTAATATAGGTACAATCGTTTCTTTCCGTATTGGCCAGAATGACGTTGATGCCCTTTCAAAATATTTCCAACCTCCTTTTACGAGCGATGATTTAGTCCGGATTCCCAACTACAATACAATAATTCGGACACTGATTAACGGTATTCCAACGCAACCGTTTAGTATGGCTACATTGCCTCCGCTCGGCACCCCTAATCTGAGATTGGCGGAAGCCCTTAAACAATTATCAGCTGCTAAGTATGGTCGCCCAAAGTTGATAGTTGAAAAGGAAATAGATGAGCGATTAGCTACCAAACCATTACCACCTCAGCCTAATTTAACCGGAGCATCACCGTTTGAGGCTAATGCCAACAGGTGGTCTTCGCCTAATAATGCTGCAATGCCAGGTTTAAATATCCCACCGACAGGTTTTACCACTACTCCGTCGACTGCACCAAAGTCATCGTTCCTTGATGATTGGCTAACAAAAAAACGAAGTAATGAGTTACCAGCATCGCCACCAACCAGTATGTCTCCATCCCAAGTACAGTCTCCGACATCTTCAGCGCCACCTCCTTTGGCTCCTCACCACAACGATCAGCCATCACTAGGCTCTACTCTAAGTGCTCGTCCTCAACCTCATCAGAGTCCACCACAGCCACAAAGTCATAACCAGCGTCCTTCATTTGATAGTTTTAGGTCGACCGTCCCTCAACACCCGGTAGTTGCTTCCAACCCTCACAGTGTGCATCAAAGAGCTGCCTCTAATCAGAATATTTCCAGCAATGAGATAGAGAAAGAGGAAGTGGATACTATTGCTCATAATGTATCTAAATCTCTTGATACGGTTATATCTCCTAAACCAGAGCCTGTTTCTAAAACTGACTCTGATACGCCAACAAAACCTAAAGAAGTCGCTCCACCTCCACCTCCGCTCGCTCCTCAGAAACATTCAGAATCAGTTACTAAACAAGAGCAGAAGGACTCTATCTATATAGACCAAGATGGAAATTTGCGTCAAGGCGAGTCTCCTGAAGATGCTCCAACCCAGTCTGTAGAATAATTCGAAACCCCCATAAAACGATTAGACAACGATCAGGTTTAAGGTACTAACAAGGGTTACTTTTTATCCTGAAGAGGTGATTAGTTAATGTGTCTGGATTGATTGCTAACAGAGTCTATATGCTTTATAATATTAGCCAAGTGGGAAATTATAAATTCCAAGTGATGAGGATTATTTAAGAGTGGTGAAACAAAAAACCTATTCAGCTGATCAGATCCAAATATTAGAGGGATTAGAACCAGTACGCAAGCGTCCTGGTATGTATATTGGTAGTACCGGTGTTGAGGGTCTGCACCATCTCGTATGGGAGCTAGTTGATAATAGTATTGATGAAGCGCTTGCTGGGTATGCTACAGAAGTGTCGGTTGAGCTACAAGAAGATGGTGGAGTAACGGTTACAGATAATGGACGGGGCATCCCGACTGATACCCACTCAAAAACAGGGAAGAGTGGTGTTGAAGCGGCTTTAACTATTCTTCATGCAGGTGGTAAGTTTGGTGGCGGTGGCTATAAAGTTTCAGGTGGTCTTCACGGCGTTGGTGTAAGCGTTGTTAATGCTTTATCCGAGAATTTGACCGTCAGTGTTTATCAAGAAGGTAAAATTTATCGCCAAGAGTATGCCGAAGGTGTCCCAAAGACTGAACTGGTAGTCGTTGGCAAAACTGATAAAACAGGGACAAAGATTACTTTTTATCCTGATAAGAAAATATTTGAGACAGTAGATTTTGAGTATAACACCATACTTGATCGGCTCCGTCATCAAGCGTATCTCACAAAAGGTATACTAACATCATTAATTGATCATAAAACCGACCGAAAATACAATTTCTATTTCGAAGGTGGTATAAAGTCATATGTCGACCACTTGAACTCAGGTAAAGAGCCGGTTGACGAGGATATCTTTTATGTTGATAAGCAGGTTGAGGACGTTCAAGTAGAGATAGCCCTTCAGTACACCGATGGCTTCTCGGAGATAATTAAAGCTTTCGCAAACAATGTACTTAACCCTGATGGTGGATCACATTTAACGGGTTTTCGCTCGGCTTTAACGCGAGTTATTAATGATTATGCCCGTAAGTCAGCTCTTCTGAAGGAAAAAGAAGAGAATTTATCTGGTGAGGATTGCCGAGAAGGACTTACGGCAGTCATATTGGTCAAGTTGACTGACCCTCAGTTTGAAGGTCAAACCAAGAATAAACTTGGTAATCCTGAGGTTCGTGGTTATGTAGAGCAGGTTATGACAGAGTACTTTGCCTATTATCTAGAAGAACACCCTTCTGTTGCTCGTAAGATAGTTGGTAAGGCACTCCTAGCTGCTAGAGCCCGCAAGGCTGCCCGCGCTGCCCGCGAGAATATTATACGTAAAGGAGTCTTGGATGGAGCAAGTATGCCTGGCAAGCTGGCTGATTGTTCCTCAAAGGATCCTAAAAATTCTGAGATCTATTTGGTTGAGGGTGATTCTGCTGGTGGTTCCGCAAAGAGTGGGCGAGACAGTAAAACCCAAGCTATTCTTCCGTTACGGGGAAAAGTCTTAAATGTAGAACGAGCTCGCCTTGATAAAATGCTCGCCAATAATGAGATTCTTAGTCTAATTAAAGCGCTTGGTGTGGGGATTGAAGAGTCTTTTGATATAGCTGGCTTACGCTATGATCGAATTGTTATCATGACCGACGCTGATGTAGACGGTAGTCATATTAGCACGCTGTTACTAACATTCTTTTTCCGTTTCATGAGGGCTGTCATTGATGGAGGACATCTTTATTTGGCAAAACCACCTTTGTTTGAGTTAGTAAAACCAGGCCGCAAGTCCAGTGTGTATATCTACGATGAAGAAGAATTGGTGAGAATACTAGACAAAGCAGTTGAGAATCGAGAGAAGAATGGCACTAAAATCGACAGTGGAGAGGAACGCTATAAGCAAGCTGGCTTTATCGAACAGAAGCGCTATAAAGGTCTCGGTGAGATGGATGCTGAACAGCTTTTCGACACCACTATGGATCCTGAAAAACGCGTTTTAATCCAAGTTCATGTCGATGATGCCGAAAAAGCCGATGCCATATTCAATAAACTTATGGGGACTGAAGTCGAACTCCGCAAGAACTTTATTCAAACTCACGCTAAATTTGTAAAAGGTCTGGATATTTAATATGGACGACGAGAAAACATCACCTGAGCTAGAGCCAGTTGTCGAAGTTCTACCTCCTTCACATTCTCATAAAATTGAACCCCGTACCGTAGAAGACGTTATGGAGGATAGTTATCTACGCTATTCGATGAGCGTAATAGTCTCACGTGCTTTACCGGATGTGCGTGATGGTCTCAAGCCAGTTCATCGTCGTATCTTGTATGCTATGGATAAGCAAGGTTGGAGATCAAACTCTAAAACCGTTAAAAGCGCTCGTGTAACAGGTGAGGTGATGGGTAAATATCACCCTCACGGTAACGTGGCTATTTATGATGCCATGGCACGAATGGCTCAACCGTGGTCAATGCGTTACATGCTAATCACTGGTCAGGGAAACTTTGGGTCAATGGATGGAGATCCACCAGCTGCCGAACGCTACACTGAAGCAAAGATGGCTCGGTTTGCCGAAGAGTTGTTGGTTGATATAGATAAAGATACCGTTGATTTTCGTGATACCTATGATGGCACAAGACAGGAACCTGAGGTTCTGCCAGCTAAGGTACCAAATCTTTTATTAAACGGACAGCTTGGTATTGCGGTGGGAATGGCGACAAATATCCCGCCCCACAACTTGAGTGAGTTAATTGATGCAACTGTATACCAGATTGATCATGATGACGCTACGCTCGACGACCTCTTGGAGTATGTAAAGGGACCAGACTTCCCAACTGGCGGTATCGTTTATGGTAAGGAATCTCTGAGGACCGCTTACGCAACTGGTAAGGGAGGTGTGGTTGTAAGGGGTGTGGCCGAAATAAGTGAAACGCAAAAAGGTCGTCATCAGATTATTATCACCGAGATACCATATGGTCTGAATAAGGCTAGTCTACTGGAACGTATCGGTGAGTTAGCTAGAGACAAAAAAGTTGTTGGAGTAAGTGATGTCCGTGACGAGAGTGCTCGTGGTGATGTTCGCATAGTCATTGATCTCAAGAGAGACGCTTACCCAAAGAAGCTTTTAAATCAGCTTTATAAACTTACGTCTCTACAAACTATGTTCCACTTTAACGTTTTGGCCTTAATTGATGGTATACAGCCACGTATTCTTGGTCTCCAGGATATTATTAAGGAGCACATCAAGCATCGACAGATTGTCGTGCGTCGACGAACAGAGTTTGAGCTAAAGAAAGCCAAGGAAAGAGCTCACGTTCTGGAGGGCTTAAAGATCGCTCTTGATCACATAGATGAAGTTATAGCTACCATTCGCTCCAGTGAGACAGCTGACGACGCTCAGGCAAACCTTATAAGTCGCTTCTCACTCAGTGAAATCCAGGCAAAAGCCATCCTAGCAATGCAGCTAAGGACCCTAGCGGGCCTTGAGCGTCAGAAGATTGAGGATGAATTAGCAGAGCTCATCAAACTCATTACTGAGCTGGAGACAATCTTATCTGACGAGAAAAAGATCTTGAAAATAGTGAAAGATGAATTGGTTGCTCTTCGAAAGCAATACGGAGATGAGCGGCGTACTAAAATTGTTGCTCACGAACTTGATAAGATGAGCGATGAGGATCTTGTGCCTGAAGAGCAAGTTGCCATAACTCTTACTTCGGCTAACTATATTAAGAGAAGTTCCATTCTTGAATATAAAAAACAGGGTAGGGGTGGTAAGGGCCGTCGTGGCATGGTTACAAGAGAGGAAGACGTTATTGACCAAGTGGTCAACGCCAGTACTCATGACTTTTTACTATTCTTTACTAACAAGGGTCGCGTATTCCGAATTAAGACATATGAAGTGCCCTCAGCTAGCCTTAACGCCAAAGGTATAGCACTTGTTAATCTGTTACAGCTTCAGCCAGAAGAAACGGTCAGCTCTGTTATTAACATCGATAAACAGGAAGCTAACGGCAACCTCTTTATGTGTACAGTACGGGGAGTCGTCAAGAAAACACCCTTTGAGCAGTACCGGAACGTGCGGAGCTCTGGTCTGATAGCAATCAATCTAGATGAGGGTGATGAGTTGCGTTGGATACGAATGACCAATGGTGATAACGAGGTACTCATTTCGACTGCCCAAGGTCAGGCCATAAGATTCCATGAGAGGGACGTACGACCACTTGGAAGGGCTTCGCGTGGTGTTCGTGGTATAAGATTGCGTTCTGGCGATAACGTCATAGGTATGGACATCGTACAAGAAGGATCAAGTGTCTTTGTGATTAGCCAACACGGTTACGGTAAGCGAACCAAGGTAGCTCAGTTTACGCCGCACGCTCGTGGTGGAGTTGGTATTCGTTCGGCCGTCGTCAACTCTAAGACGGGGCGATTAGTAGGGGTGAAGACGCTGCAAGATCATGAGGGGCAAGAAGTCATTATTATATCGTCTCAAGGTCAGACGATACGTCTAGGACTCAAGGATATACCAGGGCTAGGACGTGCTACCCAAGGCGTTCGCATTATGCGTCTTAACAACGGTGATGAGGTGGTGTCGTTAGCTTTGGTGGATTTTGCTGATATTCCAGAAGAGGATGATGATACTCTAGCCACTACGGTAAACGAGCAATAAAAATAGACCGTAAAAGTGCTGTAGCTACTACAACTATAATGGTTATTTACTTGCTTGACACCCTTAGGTCAACAGCGTAATATGTTGAGAGCTTATAGGAGTTCTTATATTTAAGTGTCCTAAATTGGGTCTTTAAAAATTGAGTAGTGCAAATCAACGTCAGTTCTAAAGTAACTAGTTTTAGTTAATTTTTTTGGAGAGTTTGATCCTGGCTCAGGATGAACGCTGGCGGCGTGCCTAATACATGCAAGTCGAGCGGTAACAGAGGAAGCTTGCTTCCTGCTGACGAGCGGCGGACGGCTGAGTAACGCGTAGGAACGTACCCTAAAGTGAGGAATAACTGCCCGAAAGGGTAGCTAATGCCGCATATGCTCTAAGGAGTAAAGCTTCGGCGCTTTGGGAACGGCCTGCGTCCGATTAGCTAGTTGGTGAGGTAATTGCTCACCAAGGCGACGATCGGTAGCTGGTCTGAGAGGATGATCAGCCAGACTGGGACTGAGACACGGCCCAGACTCCTACGGGAGGCAGCAGTAGGGAATTTTCCACAATGGGCGAAAGCCTGATGGAGCAACGCCGCGTGCAGGATGAAGGCTTTCGGGTCGTAAACTGCTTTTATCTGTGATGATTATGACAGTAACAGAAGAATAAGGGTCTGCTAACTACGTGCCAGCAGCCGCGGTCATACGTAGGACCCAAGCGTTATCCGGAATTACTGGGCGTAAAGAGTTGCGTAGGTGGCAAAGTAAGCAAATAGTGAAAACGTATGGCTCAACCATATACACATTGTTTGAACTGCTTAGCTAGAGCACAAGAGAGGTAGCTGGAATTTCTAGTGTAGGAGTGAAATCCGTAGATATTAGAAGGAACACCGATGGCGTAAGCAGGCTACTGGCTTGTTGCTGACACTCAGGCACGAAAGCGTGGGGAGCGAACGGGATTAGATACCCCGGTAGTCCACGCCGTAAACTATGGATGCTAGCTGTTATCGGTATCGACCCCGGTAGTAGCGAAGCTAACGCGTTAAGCATCCCGCCTGTGGAGTACGGTCGCAAGACTAAAACATAAAGGAATTGACGGGGTCCCGCACAAGCGGTGGAGCGTGTTGTTTAATTCGAGGGTAAGCGAAGAACCTTACCAGGGCTTGACATCCTGTGAAGTTCTCTGAAAAGAGAGTGTGCCGTAAGGAACACAGTGACAGGTGATGCATGGCCGTCGTCAGCTCGTGTCGTGAGATGTTTGGTTAAGTCCATCAACGAGCGCAACCCTTATGAATAGTTGAATTTTTCTATTCAGACTGCCCTGGTAACAGGGAGGAAGGAGGGGATGATGTCAGGTCAGTATTTCCCTTACGTCCTGGGCTACAAACACGCTACAATGGCCGGTACAAAGGGCAGCTAAGTCGCGAGACGGAGCAAATCCCATCAAAGCCGGTCCCAGTTCGGATTGCAGGCTGAAACCCGCCTGCATGAAGCCGGAATCGCTAGTAACGGTAGGTCAGCACACTACCGTGAATACGTTCCCGGGACTTGTACACACCGCCCGTCAAACCATGAAAGTCGCCAATACCTGACGTACTAGCTTGTCTAGTCCTAAGGTAGGGGAGATGATTGGGGTTAAGTCGTAACAAGGTATCCGTACCGGAAGGTGCGGATGGATTACCTCCTTTCTAGGGAGAAATCTAGCCTTAAATTTGAGCAATCAGTTTAAGAGCTAGGTCGGTCTCGGTAGACTGTACATCAGTACTGACAGTTTACATATCCGTTTATTCGGACGAGAAACAGTGCTGAAAAACAGGGCTGACGTTGATGGCACTACTAAATTTTTAAACTAAAAGGCGCTAGATTAGCGCCTTTTTATATAGGAGTAAGTTGCGGCAAGGGGTACTATTAGTTACAATAACCGAGTAATTTGGGCTTGTAGCTCAGCTGGTTAGAGCGCGTCACTGATAATGACGAGGTCCCAGGTTCAAATCCTGGCAAGCCCACCAATTTATTCCATATGGGGATGTAGCTCAGCTGGCTAGAGCACCTGCTTTGCAAGCAGGGGGTCCGGGGTTCGAATCCCCGCATCTCCACCAATCTTGATATCTTTACGACTGCGTACCATTCTTTTACTCTCGTTACGCTTATGTTATCCTATGTTTAAGATGAGGGATATATATAGAAGAGGCATAAGAGTCCTGATAAACTTATGACTCAACGCCTACCAATACCTGGTTCTGACCAAGGGACATGGGGATCTATCCTCAATGGCTTTCTCCAAGTCTCACTGAATGCTGACGGTACGCTTCAGACTACCGCTATTACGCAAGCTGGTGGGGTTACCTCCGTCAATGGACAGACACCAACTAGTGGAGCGGTCACTCTGACTGCAGCTAATGTCTCAGCTCTACCTACCAGTACGAAGCTATCAGGCTTAGCTGACACCTCAGCGGCTACCTCAGCCTCCAATGGACAAGTATTAGCTTTTAATAGCTCTTCTAACCAATGGATACCGAGTACGGTATCCAGTACTACCGTCAACAATGCTACTACCAGTACCCCAGGCTTAATTCAACTCGCTGGTGATCTTGCCGGTACGGCTACGACTCCCACCGTAGCCAAAGTAAATGGAGTAGCTGTCTCTGGAACTCCATCCTCAGGCCAAGTCATCACTGCCAGTAGCAGTTCTGCTGCTGCCTGGAGTACACCCGGCAGTGCTCCAGTCTCCTCAGTCTTTGGGCGTACTGGCGCTGTTACTGCTACAACTGGAGACTATACGGCAGCCCAAGTCACTGGAGCACTGGTAAACACCAACAACCTCAGTGATGTCTCCAGTACATCAACTGCCAGAACCAACCTAGGCCTCGGCTCTGCTGCTACTCAAGCTACCTCAGCCTTTGATGCCTCAGGAGCAGCTGCTACTGTTCAAGCTGCAAGTTTGCAGAAGACAAGTAACCTGAGTGACGTCTCTTCAGCCTCTACTGCCCGCACAAACCTCGGTCTTGGTAGCGCAGCTACCATCAGCTCCACGGCTGGTGGGGATCTCTCAGGAACCCTTCCATCTCCAACGGTTGCTAAGGTAAACGGTGTTGCTGTTACTGGTACTCCCAGTACCGGACAGGTCATTACTGCCAGTAGTAGCAGCGCTGCTACCTGGAGCACTCCTTCCTCTGGAGGTGCCCAAAACCTTACTCCTACAGCCGTTAAGACCTCAGCTTATAGTCCAGCAGCTGGTGACTTCGTACCAGTTGATGCCAGTAGTGCCAGTGTCACCATAACGTTACCAACTGCTCCTGCCGATAAGTCACGTATAGAGATAAAGATGATCAATGTAGCCAGTACTAATACGGTCACCATTAATACTGGTGGCTCAGATGTCTTTAACAAAGCTGGTGGTACGACTACAGCGACACTATCACTGCTTAACCAAGCTGTCATGATTCAATACGCTGCTACGCCTGCTATATGGTATGTCCAGAGTGATGACTTACCACTAACCCAGCTTGATAGTAGGTATGTTGAGGAGAGCAACATACAAACTGCTGCTCAAATGAGGTCTACTGTAGGTGCTCCTATCGTACTTGCTTCAGATCAAGCTGGTGATCTAGCATGGGATAATAGTACCCATACTATTTATGGCCCTCTTTCTTCATCGGTGCCCAGCCTAGGTCAACCATGGAATAGTACTGGCGTCAGAGTTGCACTGGCGACCGTACCTACTTTTGCGCAAACAGGTACTCCTGAATATAACTTCTCAGGACCACCTACTAACGTCACGTTGCCTTCATGTAGTGCAGGGAATACGTTGGTTCTTTGGATAAGCAAATCAACAGTCACATCGACTACCGTTAGTGGAGGACCGTCGGGTGTTACATGGACTAAGGTTGCGTCAGTCTACGACAGTACCAATAGTGGAGCAGCAGAAATTTGGCTCGGAACGGGTTATGCGACTTCTGGGTCAACTATAAATCCGACTATTACTGCCACAGGGAACTTCAATGGATATGCTGGGCTAGGTGAGGTTACGGGTATTCTTACAAGTAGTGCTGTCGATACGAATTACGGCACCCTATATACGGGCAATATGTCGCAAACCATAACTACTAATGCTCCGAATGATCTCGTAGTGGCGGTTCCTTGTGATATAAGTGGTAATAGCCTTACTAGTCCTTCGTTGCCAAATATTGTAAACGGAACTCAGGGCTACAATATGGGATGGGGTGTATTTAATAGTCCTACTACTGTCGCTAGTGTTACGTGGACAGCCCAATTTAACACTGACCATACGGGTATGGCGGTGGTAACGCTCTTATCAAAATGAGTTACGATTCTAATTGGAATTTAATAGAGGATTACACCTTTTCTGGTTCATCACTGAACGGGTCTATATGGACAGTCTATAGTGGCGGCCAATGGAACGGATCATTAACCACCGTTTCAGGCGGGAATGTAAATTTGATGACCGATGGGACGAGTGATGCGGGCATCAAGTCCAATAGTAGTTGGACTTATGGACGGTGGGAAATTACCGCAGTTGTAGACATTGATCCAGAGGGCGACTCAGGTAATACTGGTCCTGCTATTCTTCTTTGGCCCGAAGACCAAGCGTGGCCGTTGGAAGTTGAAGTAGATATCACTGAGCAACGAGATGGCTCACGAACCTCTAGTCAAACGACTATTCACTATGGGCAGAGCAATACCGCAATCTATCTACCTGCGGTTACTGAGGTGAATGGGATTTCATTCAGTGGAGCAACATCCCACGTCTATGCCTGTGAATGGATGCCGCTAGGGCTTACTTTTTGGATAGATGGCTATCAAACTGATCAACTTACAGGGCCAGCCGCTGCGATCCCTCAAACCCCACACTTCTTAGGAATGCAGTTTGGGCTCAATAATTATGGTAGTTCAGCATCATCCGGGATTGGCTTGCATATATCAGAGGTGAAAGTATTTGATTCCAGTGGTTATTCAGCAGTAGAACTACCAAGACGGTTTGTACAGCAAAACAGCCAACGTTTTCGGTTCATTTAGTTCTCTAAGGGGTAGTGGGGTAGTGAATAGTAGTCATAATGAAGTATGATATCAAAATTTTTGACCTACTTGTTTGATGTTTCAAGAGAGTAAATCGTAGTAACTATAACATCGATTATGGCTTGACCACCTCTGTTTTTGCTGCTATCATTACTTGGCTGCTTGAGTTTAGGCACGAGTCTACAAATGTAGCTTCTGGCATAAACTGAAGCCCCTAATCGGAAATCGAGGTGGATATCTTGAGTTTGGTAATTTAAAAATTTGACTTGCATATAAGATAAAGCAATAAGACAAACGGCTATTGGTGTATACCAATAACTAGTCAATTGCATAACGTAAAAAGTTACTCAAGCGCGCATAACGGATGCCTTGACGTAAGATACCGATGAAGGACGTAAGGAGCTGCGATAAGCTTCGGGGAGCTGCTAACTAAGCTTTGATCCGAAGATGTCCGAATGGGGAAACCTTAACAGAGTCATTTCTGTTAGTACTTGTCTGAATATATAGGACGGGATAACGGTAAGCAGGGGAACTGAAACATCTTAGTACCCTGAGGAAGAGAAAGTAAACAACGATTCCGGTAGTAGTGGCGAGCGAATCCGGATCAGCCCAAACTTTTTAGGTTTCCGTCTGGTAACAGACGGATAAGTTGGTAGACGAAGATCTAAAGGGAGTTGTGACATCACAAACAACCAGTACGGAGCCCTGATTTTATCAGATTTCCGTATTGGAGGCATAACCTACCATTGTTATGCATAAGGTAAGAAATTAGCGAGGCGAGCAGAAGCTTTTGGAAAGAAGCGCCAAAGACAGTGATAGCCTGGTATGTTAAGTGTCGCTAACCTTATATTTGTTTTGTCGAGTAGGTCGGGACACGTGAAACCCTGACTGAAGCTGGGGGGTCCACCCTCCAAGGCTAAATATATCTTACGATCGATAGAGAACTAGTACCGTGAGGGAAAGGTTAAAAGAACCCAGGAATGGGAGTGAAATAGAACCTGAAATTATGCGCGTACAAGGAGTCGGAGCCAGATTTATCTGGTGACGGCGTGCTTTTTGTAGAACGATCCAGCGAGTTATTTATATGCGCAAGCTTAAGTCATCTGACGGAGGCATAGTGAAAGCGAGCCTGAATAGGGCGTTAGTGCATGTAAATAGACCCGAAACCGGGTGACCTAACCATGGTCAGGCTGAAGCGTGGGTAAAACTACGTGGAGGGCCGCACCAGGGTGAGTTGCAAAACACTTGGATGAACTGTGGTTAGAGGTGAAATGCCAATCGAACCCGGAGATAGCTGGTTCTCCTCGAAATAGCTTTAGGGCTAGCGTCGCGTGGTAGCAGGTAGGGGTAGAGCTCTGTTTCGGACTGAGGCTCGCGAGAGTACTCACCCTTGACAAACTACGAATACTATCTGTGGAATCGCGGCAGTCAGAACGGCGGGGCTAAGCTCGTCGCTCAAAAGGGAAACAGCCCAGATCGCCGTCTAAGGTCCCTAAATTTACACTAAGTGGAAAACGAGGTGAGGTTTCTTCAACAACGAGGATGTTGGCTTAGAAGCAGCCATACATTTAAAGAGTGCGTAACAGCTCACTCGTCAAGAGACCTTGCGCGGAAAATGTAACGGGGCTAAAGTGTAATACCGAAGACGCGAACTCCTAGCTTGCTAGGAGTGGTAGAGGAGCGTTGATATTGCGTTGAAGTTGAACTGTGAGGTTCAGTGGAGCGTTATCAAGTGAGAATGCTGGAATGAGTAACCATAAGGCAGGTGAGAATCCTGCCCATCGAAAGAGCAAGGTTTCCTGGGCCACGGTAATCGTCCCAGGGTTAGTCGGTCCTAAGCCGAGGCGCGTAGCGTAGGCGATGGACAACGGGTTAATATTCCCGTACTAGTTTTGTATTGTTAGAAGTGCGCGGCATATTAGTAGGAGCGGATTCATGGTTATATCCGTCTAACCTCGAGAAATACGAGGGAATGAAACGACCTTTTGGTTGAATTTCTGTAAAAGTGCTGACTAGAAAAGCTTTCTAACTTATGTACAAAGCTATCCGTACCGCAAACCGACACAGGTGCTCAGGTCGAGTAGACCCAGATGTACGAGTGATTCTTCGTTAAGGAACTCGGCAAATAAACGACCGTAACTTTGGAATAAGGTCTACCTCCTTTATTGGAGGTCACAGCTAAGGAACCCATGCAACTGTTTACCAAAAACATAGGTCTCTGCTAACACGAAAGTGGATGTATAGGGGCTGACGCCTGCCCGGTGCTGGAAGGTTAAGGGGAGAAGTGAATGCTTTGAACTGAAGCCCCAGTGAACGGCGGCGGTAACTATAACCGTCCTAAGGTAGCGAAATTCCTTGTCGGGTAAGTTCCGACCTGCACGAATGGCGTAATGATATGGGTACTGTCTCAACGAAGAGCTCGGTGAAAGTGCATTGACGGTAAAGATGCCGTCTGTCCGCAGCAGGACGAAAAGACCCCGTGCAGCTTTACTACAGCTTGACATTGAATTGGGTTGTAACATGTGTAGCATAGGTGGGAAGCTTTGAAGTTTAGGCGCTAGCCTAGATGGAGCTAACAGTGAAATACCACCCTTGTTACGATCTTGTTCTTACCTGGCCCTCAAACTGTCTATGAATTAACTTCGTAGCTAGTTTCAGGGTCGGGGACCGTGTCTGGTGGGTAGTTTAACTGGGGCGGTTGCCTCCTAAAGAGTATCGGAGGCGTTCAAAGGTTGGCTAGATTCGGATGGAAATCGAATCGATAGTATATACGCACAAGCCAGCTTGACTGTGAGGGTGACATCCCGAACAGGCACGAAAGTGGGAGTAAGTTTTCCGCTGTCCGTACATATTTGTACAAGAGTGTGGTATCGGCAGCGCTTTCGGATAAAAGTTACGCCGGGGATAACAGGCTTATAGCGCCCAATAGTTCACATAGACGGCGCTGTTTGGCACCTCGATGTCGGCTCATCTCATCCTGGGGCTGGAGCAGGTCCCAAGGGTCCGGCTGTTCGCCGGTTAAAGAGGTACGTGAGCTGGGTTCAGAACGTCGTGAGACAGTTCGGTTTATATCCGCTGTGGACAATAGGAAATTTGAGAGGATCTATCCCTAGTACGAGAGGACCGGGATGGACGCACCTATGGTGTACCAGTTGTTCTACCAAGGGCATCGCTGGGTAGCTATGTGCGGACCAGATAAGCGCTGAAAGCATATTAAGCGCGAAACTGACCTCAAGATTTGATTTCCCCATGAGACCCCTGAAAGACGATCAGGTTGATAGGCGCAAGGTGGAAGTATGGCAACATATGGAGCCGAAGCGTACTAATAGGTCCATTGACTTTTTATGATCCTTCATCAAGACCGCTTGCGGTTTCTGGTGAAGGAGGCAATTGACTAGTTATTGGTGCATATCTGCACCCGTTTACCTTAAAGTTTTATTCATGCATCGTAGCTTATAGATGGACACCGATATATGTTGTTTCTTAAGAACAACGCCATCGGTGCCCATGGCGCGAGGGAGACACCTGTTCCCATGCCGAACACAGAAGTTAAGCCTCGCAGCGGTTACAATACTTGGGGTTCACCCCTGGGAAAATAGCACGGTGCCGAATTATATAAAGCCCTTCCGAATAGGAGGGGCTTTATCTTTATAAACCAAGACGGTGAAAATTATAAATTTTGTTGACTTTAGCGGGATAGAATGATATTATAAGCATAATCGATAGGTTGTAAGAGGGTTTCGTAAATGCGAAACTCTTTTTATTTCACTCGAGAAAGACTAATTTAAGGGAGAATGTAAATGGCTGGAACAATGAAGGGCGGCAAATTAGCCGCTGCTACAAACATCAAGAAATATGGCTCTGATTTTTATGCAAAAATCGGTGCTATGGGTGGCAAAAGAGGCCACACTGGTGGATTCTACGCAAACCGAGCTTTAGCTCGAGTTGCTGGTGCTAAAGGTGGCCGAATTAGCCGCCGCACTAAGAAGTCTTCTAAATAAGACTATAAGCTTAAATTTAGGTAAAAATCGTCTGCCCATTTTGGGTAGGCGATTTTTTATGTATTGATTCAAGTTGTCGATAGGGCCTGCAGAATCTTGATGCAGTAACTCGCCAGTTAGAATGGCAGTTAAAACAGTAGTATCGAGTAGACGTGGCTTGTAAGCAATGATTATTGCAAGTAGGGCAGGTGCTTCTTTGATGCAACCACTCACGGTAGGTATCAAGGCAGTTTTGGATATGATCTTCCTGGATGTGCTCTTTATAATGACTTGCTAAGTCTTTTGCTTTTTGCCAAGCGGCCACTTCTAGGCTGAGTAACTCGAAGTCATAAGAGTAAGAAGAATGCCCCAATAAGGCATGGCTAAGCTCATGTAAAACCGCCCAGGTTCCTTTCTGGCGAGGTGCTTCTGAGTCGTATTGGATTTCTTGCCGTTTTGGCGACCAACAGAAGACGTTGGCTCTCTGAAAATTGATAGTAGGGTAGTCTATGGTCAGTGTAGCGATTAAGTCATCCATAACGTGCCTTTGCGAGGTCGAAGCAGCCATACACAACCGCATCCTCGGGTCGTCCAGCTTCAATAATGGTAGGTATTGGCATCAATGGGTTTTTATAGCGATTTAACTCTGCTTTCAAGAATCTGCTAAAGCGCGAATAGTAGGAGCCTACACCACCCCCGATAATTATTATTTCTGGTTGGATGACAGGGATAAGATCCAATAAACCGTCAGCAATATTCTTAGATATTATCTTCCAGGTCCGACTGTCATGAATATCATGAGCTTGTTTCCCGTATTGCTGCACTATAGCTTTACCAGATGCGAAGTCTTCCCACTGCTGTAATTTTCCATCATGCTCGATCATCATTAAGCCGCCCTCTGAGTCAGCAAACTCGGGGTCTATTGAACCATGTGTAATAATACCTGTTCCAATTCCGGTACTAACAGTAACGTAGAGAACCTTATCGAAACGATCTTTAACCAACATTGCTTCGGATAAACCGGCTAAGTTAGCGTCATTTTCTATCACTACTGGAGAGTGGGTTATTTTGCTGATGTCATGCTGGATGGGTAGGTTTCGCCAGCTTAGATTCCCAAAGGCAATAGCAACGCCACTATCACGATCAATCTTACCGGGTACACCAACACCGGTTGCAAGGAACTCTTTCGTAGATAAATTCGCAACAACTTTTGCTAAGTTTGTAAGAAAAATTGAGTATTTATCAGGGGTTGGGAACTTAAATTTTTCTTGAATAACTCCATTACTATCTAATGTAGCAACTAACGTTTTTGTGCCCCCGATATCAATCCCCAAGTACATCATTTTTAGTTTAGCATAATGAGCTAAGTTTGAGTTTCTCAGGTTTAGTTTGGGTTTTGACCTCACCGATGAAAGAAGGTATAATTGAATTAATCGAGCAGAGGAGTTGGTGTTACCCCGATAGGGCGACGCATCTACTTCTTGCTAGAAATACAATACAAGAGGAGGCATGAATTTTACATGTCAAAACAAGCAATAACAATGGATGATTTACTAACAGATAGCGCGCTTAAGCCGCTAGAAGTTGGTGATGTCGTTGAGGGAGTAATTACCTCAGTCAAGAAACACGAACTTTGGGTCGATCTTGGAGCCAATGGTGTTGGCGTAGTATTACGTCGTGAGATAGGCTATGGTCAAGAATTAGAACTTGGTCAAAGCGTGACCGTAAGTGTTGTCGATCCCGAAATGGAAGAGGGATACGCGCTTCTTAGCATGAAGAGAGCTGCAAAGGATCGGGGTTGGGATGAACTACAGAGAGTTCACGATGAACAAGAAATTATAGAGGTTGCTCCATACGATGCCAATAGAGGCGGGTTGCTTATGGAATTAGAGGGAATAAGAGGATTTCTGCCAGTTTCACAATTAGCTGCAGGACACTACCCGAGAGTATCAGGTGCTGATAAGGATGAGATATTGCAGAAATTACATGCTCTCGTAAACAAGCCTCTCCGTGTGCGAATCTTAGATGCTAGCCGTAAAGACAACAAGCTTATCTTTTCAGAGAAGGAAGCCGTAAGAGATGACATGCAAGCGCGTCTCAGCAATCTAAAGATCAATGACATTGTAGACGGTACAGTTACCGGTGTTATTGACTTCGGCGCCTTTGTTAACGTTGATGGTATCGAAGGTTTAATTCATATTTCTGAAATTTCTTGGGAACGAGTTGAAGATCCACACGATTACTTGAAAGTTGGCGAAAAAGTTAAGGCAAAAATCATAGCAATCGATAAAGATCGTCTCAGCCTGAGCCTAAAACAGATGAGTGAAGACCCTTGGCTGAAAGAGGTTAAGGCCTTTAAAAAAGATGACGTTGTTGAAGGAAAAATAACCCGCATAACACCTTTTGGAGCCTTCGTGCAGCTTAGCCCGTCAGTTGAAGCCTTGGTTCATGTCTCAGAAATGAGCGACAGTGAAGCTGTTGATCCAGAAAAAATATTCCAACTCAACGAAAAGAAGAAGTTTAAGATCCTAGGCATAGATACAGAAACACGCAAGATTGCTCTTAGCCTAAAAGATGCCCATTAATTTTTTGTTCGCAAACCTTTAACAAACACCCCAACACCGAGAATTATTTCTTAGAAAGGACCACGAGATGGCGCAAACAATTCAGCTTGAAGATCATGTAACAGTTGGCGCACTTGCGGAAAAAATATCAATTCCGGTTACACGATTAATTACGGAACTGATGAAAAACGGCGTCATGGCTACCGTTAACGAACGGATTGATTTTGATACTGCTCAAATCATTATTGAGGAGCTAGGCCTAGACATAGAACTCGCTAAACAAGAAGCTGAAAACCAGCATCTGACGCGAACCCGTCAACAAAGACAGTCGGCCACCAACAATGAGCGAGCCGTTCCTCGTCCGCCCATCGTAGCTGTTATGGGTCACGTTGATCATGGTAAGACTAGCTTGCTGGATGCTATAAGAGGTGCGCAGGTGGTTAAGGGGGAAGCCGGTGGCATAACGCAGCATATATCGGCTTACCAGGTCATGCATAACGGTCGGGCAATTACATTTCTGGATACACCTGGTCATGAAGCATTTGCAGCTGTTAGAGAGCACAGTGCACGCTTAACAGATCTCGCGATTATTGTTGTTGCCGCTGACGATGGAGTAAAGCCCCAAACTATCGAAGCGATTCGTTTTGCTCGTCAAGCAAGCGTAAAAATTATAGTTGCAATTAATAAAATCGATAAACCAGAAGCGGATATCAACAGAGTTAAGCAGCAATTGGCTGACAATAACTTACTCGTTGAGGAGTGGGGCGGTGATACGGTAACGGTAGAGGTCTCGGCCAAGACTAAGGACGGGCTAACTAATCTTCTCGATATGATCTTGCTGATCGCCGATGTTGAAGACTTACGAGCCGAAGTTGATGTCGCCGCTAGTGGATTAGTGATCGAGGCACATAATGATCAGAAAAGAGGGCCAATTGTACATGCGCTCATTGAGGAAGGAACCCTAAAGAGAACTGACTATATAGTTGCCGGTTCGGCTTTTGCCAAGGTTCGCAATCTTGAAACTTCCGAAGGAGACAGTGTACTAAGTGCCGGTCCTTCAATGCCAGTAGTTGTAGTTGGCTTTAGATCTCTGCCCGAATTTGGTGATGAATTTAAGGTAGTGCCCAGCGAAAAAGAAGCTAAAAACCTCGCCCAAGCTGCCATGGTAAGTCAGCAGAATACTAGTGGCCGTCTCGATCTTCATAGTAGCAGTGATCTGCTACGATTTATTAATCGCAGCAATGAGGTGCAAACGTTTACGGTAATAGTCAAGGCTGATGTCGGTGGTTCACTTACTTCAGTTCTTGATAGCTTTAAAGTTCTTGATACTGAAGAGGTAGCAGTTCGCATTGTTGGATCAGGTATCGGTACTATTACCGAGAATGATGTCTACTTAGCGCGTACGAGTGGTGCGATAATTTATGGCTTTAATGTCACCGTTCCTGCGAATATCAAACGTGTAGCCGCCAGAGATAATGTCTCTATCAGAAGCTACTCGGTTATATATGAGTTGATTGATGATGCACGAGTGGAGATGAGTCAATTACTTGCTCCTGAGGTTATAGAGACTGATCTCGGAACCTTAAAAGTTAAAGCTATTTTCAAAACCACCAAGTCAGAAGTTATATGCGGCGGAGAAGTAACTCACGGAAAGCTTGCATTACCATCTCTAGGACGGATCATGAGAGCTAAGAAAGAGCTTGCAGAAGTGGAAATTACTAATCTGAAGCGTGGTCCCCAAGACGTCAAGGAAGTATTAGAAGGTGAGTTATGTGGGTTAAGTTTTCGAACCCAAAATCGGGTTGAGCTAGAAGAGGGTGATAATATCAATCTCTTCAGGCGCGAAACAAAAGAAAGAAAACTTTAACTGGCTAATTGCCTAATTAGTAGGCGCAGACTACAATAGTAGTAACAACGAGGACATAAAACCATGGCATTTACTCTAAACTACGCAACTCTTGATGAACTTGGACTTGGTAGTTTACCTCCCGACGAAAAGAAGAAGTTTTTAACGCATATCCTAGAAACTCTTGAAATGAGAGTAGGTACAACACTAGCCAGTCAAATGACCGATGCTCAGCTTGATGAATTCGAGCAACTTATGCCTACCGAAAACGATACTCCTGAGCAGATGCAAACCAAAGAACAGATTGCTCTTAAGTGGTTGGAGGCAAACTTTCCTAGCTATAAAGAAGTTGTTGGCAATGAGTTGGAGAAACTTAAGTCGGAGATCAAGCAAGTAGCACCGCAAATTTTAGCGAGCTCAACTCAACCACAAGTTCAAGATGGTCACCCTGGTGATGGTGATACTAAATCTTCTGCTGATAATTTAGTGGCATAGCCGGCTAAAAATGACTGACCTGACATCTCTGGTTTACCAGCAGGTTTAACTCTAACTAGTTCAAGCGCATCTTGGCCACAGTAGACAATTAGATGTGCTGGTTCAGCGATAACGGAGCCAGCTTTTCCTGATCTATCTATAACGTGAGCTTGGCAAATAATGACTTCTTTTTGAGCAAGGGTAGTCACACTTTTTGGCCAATCGACATAAGCTCGTATTTCTCTCTCTAGTTGAATGGCTGGCTTTGTCCAGTCAATAATCCCGTCCTGCTTTGTGAGTTTCCTTGAGTAAGTAGGCGGTTTTGTAGAGTCTTGGGGATGGGGCTTGAGTAATCCAGCCTCGTAATCGCCTAAATTCTTTACTAAGAGTTCATGGCTTACGGCCAGAAGACGATCGGTGAGTGACGGAGTTGTTTCGAGGGCGTCAATAGTGTAAGTTGCTTGGGCGATGATCGCTCCCTCATCCATTTTTTTATTAATTAACATTAAACTGACACCTGTTATTGGTTGACCGCTTAATATTGCAAAGGTGATCGGGTCGGCACCACGCCACTCTGGGAGAAGAGAAAAATGGCTGTTAACGATCCCAAGAGGGAAATAATCAATAACAAGTTGGTCGATGATAATGCCATAGTCTGTAACTAGGCCAACTCGACTCTTTAGATTAAACCCTTCTTTGCTAAAAAGCTCAGTCAGTTGTTTCTTGTCTGATGGGGTAAATAACTGCAATCCTTCTTTGCTAGCAAGCTCTAGAACGGGAGCGGCGTTATGGAATGAGTTAGAGATTGGTGGTTTGGTCACTACTGCCTCAACAGTAAAATCTTTCAAAAGCGATTTTAAAGCTTTGGCTGCGACAGGTCCGCTACCAAAGAAGACGATTGGACTTGATATTTTTTTCATAGTCGAGCTGCTCCAGATTACCGTCTTCCATAAGGCGGAAGAAAGCTTGTTGATTATCTTTTATTCTGTCAATGAAGGGGATACCGTTGGTATGATCTATTTCATGCTGTAAAACTCTGGCTAAAAAACCATCAGCCGTAATTCGAAACTCTTTTCCATGGATATTTTTAGCCCGTACGCGTACTTTACTATAGCGACCGACCTTCCCATAGACATCTTGAATACTTAAGCATCCTTCAAAATCTTCTTCCAAAACACCCTCGTACTTCGTAATTACGGGGTTAATGAAGACCTCGAAAGTTTTATCCGTTTTGTCGTTATAGTTTTTTCTGATTACAAGTATTCGTAATGACTGTGCGATTTGAACAGCTGCGAGTGCTACACCAACTTCGTGAGGCCGGCTTTCTTCCCAATCGATAACCGCCGCTTGCATAGCTTCGATGATTTGCTTAATTTCTTTATCAACTACTCCTACCTTGAGAGAACGCTGACGTAATCGTGGGTCGGGGAGGCTGATTATTGTGTCCCGTGGGTTTGCCATTTAGAATAGTATAACCTAAGACTGTATCTTGATAATAGTTTCAAAGTAGACTTACGGGATCAATATCGTAGAGCCAGCCGCTTGGAAGCAGAGCTATTACTTTGAGTAGCTCGCTCCGACGCTTAGATTTAATGATTAGTTGCCATTCAAATCGATTTGCTTTCTTTTCGTGAAAGGCTGGTGCCGGACCGTTTATCTGAATCTGAAGGGGTTTTGTTCTTAGAAACTCTAGTAAGCCGTATGCTGCCTTCTCGGCACCAGAAGAATTAGCGCGTCGACAGTATAGCTTTAAGATATAGCAGAAAGGTGGAAACATAAACTGTTGTCGTTCAGATAGTTCGAACTCATAAAACGTTTTCCAATCTCGCTCTACGGCCGCTCTCAGTATTTTATTGTCAGGTGAGTAGGTTTGGATAATAGCCTTACCAGCGCGGTGTCCTCGTCCGATCCTTCCAATCACCTGGCTGATTAGTTGATACATGCGCTCTTGTGAGGTGTATTCTGGCGAGTATAAGTTAGTGTCGGCCGCTATTACGCCAACTACACTTAGAGCTGGTAGATCGAGCCCTTTTGCCAAAGTTTGGGTACCAACGATAATATCGACACCACCACTCAGGACGTTCTCGTAGTGAGTTTCAAATCGCTCTGACTTTAAATTATCATTATCGAAGCGTTGTATGCGGGCTTCAGGGAATAGACGTTGTACTTCGTCAACGACAGCTTTCGTTCCAATCGTCTTAAACAGTATTTCACTATTCCCACATACTGGACATGCCGATACTGCCACTTGGTGATAATTACAGGTATGACAGCGCATCGTGTAACTGTCGCCGTGGTAAATAAGGGGTATGTCGCAATTGGGACAAATTGCCTGCCAGCCGCATTGTTGGCAAATGATTGTTCGGGCTGTTCCACGTCTATTGAGGAATAACAGCGTCTGTTCTTTTTTGTTTAAGGCTTCGGTCATAGCCTCAATCAATGATTTCGATAGTGTGTATGAAGACGAGAAGTTGTGTCTGTCCTTGATATCTATTGTCTCGATAGAAGTGACTTCTTTTGAGTGAAGGGTAGCCAGGTGCTCCATCTTTAGGATCGGTGTTTTCTTATGCTCTGCGATGAAGTAATCAGTGACGGAGGGGGTTGCGGAACCTAGAATAAGGTAAGCGTGATGTAGTTCGGCTAGCTTACTAGCTACTCGTATGGCGTGATAGTAAGGTGCTTGTTCCTGTTTGTAGGCAGCTTCGTGTGCTTCATCAACTACTATGAGTCCAATGTGCTGTAAAGGGCTAAAAAGAGCTGACCTTGCGCCGATTACTACGAGTGGCTTATCGGCACTGAGCATTCGAACCCAGTTATCTCTTCGTTGTTTATCTGTGAGGTGAGAATGGACAACCACAACTTGGGATTGAAACAACTGCTCAAAGGTCTTACTAAGCTGTGTCGTCAGACTTATCTCTGGAGTTAGAACTATAACTGATTTACCCTGTGATAGGACTTGTTGTGCTAATTCAAGATAGACTCGCGTTTTGCCACTCCCGGTTATGCCATGGAGCAAGTACGATGTCGGTGATACGAGCCGGCCCATTATCTTTTTTTGTTCATCGCTTAAAGCTGGTAAATTTGAAGCTGGTCTTGGAATTGTATTGACTGTGGTAGGTTGGGCTGTCGAAAAGTTTTTTGTTGTTAAACTTTTCGGTAGAAACTGCTGTATTATTGACCCAATTGGGGCTGGGTAATACTCACTCATCCAGTTTATGAGTCCCAAACTTGGTAGCGGTAGTTTAGTCTCCGTAACTTTTGCAATAATAGGTCGAGTCTTAAAGGCGGGTTTGCTCACTTTTTTATAAACTAAGCCAAGCACACTTTCACCTCTTAGAGGAACTCTTACAATGCTACCGATAGCCAATGAATTAGTAGCAGAATATGTCAAGGCTCCAAAGCCATGATACTTTAAACTGGCTACCCAAATTTCGTAATACCGCTCCATACCTATAGTATTGTCAAACAAAATTGCTTGAAATGCCAATCGAAGATAAGTATACTAAACCTTAGCTTCATTACGTTGTCCTAATAACAATATAGCTTATGTTAGATGTATTTATAACTTCAAGAGTTCGTCGAAAAATCATAGTCATATATGCAAAATATCCTGACTTTAAAACCCATGTTAGAGGTTTAGCGAAGCTTATCAAAGAAGATGCAGGTAACATCCAAAGAGAATTAAAACGGCTCGAAAAAGTTGGTTTCCTAATATCTGAAAAGCAGGGTAATACCAAGGTCTACTTCACCAATAAACAATTTGCTATCTTCAAAGAACTACAAAGTATAGTGTTAAAGTCACAACGGACAAATCAGAAATTTCAACAACACCGATAAAACACTTGCGAAAATAACGTGCTTTTTTTACAATAGTGTCATGATTCAAGTTACACGAAAAGATCCGAACGAATCTTTGGAGAACTTATTACGTCGTTTTAACCGTAAGGTTCAGCAGTCTGGTGTTTTGGCTATTGTTAAACAAGATCAATATTTTAATAAGCCTATCCATAAATCAGAACGACGTATCAAGGCGATTGCTCGCCATGAGCGCAAAGTTATTAAGCTCCAAAAAATAAAACTCGGACAACGGTAAGTTCATGTCGTTGAACGATTCTATTGAGCAGGATCTAAAAACTGCTTTACTTAAGGGCGACATAACTCGATCAAATACGCTACGATCGATCAAGAATGCCGTTTTATATTCACAAGTCGCAAACAATACCAGAGGCAATAAGCCAACAGATTCAGAAAATAACGTCAATTCTCTATAAAGAAGCGAAAAAGCGCCAGGAAAGTGCCGACCTTTATAAAACGGTAAACGAGACTGAGCGTGCCGCCCAGGAACTTTCGGAGAAAGCGATCATTGATCATTACTTGCCGGAGGCGCTATCAGAAGAAAAGATCTCTGCGATGGTTGATAAGGTGATTACTGAACTTGGTCCGGATGAAAAGAATAACCGAGGTCTTATAATTCGAAAAATGATCGAAATGCCATCTGGTGCGGCTGATGGGGGAACCGTTGCTCGCCTTGTGCAGGAGAGATTTCACCCATGATCCTACTAATGGGGGTTGCTGGTGCTGGTAAGAGCATGCAGAGTAGGTTGCTTGCTGACGAATACGGCTATGCATGGATTTCCACCGGAGAGATATTGCGCGTACTCGTAACGGGTCAACGTCGTCGAGAAATGCTTGCTGGTAAGCTGCTTGAGGATCACGAGATGATTCAGATTATTGATAAGGTATTGGAGCTGATTGATCCGCATCAGGAAATCATATTAGATGGTTTTCCTCGAACTATAGTCCAGGCGGATTGGATACTGGATCAAGCTAAACAAGCTAGGTTTAATCTGACGGTAATATTGCATATGACAGCTGCTAAAGAAGTGGTACACAGCCGCTTGGTTGAACGTGGCCGCCAGGATGACACAGAAGATGCAATTAATCAAAGATTCGAAGAGTATGAAAAAGTTACAACGCCAATCCTAGAGCACTTCCGTAAGGAAGGGATCACAGTATTTGATATCGACGCCTCAAAAGATCCCAGAGATGTTCATGATCGCAATTATGGCAGTCGTAAATCGCGTTTGAACCTGATTTACCTGCCAGCTAGAGTGTTTTAGAATATATAAATATTATGATGATGACGCGTGTTAAAACGGATAGCGAGATACAGGCCATGCGTGACAGTGGGCAGATCCTGGCGAACACCTTACAAATTTTAAAAGCTAAAACTAAACCTGGTATCTATACGAAACATCTGTCTGATCTTGCCAAAGAAGAATTGAATGGTGCAGGTGCGCTGCCTACTTTTCTGGGCTATCAAGGATATCCTGATGTCTTGTGTGTATCGATTAATGACGAGGTTGTTCATGGTATCCCGAGTATAGATAAATTTATTTACGAGGGAGACATTGTTAGCCTAGATTTCGGAGTGACCTATAAAGGTATGATTACCGATGCTGCTATTAGTTTTGTAGTAGGCAAGGCCAAACCAGAGCATAAAAAACTGGTTAAAATTACTGAACAGTCCCTGTTGGCCGGGATTAATGTCATTCATGATGGCGTCAAAACTGGTGATATAGGAAGTGCAGTAGAAGGTGTTCTGAACGAGTATCATTATGGGGTTGTACGCGATTTAGTTGGTCACGGGGTTGGTCATCAGTTGCATGAAGACCCAAATGTACCTAACTACGGCAAAAAAGGAACCGGCCCTATTCTTCATAGCGGAATGACTATTGCTGTTGAGCCAATGGCCACTCAGAGTGGTGATTACAGGGTGTTTATGGCTGATGACGGATGGACAATACTGACTAAGGATGGCTCATGGGCAGCGCATTTTGAACACACTATTCTGATTACAGATGACGGATATGAAATACTAACGTCTGCAACATAGCTTACTTGACATAGTTATCACTTGCTGTGCATAGAGGATAAGCGTTATACTGCCTGCATGCATGATCAAACGCTACCTCATTACGTTGGTCTTGATATTGGTACGAGTACCGTCAGATGTATCGTCGGAATGCCTGATCCCAACGATCAAGCCAAGTTTTCTGTTATAGGTTACGGTAGTGCTCCTAACGTCGGCATGAGAAGAGGCGTTGTGGTATATGCTGACGATGTAGCCGAAGCTGTCGTACACGCTATCACGGAAGCAGAACGGATTTCAGGGATACGGATTAACCGTGCGACCGTTAATATAAATGGATCGCATATTAATGGCATGGACTCGAAAGGTGTCATTGCTATTAGTGCGGCAAATCGTGAGATTACTACTGAAGATAGATTGCGTGTTGAAGAAGCTGCCACAATTGTTCAATTACCACCTAATCGAGAGATTGTTCAGGTTTTTGCAAAGAACTATCGTTTGGACGGGCAGGATAATATAAAAGATCCAGTTGGAATGCATGGTGTTAGGCTTGAAGTTGAAACCCACATTATTACTGCCGCAACTCCGAACTTGAGAAATCTTGACACAGCCCTCGATAAGGCTCAGATTATTCCTAATCGACACACACTATCTAGCTTGGCTGCTGCTGAGGCTGTACTTAACCGCCAACAAAAAGAGTCAGGTACGGTTCTTCTCGACATTGGAGCCGGTACCACTAATCTCGTTATTATAGAGGACGGAGAAGTCCAGCATGTGGCTGTTTTGCCGATTGGTGGTATGCATGTAACGAATGATTTAGCCATTGGTCTTAAAACAGATCTTGATGTCGCAGAATTAGTGAAACTTCAATACGCCCAAATAGGTGATAAGCCAAAGAAAACGAGTGCGGTGGTAGAGCTGAATGGGAAAACGCACACTTTCAATCACGAAGACATTACTATGATTAGTGAAGCCAGGATCGACGAACTGTTGGAATATGTCGAGAAAGAGCTACACAAAGTTAAAAGATGGCGAAAGTTACCCGGGGGAGTCGTCTTGGTTGGTGGAACGGCTAACTTACCTGGCATAGCTAACTTTACTAAAGAGAAACTTCAATTAGCGGCTAGAGTTGGTCACCCTCACTCTATAACAGGATTGGTTGATAAGGTTTCAGACCCGGCTGCAGTGACTTCGATAGGCCTTATGTTACTCGACATACTCTTATTACCTATCAATCAAGAAGGTAAACGATCAAAGTCTGCTTTGAACACAAAATTTTTAAATTCAGTCTCAGATTTCTGGCAATCATTTCGCCACTAATTTTATAATTGGCGACATTGACAAGCATTAGCGGAGCTTGAGTTGTATCAATGATACTTGAATAACTAACTTGTTGAACTAGCATCTCTCTTAGGGTATACTCGCTTTATATAAGTAAGTTAAGAGTAGGGAAACATGCCTCAAGTTAAACCAGCTATTGAAACATTTGCGCGTATAAAAGTTGTTGGTGTGGGTGGAGCTGGCGGTGCCGCGGTGAATAGAATGGTGGAGGCTGGTGTGGAGGGTGTGGAGTTTATTGCGATTAATACTGATGCTCAAGCAATTCATCACTCCAAGGCACATACAAAGATACACATTGGGAAAGATACGACAAAAGGCTTAGGAGCTGGTGCTGACCCGAAGATGGGCCAGAAGGCAGCTGAAGAGTCCCGTGAAGAGATAGGTAAGGCCTTAGAGGGTGCGGATATGGTATTTGTAACACTAGGTGCAGGTGGCGGTACTGGCAGTGGTGCAGGACCGATTGTTGCTGAGGTGGCTAAAGATATGGATGTCTTGGTAGTTGGATTTGCTACGAAGCCTTTCGCCTTTGAGGGAGAAAAACGTCGGCACAATGCCGAGAAAGCTATTGATGACTTAAGAAAATCTGTCGATACACTTATTATCGTTCCAAACGACCGTTTACTACAGACAATAGATCGACAGACTCCTTTGATAGAAGCCTTCAAGGTGGCTGATGATGTTTTACGTCAGGGAGTACAGGGCATATCAGATCTCATAACTGTCAATGGTTTAATTAATCTTGATTTTGCTGATGTTAAAACAGTTATGAGTAATGCTGGTTCAGCTCTTATGGGTATTGGACGTGCTAGTGGCGAGAATAGGGCGGTATTGGCTGCACAACAGGCCATCGAGTCACCATTACTTGAAGTATCTATCGATGGTGCCCGTGGCATTCTGTTCAACGTTATTGGTGGGGAAGATTTGTCTATGCACGAGATTAATTCGGCAGCTGAGACAATTACTAGTGCGGCTGACTCTGAGGCGAATATTATCTTTGGTGCAACAATTAATCCTGAGCTTGATGGAGAAATTATTATCACTGTTGTTGCCACAGGTTTTGACGCTTCATACTTTTCAAATCGTAACGATGATAAACACTCAGCAAACAGTAGTAATAAAGATCGAGGCTATAGTAGCAGCCCAGTATCATCACATAGCGCTAAATCGAGTTCTGACGATGCCGTCATGACTGATCTAGATATGTCTCTGGACGAAAACGACACAAATAACTCTGATTTTCAAAAGGACACTCCTACACCAAACATCTGGGCAATAGATGAACCTGACGATAAAGAGGATGAGGATGTTTCAGAGAAAAAGACTAATCACCCAAACTTATTTGATGATGACGACAAGCCAGTTATGGTTGGAGACAATATTGACGAAGACGAAGTTGCTAAACCTTCATTCTTGCGTCGACTTTCCAAAAGACGTAAAACTACTGAGGATACGTCCGAATCTAGTGATGATGACTGATTTCTGTATTAAATAATACAGCGGAAATTATTTGCAAAAGCGCTATGGGTAGAGGTAATATTTAGGTTAGTTGCGCTATATGTAGAATTTTCAATATAGTGCTTGCACATTTAGATTGAGTAAAGGAGGTGTGCAACGTGAAGTGCAATCAATGTCAACAAGATGACACAAAAGTAATAGAATCAAGAGATGTTGCAGAAGGTGGCGCAGTTCGCCGCCGTAGAGTTTGTACTGGTTGTAATCATCGCTTTACTACCTATGAACGGCTCGAGCGACCTCAGCTGATCGTTATAAAGAATAGTGGCCGAAGAGAACTATTCCATCGCGAGAAGCTTTTGGCAGGATTATACAGAGCCTGCGAGAAGACATCGGTTACTAGCTTGCAACTTGAATATCTTGTCAATGATATAGAGAAAGAGTTACAAGAAGGTGGCGAGAGTGAAATTCACTCTGCCACAATCGGAGACTTAGTCATAGATAGATTGGCACAGCTCAATGAAGTAGCGTATGTGCGATTCGCTAGCGTCTATCGTCGTTTCAAAGATATTGATGGATTTGAGCGTGAACTGTCTGATATACGCAAGCGTCGAGTGAGTGAACCTTCAAGAATTAATCAATAAGGTAGTGTCCTTTAAACTTTAGGAATTTGGGCTTGTCTAAATGAAATGGATGAGTTATAACCAAAAGAACACGAGTTGAGGGACTCGAGGGCGAATAATGTTGTGGGGTCGATACCCGGCATTATTAACAAATAAACAACTTTAAAAATAACATAACAATGAAGTGAGGGTATTATGGGACAAACTGCCAGTTTACAGGTTGGGCGATTATTCACTCAGCCCAATAAAAAAGCATATGATAAATTGAAATGGACCTATCGGGATTCCATTATCGTTAATCCGATGTCAACAAAGCCGGTTTTTGAGCAAAAGGATGTTGAATTTCCTGAAGATTGGTCACTAAACGCAATTAATATTGTTGCCCAGAAATATTTTACTGGTACACCTGGTACTGGAGGAACGTGAGTCATCACTTAAGCAATTAGTTGATCGTGTTGCTGACACTATAACTCGCCAAGGTTTACAAGAAGGCTATTTTGAGAATGATGACGAAGCCGAAGATTTTCGTGAGGAATTAAAGTATATTTTAGCTACTCAACGGGCGGCTTTTAATTCTCCGGTTTGGTTTAATATCGGTGCTCCCAAGCGATCTCAGCAGGCAAGTGCTTGTTTTATTCTAGGCTGTCGAAGATACGATGCCATCAATTCTTAATTGGTATATTGAAGAAGGCATGATCTTTAAAGGTGGTTCTGGCTCAGGTATTAATCTTAGTCCTATTCGTTCTTCGGTTGAACCGCTTGGTAAGAGTGCCGGTACAGCATCTGGTCCCCTTAGTTTTATGCGTGGAGCTGATTCTTCTGCTGGAGCTATTAAGAGTGGTGGTAAGACACGTCGTGCTGCTAAGATGGTTATCCTTGAATGTTGACCATCCTGATGTTGAAGAGTTTATATGGTGTAAGGCTATAGAAGAGCGTAAAGCTCGTGTCTTCAAAGCAGGCTGGTTTTGATATGGATCTTGATGGCAAAGACGCTTTCTCTGTTCAATATCAGAACGCCAACAATTCCGTTCGAGTAACTGATGAATTTATGCAAGCAGTTGAAAACGATAAAGACTGGGAACTGAAGGCCGTAAAAACTGGTAAGGTCGTTAAGACACTAAAGGCTCGAGACCTGTTTCGACAATTTGCTGAAGCAGCATGGGAATGTGCTGACCCTGGGATGCAGTTTGATACAACGATAAACAAATGGCACACTACACCAAATGCTGGGCGTATCAACGGCTAGCAATCCGTGTAGTGAGTACATGCATCTTGATAATTCAGCTTGTAATCTTCGCCAGCATTAATCTTACTTAAAGTACTTGAATGATGATGATAGCTTTGATATCAAGGCTTTTAAGCACACAGTGAGGTTATGTTTACGGCTCAAGAAATATTAGTTGGTTACAGTGAATACCCAACCGAGAAGATTACTAAGAACTGCCAAGGCCTATAGAGAATTAGGGTTAGGTTATGCAAATCTAGGTGCTCTTTTAATGGCTCAGGGCTTGCCATATGACTCAGAAGAAGGTCGAGCTCAAGCTGCGGCCATTACAGCGCTTATGACAGGTCAAGCTTATGCCGCAAGTGCTAAGATTAGCTACGTCGAGTCGGCCCATTTGCTGGGTTTCACAAAGATCGAGAGGCATGCTCAATGTGCTAAAGATGCATCGTGAAGAAGTCTCAAAAATTGATGCTGGTCTTGTATCAGAGGAGTTACTAAGTGCTGCAGCTAGTTCATGGGATGAAGCTGTTGAGCTTAGTGAAATATATGGTGTGAGAAACTCCCAGGCTAGCTTACTAGCTCCAACCGGCACAATTGGTCTTATGATGGACTGTGACACGACTGGTATCGAGCCAGATCTTGGTCTTGTTAAGGTCAAGAAATTAGTCGGTGGTGGAACGATGAGTATTGTTAACCAGACTGTACCACGTGCTTTAACTGCTCTTGGCTATAGCAAAGCAGAAAGAGAAGCCATCGTTGAATACATCGATGTTGAGAAGACAATAATTGGTGCACCACATCTTAAAGAAGAGCATCTAGCTGTCTTTGCTTGTTCTATGGGTGATAACGCAATTCACTACATTGGTCATGTAAAAATGATGGCTGCTGTACAGCCATTTCTATCTGGCGCTATTAGTAAGACAGTTAATATGCCAGAAGAAGTTACTGTTGAAGATGTCGAACAGCTCCATATTGATGCTTGGAAGATGGGCCTAAAAGCAGTTGCGATTTATCGAGATAACTGTAAGGTTGCTCAGCCACTGTCAATGGCTAAAAAGGCTAGCGATACTAAGCCGACCGAGGTTAGTCTTACGGATACGGCTTCAGAAACGGTTAATGACAAGTTTATCGTTAAAGGAGCTGTTCGGCGCTTACTGCCTCGTCGTCGACACGGCAACACCTATAAGTTTCATATCGCAGATCTAAAAGGTTTCTTTACTGTGAGCGAATACGAAGATGGTACACCTGGAGAACTATTCATTAATGTATCAAAGCAGGGTTCAACTCTGTCGGGTCTTATGGATTCGTTTGCGATATCTGTAAGCCATGGATTGCAATATGGTGTTCCATTAAAGAGCTACGTTAAATCTCTTAGGGGTACTAGTTTTGCCCCTTCAGGGATGACCGATGATCCTGATATTCGGACAGCTAGCTCAATTACTGATTATATTATGCGTCGTTTAGCGCTTGATTACCTATCGTTCGATGATCGCCTGGAATTGGGCCTGGCATTTCTAGAGGATATGCCAGTTGATCAGACGTCTTTATTGGGTCCGACTGAAGTGGAATCGGAGGTAATAGTTCAGGCTAATGCCCCAGAGTTTAAAGATAGTTCTCTCGACCAGACGACTAGCGTATCTAACACAGCTAACAGCGATCAGGCACAAGGTAAAACAGTAGCAACTGTTGTCACTAACAAAAAACCATCAGTAGTATCAGTTAGTAGTGATACGGCACCGCTATGCTATAACTGTGGTAATCAGACACAGAGAGCAGGTAGTTGTTACGTATGTAGTAGCTGCGGATCAACCACTGGTTGTTCTTAAGATCGTCAGTGCAACAAGGACTTCTCAATTAACTCTAATGGTAGAATGGGAGTGTCATGAAAGTATTAGTTCTGTATAAACCCCAATCCGAACATTCGAGGGCAACTGAGGCTTTTCATGATGATTTTAGTAAAGTCTATCCTGATATCATGTTAGACCTAATGGATGTCGATAGTGTTGAGGGAGTTACAAAAGCTGAGCTATACGATATTCTTGAGTATCCTGCGATCATGATTATCAGTAATGATGGGCAACTCATTAAGGCTTGGATTGGCACGGGTTTTCCATCAAGCGGTGAAGTAGCTAGCTACTTCGTTAAGTAAGTGATTGCAAAGCTCTTGATCGCTAAGCTATACTAAAACTACAGTTGCGCTTTATCTTGAGAAGATGAATGAGTGGTTATCGACCATGAAGCAGCGAGAAGAAAGGCTTCGTGCCAAGTAGAACTCGACGGGTATGCCCGTTATAGCATCTAAAGTAAGTGCTTTTGAGAATCACCTCAAAGGAAGCTGGATGGTACCGTCCTAGTTATATATAGGATTCCAGTCTACTCATTGAGGTGATTTTTTTATTGAGAAAGGCAGAGAAAAAATGAAATTCAAGAAGGAAACTCGCAGACCAGTGTCTGAATATGAGAAGGACTTGGTAAGCTATTGGCAAAAGCACCACATTTTTGAGAAATCGGTGGAGTCTCGACCAGCGGATAATTCTTACGTATTTTATGATGGTCCGCCGTTTATTACTGGCGTCCCCCATTACGGCACGTTACTGAGTAGTATTGTTAAAGATGCAGTTGCTCGCTATTGGACAATGAAAGGCAAGCGTGTAGAACGGGCGTGGGGTTGGGATTGTCATGGGCTTCCTGCCGAGGTATTTACAGAGAAGAAACTCGGCATTAAAGATAAGAGAGACGTCTACAAGATCGGTCTTGAGGCCTATATTAATACTTGTCGCGAAAATATGATTCAAACAGGTTCCGAGTGGGAAGACACCATTAATCGCATCGGTAGGTGGGTTGATTTTAAAAGTGCTTATAAAACCATGGATAAAGACTACATGGAATCCGTTTGGTGGGCGTTTAAGAAGCTCTATGATGAAGGCAAGATTTATGAAGGTGAAAAAGTACTGCTCTATTGTACGCGCGATGCTACGCCACTATCAAAAGCCGAAATCGCAATGGACAATTCTTATAAGGACATAACTGATCCGTCGGTATACACAAAGTTTAAATTGATTGAGGATGAGGATACTTATCTCTTAGCGTGGACCACAACACCTTGGACACTTCCAGCCAATACGGCTCTTGCCGTTAATCAAGACCTAAAATATAGCCAAGTTACGGTGGGTAGTGATAATTTAATTATAGCCACGGATCTATTGGATAAAGTCTTAATTGACGAGCAACATTCACCAATCCCATATACGGTCACTCGTTCATTTAAAGGTAAAGAACTAGTTGGTAAGCATTATGAGTACTTATTTGGTCACCAGGATAAGTCTGGATCAATATACCACGCTGATTATGTGAACTTAGAGGAAGGAACCGGCATTGTTCATATAGCACCTGCTTATGGAGAAGAGGACTATGCCTTGGCTAAAGAAAAAGGCATTCCCGTAGTATCCGTAATTGACGACAGTGGTTTTTACCTATCAGGTGAGTGGAGGGGTAAGCTCGTATGGGATGTTGATAAAGATATTGCAAAGAGTCTCCATGATAAAGGTGTTGTTTGGAAGATAGAATACATTAGACATAGTTATCCTCACTGCTATCGTTGCGGAACGAAGTTAATGTACCGAGCTCATCCTAGTTGGTTTATGAATATAGAGGGTCAAAGAGAACAGATGCTCGAGCAGAATGGGAGTATCCACTGGTTCCCTGAGCATATCAAGGAGGGTCGCTTTGCGCATACCGTTTTATCTGCACCAGATTGGAACATATCGAGAGATCGCTTCTGGGCAACTCCGATGCCAATCTGGAAGGGCAAAGATAAGGAAGGTAAAGAAGTCATAAAAGTGGTAGGCAGTTATCAAGAGCTCAAAGACTTATCTGGCCAGGAGCTTGATGACTATCATAGGCCATGGGTTGATGATGTCACTTTTAAGCTAAACGGTGTGAAAATGCAAAGGATAGATAAGGTTATGGACTGCTGGTTTGAATCAGGCTCAATGCCATTTGCGCAGTTTCATTACCCATTCGAGAATGTAGAGAAATTTGAAGACAATTTCCCAGGTGATTTTATTGCGGAATACGTAGGTCAAGTCAGGGCTTGGTTCTATTATTTGCATGCTATATCAGTTGGGCTTTTTGGTGAGCTTGCTTTCCGTAACGTTATTGTTACGGGTAGTCTAATGGGCAATGATGGCCGTAAGTTGAGTAAGTCGTACGGGAATTATACTGACCCCAGTGAACTCCTCGATAAGTATGGAGCAGATTCGTTGCGTTATTTACTACTATCATCGCCAGTTTTGAATGGGGAAGATGCGTCATTGCAAGATAAAGATGTAGCAGATACTGCCCGTCGCCTGAATATGATTTGGAATATGTATGACTTCTTCTGCCTGTATGCATCAGTTGATAAGTGGGAGTGGGGTGGTGCTACAGGTGATCCGACTGATAGCATGTCAAACATATTAGACCTCTGGATAATTTCTCGTGTTCACCAAGTGATTGAGTCAGTTGACTTAAGAATGCAAAGTTATGATTTACCACAAGCATTAAAGCCAATACTTGCGCTCGTTGATGATGCGTCGAACTGGTATGTAAGAAGGAGTCGCCGACGTTTTTGGAAGAGTACCAATGATGATGATAAGACTAAAGCTTACGCTACACTTCACTACGTGCTTGTTCAGATCTGTCTCATGTTGGCTCCATTCACGCCGTTCTTATCAGAGGAATTATATAAACAACTAACGGGCGCTGAGTCTGTCCACTTATGTGACTGGCCGAAGGGTGGCCATATCAATGAGTTATTGATTGCTGAGATGGCTACCATAAGAGAGCTCATCAACCAGGGTTTATCTCAACGCGCGGAGAATCGAATTAAAGTGCGTCAACCTCTTGCGATGGTGGAGCTTGTGCTACCGTTTGAAATAACCGAATCTGATAAACCTGAGCTAGAGAATATAGTAGCGGAAGAGCTAAATGTAAAAAAAGTGGTCAGTACCCAAGGTAAAGAGCTATCTGTTAAGATAGACACCGATATAACCGATGAGCTTAAACAAGAAGGCTGGGCACGAGAGATAATTCGACATGTACAACAAGCTCGTAAGCAAGCAAACCTTGACGTTGATGATAGGATCAGCCTAAAAGTCACATCCGATGACCAAGAAATTACTCGATCAATAACCGCTTATGAGGGACTGATTAAACAGGAGACTCTCTCTGTTGAGATCAATAAGAATCCAGAACTTAGTAATCACGAGTCGGTATTTGAATTAGATGGTAGAAAGGTGACGGTTTGGGTGGCGAAGAGGCCGACATAGATCGTTGGAGTGGGCTTAGGTGTTACGCCTCTTTACAGTAATCCGTAACTCTGGTAAAATCAGCCGGTACCATAAGGTAGTAACTCTACGGAAATTATAACGACAAAGAAGTTAATTATGAAAAAAGCAGTAATAAGCACTGGCGGAAAACAGTATCTTGTCTCAGAAGGAGAAACCTTATCTATTGAAGTAATAAAAGTTGCTAAAAGTGATAAGCCTGTCGAGCTAAAACCATTATTAGTGATTGAAGATGGGAAGATTAATCTTGGTAAGCCAGTTCTTGAAAATCAAAAGGTTAAGATTGAGATCATTGAACCGGTTATTAAAGCCGACAAAGTAACCGCTGTAAGATATAAGGCCAAAAAACGAGTTCATAAAGTACATGGCCATCGACAACAGCAAACAGTTATAAAGATCACAGAGATTTCCTGATTAATGAAATTATCAAAGTGCTTTTTGTGTGACCAGATCTAAATCCATTTGTCTCAATTTTTAGTTAAACCGTTTTTCTATAGTTCATCTCTCGCGTTACATTACATAACACACCCAGAATAGTATTCAGGTGAATGGCTAGTAGTATATTTAGTGGTTCTCATGAAGGTAGTAGGAAACTGGTGTACGCTGAATACCAACAACTAAGATAGAAGACCAAGCAGGGTTATTTCTAAAAAGAACGTAAGATCTAGGGAAAATATATTTTTAGCTGTGGATAAACCATTAACAAAAAAGGCACCTACTAGGACATCGTAGTTATATACACAACTATAATTTTGCGACATTTATAGATGTTTTTTCTCAAAACTTGTGCTGGGCAGGTGTTAATTAAAATTAGTAGTTTATATAACAACGAATATTGATAGAAACTAAGTAGTAAAAGGCAGGATAGCTTACCCTAAAAACCACTAGAGTATCAGCTTGTTATTTAACAGAGAGGATAACATAATTAAATGAGGTTTTAGCTTAGCTCACATGAGCCAAATAAAAAACCAAAACAAATTTTTAATAAAAATGTCCGAAAAAACACCGTTAAAACGAGTACTTTTATTGTACGTCCTTAAACCTCTCTTGTTAGGTTTTTTAGGTCTAGTCATTTTCTCTCTCGTTGGTTTACTGAGTACAAGAGGTATTGCCAATGCTTCGTCAAACTCAACGATTAATTTTCAGGCTCGATTACTTACATCTGCTGGAACGATTGTTCCCGATGGTAACTACAACGTAGAATTTAAACTCTACAATGCTGCAACTAGTTCTGGATCAAGCCAAGGCTCTTGCTCTGGTGACTCAAACTGTTTATGGGTTGAAACATGGACAGGAGGCAACACGGTCAGGGTTGTTAACGGTTATCTTTCGGTTCAGCTCGGTAGTTTAACTGCTTTCCCTTCAACCATTAACTGGAATCAGAATCTCTGGCTTGGTATGAATGTGGGTGGCAGTGGTGGAAGCCCAACTTGGGATGGAGAAATGACTCCTCGTATTGCAGTTACAGCAACGCCATACTCATTTACAGCTGGAGAACTGGAAACTTTTAACTCTGTTAGTGGGTATAGCAGCATACTGCAGTTTACTCCCCCTGCTTTGGGAAATGAGACGATCACTCTCCCAGACGCTACTGGCACCGTTTGTTTACAAACATCTTCAGCATGTGGCTTTGTCACAACTGGTGGACTATCTGGGACTGCATTTGTACAAGGAGGTAATAGCTTCGGCACTGCTGCCTTGCTGGGCACCAATGACAATAATCCTCTCAATCTTGAAACAGATGGGCACACACTCCTGTCATTGGGCACAGGGGGTTCGGCTACATTTGGTTCGGCTGGTTCCATAGCTGGAAGCTTAGTTCTCAATAACGCAAGCAACACGAATACGGTTACTATTAACACCGGTGCAACCGCAAATACTTATTCTTTGACGTTACCAGTCAATGCTCCCAGCACGGGTCTTTGTTTGCAAACAAGTACAGCTAGCTCCAGTCAATTGATTTTTGCCTCTTGTGCCAATACCAACGCAAGTATTACTGAGGTAAACGAGTGGGATTCTCACGGTAGCAATACAACCACATTATCTGTTTCACCTGCTAGTGTTGGTGATCTACTTGTGATGACTACTCAAATACCGACTAGTAGTGATCCTGTGACTAGCGTATCTGGGGGTGGGGTTACAACGTGGACCAAGGTCAATGTAAGCCCAAGTGTTGCTTCGGTGAATCGAGTTGAGATGTGGATGGGTACAGTCACAACCGCTGGGTCTAGTAGCATCACAGTAAACTACACATCCAATCCTGGTACCAACGAAATTGCTGCCACAGAGTTTACGGCGGCAGGTGTCAGCTCCAATACGACGTGGGGAGTTGATTCTACTGGTATTAGTCAAAACACAGGCTCTTCTACGACTATTGCTTACCCGTCTTTAACTTCAGAGGGCAACGCCGAAGTTTACATTGGCTATGCTCAATCTCAAACTACTGGTTCCGCAGGTAGTACTGCTGGTTTTACCTACAAAGTAACAGGTCAGAATAACGTAATAACATACAACACCCCGACCTCAGCCAATACGCTCTATTCACCATCTGCCGTAGAGGTCGGTGGTGAGTCAAATGCCGTGGGTGCAATCATAACTGCTTTCGTAAGCAGTACGGCAATTAATAATTCGACTTCATTGCAAGAGGCCAACTTCAACGTTCAAGCTGCCAGTAGTGGTAGTATTGCCGGTGTTCTACAAGCAAACGCATCAGGGTCTGGGGATATCTTAGATCTCGAAAACGGCTCAGGTTCAAAAGTCGTCACTTTTAGTTCAACTGGACAAACAACACTTGATAACTCCACAAACTCTACTACTGCTTTCCAGGTTCAAAACAGCAGTGGTGCTAATGTTCTCGATGCTGATACTAGCAATAGTAGAGTTGGTGTAGATGTCACTTATGCGCCGATGAGTAGCCCAAGTGGTTTAACGCTTGGGCAGACGAGTGGTGGAAGCTTAACAACAACCGCAACCTACAAATATGAAATTACCGCATTAGATTCTGCTGGTGGAGAAACAACTCCAAGCAGCGAAGTTTCTATTTCTCTAACGGGTTCTAACAAAACGGTTACATTGTACTGGACTGCAGTAGCAGGAGCATCTGGCTACAATATCTATCGTACGGCCGCAAACGGAACGACTGGTAGTGAGGTCTACCTAACGACAGTACTATCGAACTACACCTCAGGCTCACCGTATTCAGATACTGGTACTATTACCGCCGGTGCAGCAACGCCACCGTTAACCACGACTGCTTATACCTCGAGTGCGACCAGTAATAATAAGTTGCAAATATCTGTCGGTGGCAACGGTACTCCCACCGGACAGTTATATGTTAGCGGGACAGTATCGGCTACTAATTTAGGATCAACTTCCAGCAATCTGGTTGCTCCAAACTCTGTTTATGTCTCTGGTAACTATGCCTACATAACTAATCATACCAACAACGAACTAGTAATTGATGACATCTCTAATCCCGCAGACCCGACCTACATTGGAGAGATTGGCACTAACCTGAATGTCCCTAACGATGTCTATGTTCAGGGACGTTATGCCTATGTAACTAGTTCCACCAACAGCGAACTAGTAGTGTTTGATATCTCCAACCCCGCCAGCCCAACCTCTGTCGGCGAGGTTGGCACCAATCTGAGCGGTCCAGATTCTGTCTACGTCCAAGGTCGCTACGCCTATGTAACTAGTTCCACCAACAGCGAACTAGTAGTGTTTGATATCTCCAACCCCGCCAGCCCAACCTACGCTGGGGAGCTTGGCACCAATCTGAGCAGCCCAACCTCTGTCTATGTCCAAGGTCGCTACGCCTATGTAACTAGTTTTGGCAATAGTGAGCTAGTTATTGATAACGTCTCCAACCCCGCCAGCCCAACCTACGCTGGGGAGCTTGGCACTAATCTGAGCAGCCCTCGATCTGTGTACGTTAGTGGCAGATATGCATATGTAATTTCGGGTACTGGTAGCGGCAACAGCGACCTAGTTATTTACGACATCTCGAACCCCGGTACGCCGGTCTATTCTGGAGAAACTACTACTAATCTAAATGTCCCATACTCTGTCTATGTTCAGGGACGTTACGCGTATGTAGCTAGCTCCGCTAATAGCGAGCTGGTTACATACGACGTCTCCAACCCCACCGACCCATTCTCTGTTGGTGAGGTTAGTTCTGGTCTGAGCAGCCCTCGATCTCTCTTTGTCCAAGGAAGATATGCCTATGTAGCTAGCTATAGCAGTGGTCAATTGGTAACCTTTGATCTCGGCGGTGCCTATGTTCAACAACTCCAGGCTGGTGGGACCGAAACAGGCACCTTAACGGTAGATACAAACGCCACTGTTAATGGCGATCAAAGTATTGCTGGTGGTTTGACGGTTGGTGGTAATGCGGAAATATCCGGCAACCTGGGTGTCTCCGGGCAAACTCTCTTACAGAATCTCAGTAACAGTACTACTTCATTCCAGGTTGGTAATGCCTCTGGTCTAGGTCTCCTTAATACTGATACGACTGATGGTAGGGTGGGTATTGGTTCTCTTACTACTCCGACTGGTGTGACGGCTACTTTAGCTAGTGGTGGTTCGCTTGCAACAGGCAGCACCTATTACTTTAGGGTTAGTGCTATTGATGGCAGTAGTGGGGAAACGGCTGCTTCAGCCGAGGCAACGGGTAGTGCTGCTACTAGCTCGGGCAATCAAGAATATAATGTTGCTTGGACTGCTGTTCCTGGTGCAGCTAGCTACCGCATCTACTACACAACTACTGCCGGCACTGAAGCGAATTACTTTACCAGTACTACAAACAGCTACACTCTCTCAACAACTACCGGAAACACTGCTGGATCACCGCTTAGCTACTCATACGCCTATGCCGACAGACTATCTTCTACTAGCAATATTTTTCAAACTCTCACCAACTCCACTACTGCCCTGCAGGTACAAACAAGTTCTGGTTCTGCTGTTCTTACCACCGACACCACTAATAGTAGGGTAGGAGTAGATGTTACATACGCGACCATGACTAGCCCATCAGGGCTGTCCGTTAATGCAGCTACTAGTGGTGGTAGCTTAACCGCTTCCTCTACTTACCGTTACGAGGTAACCGCCCTAGACAGTGCAGGTGGGGAAACAACTGTCAGTAATGAAGCCACTGGCACCACAGGGTCGAGTACACTAACTCTCCCTGTTACATGGACAGCCGTGAGTGGAGCTTCGGGCTATAAAGTCTACCGTACTGCTGCAAGTGGAGGGAGTGGTTCTGAGGTTTACCTTACCACTGTACTTACAAATAGCTTCACTGACTCGGGACAATTTACTGCCGGTACGGCTACACCGCCAACAGCCACTACAGCCTACATATCTACTAATGCAAGTAGTGCTAAACTTCAACTGTCTGTTGGTGGTAATGGCACTCCAACTGGACAGCTGTATGTGAGCGGCACCGTACCGAGTGGTCCTGTTTCATCAATCAGCACTGGTACTAACCCCTTTGATGTCTATACCCAAGGTAATTACGCATACGTTGTTAGTAAAACTGCTAACGATCTCCAGATTTACGACATTAGTAACCCAGTAGATCCGTACCTTGAGTCAACGATATCGACTGGCGCTAGTACTGGTCCTGAATCAGTGTATGTCCAGGGTAGATATGCTTACGTTACCAACAATACCACCAGCACATTTGAAGTTTTTGATATCAGCAATCCAGCCACTCCCGTTAGTATAGCGACGGTATCAACAGGATCGAGTAGTGGACCGGAAGATGTTGTAGTTTCTGGTCGTTACGCCTACGTAGTCAATGATTCGACTAACGTTCTCGTTGTCTTCGATGTCTCTAATCCTGCTAATCCTGTAATAGTGAACGGCAGTGGTACAGCTACCGGTACAGCACCACAGGGTATATTTATCAGCTCACATTACGCTTATATTGTTAACCATACGTCGGGGACATTACAGGTTTTTGATATCAGTAATCCAGCTAGTCCGGTCAATCTTAGTACATGGACGACGAGTAGTGGTCCTGACTATGTTTATGTCGCTGGTAGATATGCTTACGTAGTCACGCATGCAGGTGATACGCTACAAATCTTTGATGTAAGTAACCCAGCTGCCACAACGAATGCGGCTGTAAGTTCAACTACGGTTCCGGGAAGCGGAGATCCGATTTGGGTCTATGTCCAGGGTCGTTATGCATACATAACGAATAATAATAATGGCACAGTTCAAGTCTATGATGTGTCTAACCCCGCTGCCCCTGTATCGGATGGTACTATGGCAACTTCGGGAGCTAGTAGTGAACCAAGCTCAATATTTGTCTCCGGTCGTTATGCGTATGTAACGGTTAATGGTAGCTCAAACACGCTTCAAGTCTTCGATCTCGGTGGCGCCTATGTCCAACAACTCCAGGCTGGTGGAGCAGAAGTAGGTACACTGACCGTTGATACGAATGCCCAGATTAACGGTGATCAAAGCATTGCTGGAGGTTTAACGGTTGGTGGTAGTGCTCAGGTAGCAGGCAATGCTACGCTTGGTGGTTTGACTATCAACGGTGTAGCTACGCCTGCAGCGCCAACAGTAACTCCAACTTGTGTAACCAGTTGTACGACGAGTTATAGTTATGCTGTCGCAGCTTTTAATACTAGTGGTAGTAGCCCAGCTTCTACGGCAACTAGTACTTCTGCAGCTGGAGCAACCCTGAGCGGAACTGTTTATAATACAGTGACCTGGTCTGCTGTTACTGGAGCTACTGGCTACAATATATATAGGACAGCTAGTGGCGGAACCCCCTCAACTACTGGATACATCGGCACAGTTTATACTGGCGCGACTTTATCCTTTGCCGATAAAGCCATTACAGCTACGGGTACTACTCCAACCACTAACACCGCCGGTGCCTTAGTGGCTGACGGCACTGCGTTGTTCCAAGACGCCACCAACTCTACTACTGCCTTCCAGGTTCAAACCAGTACCGGATCGGATGTACTTGAGGTCAATACTGCCAACCCAGGTATTGCGATTGACGCTACTTACGGTAGTTTAAGTGCGCCAACAGGGCTATCGGTATCAACAACGGGTAGTGCAGCCGGTGATGCGCTAGGAACTGCCACATATTACTACAAAGTTACCGCTGTTGACGGTAACGGTGGTGAGACAACGCCAAGCGGAGAAGTGTCACATACATTCGCTAGTGGAACTACAAACTATGTCACATTAACCTGGACGCCCGTTACTGGTGCTGCTGGATATAGGGTTTATAGAGGAACCAGCAGTGGAGGTGAAACTGGCTACTATAGTATCTTGGGCTCTCTGAGTAGTGGCAATGTTACCTTTACTGATACGGGTGCAGTTATGAATAACACCACCGCCACTCCTCCGAGTGCTAATACTAGCTCCGTCTTGACCAACACCAGCAATAACAACCTTCAGCTGGTAGTTGGTGGCAACGGTACCGAAACTGGTCAAGTCTATATCGGTGGAACCCTGCCTAGTATTGCGGGCAGTGTTCAAATTAATGAATCTGGTCCTCATGGTTCTTCTATGTATACCCAGGGCAACTATATGTATGTCGTAAATAACGATACGTGGACCCTCCAGGTGTTTAATGTCTCTAACCCTGCTGATCCAATACTACTCAATGGCACTAATACAATAACAGATAGTGGTCCACTGGGTATCTTTGTTGAGGGTAACTATGCTTATGTAGTTGGGCAAGCCTCAAATTTCTTACAGATCTTCAATGTCTCTGATCCATACAATCCTATCGCAATGGGAACCATTGACCTTACCGATAGTAATGCTCCTGATGATGTTTATGTCTCTGGGAATTATGCATATGTAGTCGGCTCGGCTTTTCATATTATTAATATCTCCAACCCCGCCAACCCAATCTTAATGTCGAACGACACCAATATTAGTAATGGTGGTGGTCTTTATGTCCAAGGTAATTATGCGTATGTCACGGAATATGCCTCAAGTGGTTCGCTTAATATCATTAATGTATCTAATCCATTAAGTCCAGTCACGGTTGGAACGACTGCAACGATTGCCTACCCAGCTGCTGTAATAGTTCAAGGCAGCTATGCCTACGTATCGGATTATAATGGTGGCGGTGGCGGTAATATCGATGTCTATGATATTACAAACCCGGCTAGCCCAGTTGATGTCGGTGGTCCTAATGCGGGTGGCACTTATCGTGGTTCCCTTGTTGCACAGGGAAGGTATCTCTACCTTACTTCAAGCTCTGGTATAACTGTTCTTGATATTTCCAATCCATATAGCCTAACTCCAATTGGCACGATTTCTACTCCAACCGGTGTAGGTGGTATTGTAGTCCAAGGTCGCTATGCGTATGTCCAAGGGACAAATTATGAATATATCTATAACCTTGGTGGTGCCTACGTTCAACAGCTTCAGGCAGGGGGTACTGAGACGGGCACCTTAACAGTAGACACGAATGCTACTGTTGATGGTGATCAGAGCATTGCCGGTGCATTGACAGTTGGTGGCAGTGCTTATGTCAGTGGAGGTATTGGCTCTAATGGATTAACAGTAACTGGTCTTATTGCTCCCACGGCTCCGACTGTGGCTCCACAAGGTACCACAGGCTCCACCACATATGGTTATGCTATATCTGCCTTTGATACCGGGAATTCTTCGTCACCTTCGCCTGTTACTCTTACGACGACAGGGAATGCTACGTTGTCTGGGACGAACTACAATAAAGTTACTTGGTCGGCTGTTACTGATGTTAGTGGTTACAATATATATAGAACGTTTGGTGGCGGTAGTACTGGCTTAATTGGTACTGTCTACGCTGGCTCAACTCTGCAGCTTAACGATACGGGCTTAACTGCATCGGGCACAGTACCGACGACGATCAACAACACTACTAATGTATTCAATGTCCAAACGGGCAGTGGCTCAACTACGTTATCCGCTAACACTGGTACTGGGCAGGTAAGTATAGATAATACAGCCTCAACCCTAAGTGCACCGACGAGCTTGGCCGTATCAACCACCGGAAGTTCTGCTGGCGACAGTCTTGGTACTGCCACCTATTATTATGAAGTGACTGCCATAGATAGTAATGGTGGAGAGACTATCCCAAGTGCTGAAGTTAATCACACCTTCGCGAGCGGAACGACAAACTATGTAACCTTGACATGGACAGCAGTCACAGGAGCCAGTGGGTATCATGTTTATCGTGGCACTAGTAGTACTAAGGAAGCCGGTTATTATACGACATTAGGTTCTCTAAGTGGCACAACAGTTAGCTTTACCGACACAGGTGCAGCTATGAACAGCACTACCGCCACTCCTCCGACAGTTAACACATCATATCTGTCTAGTAATACAACTAATAACAATCTCCAGCTGGTGATTGGTGGCAATGGCACACCAACAGGACAGGTTTATGTTAGCGGGACGGTACCAACTAGTAATTTGGGAGCTATCGGTACTGGTCTAGTCACACCAGAATCCGTCTATGTCCAAGGTAACTACGCCTATGTACCTAATCTTAGTAACGGCGAACTTGTCATTTATGATATCTCGAACCCCGCTAATCCAGTCTACATGGGCGAAACTAATGTTAACCTCGGTAGTTCATATGCCGTCTATGTCCAAGGTCGCTACGCTTATGTACCCAGCTATGCGAATAGCGAACTAATAATTTACGATGTCTCTAATCCCGCCAACCCGGTCTATGTCGGCGAAACGAGTACCAACATAAGCAGCCCGTGGTCAGTCTATGTCCAAGGGAGCTACGCTTATACGATAAACTCTGGCAATGGCGAACTTGTTGTTGATAATATTGCCAATCCCGCCAACCCGGTCTACGTCGGAGAAACCAGCACTAACTTAAGCAGCCCGTGGTATGTCTATATCCAAGGCCACTATGCGTATGTTGCCAGCGAGGGGAACAACGAATTAGTAATCTATGATATCTCTAACCCATCTAACCCAGTCTACGTTGGTGAAGTTGGCACCAACCTCAATGACCCGGAAGCTGTTTATGTCCAAGGTCGCTACGCTTATGTAGCTAGCTATAACAATAACGAACTGGTAATCGATGATATCTCTAACCCATCTAACCCAGTCTACGTTGGTGAAGTTGGCACTAATTTGAGTAATCCACATTCCGTCTATGTCCAAGGTCGCTACGCTTATGTGGCCAGTAAGGGCAATAACGAACTCATAACATATGATGTTAGCAATCCCGCTAACCCAGTCTACGTTGGTGAAGTTGGCAGCAATTTGAGTGCCCCTCGTACTGTAGTTGTCTCCGGTCGCTACGGCTATGTTATTAGCGCAAGTAATAATGAATTAGTCACCTTTGATCTCGGTGGTGCCTATATTCAGCAACTTCAAGCTGGTGGTGCAGAGGTCGCTACGCTAACTGTTGATACCAACGCTACTATTAACGGAGATCAAAGCATAGCTGGGGGACTAACAGTAGCCGGTAGTGCACAGATTAGTGGTGCTATCGGCTCTAACGGACTTACTATCACTGGTCTAACGACACCGACTGCTCCAACCGTAGCCCCGCAAGGTACCACTGGCTCCACTACCTATGGTTATGCCGTATCTGCCTTTGATACCGGAAATTCTTCGCCACCCTCACCGGTTACTCTAACAACAACGGGGAACGCGACCCTATCTGGCACGAACTATAACCAGATAACTTGGTCTGCCGTAACTGGTGCCACTGGCTACAATATATACAGAACCTTTGGTGGTGGTAGCACGGGCTTAATCGGTACCATCTATACTGGCTCAACTCTGCAGCTTAACGATACGGGCTTAACTGCATCGGGCACAGTGCCAACAACCGTTAATAACACCACTAACGTGTTCAACGTTCAAACCGGAAGTGGCTCAACTACACTATCTGCCAACACCGCTACTGGGCAGGTGAGTATAGATAATACAGCCTCTACTTTGAGCGCCCCGACGAGTCTGGCTGTAGGAAGCACCGGAAGTTCTGCTGGCGACAGTCTTGGTACTGCCACCTATTACTACAAAGTGACCGCTATAGATAGTAATGGCGGGGAAACGACTCCGAGTACTGAAGTTAGTCACACCTTTGCGAGCGGTACAACAAATTATGTAACCCTAACATGGACAGCAGTCACAGGAGCCAGTGGTTATCACGTTTATCGTGGTACTAGTAGTGGCAAGGAAACAGGTTACTATACAACGCTGGGTCTTATTAGCAGTGGTACAACAGTTACCTTTACTGACACTGGTGCGATTATGAACAACACCACTGCATCTCCCCCGAGTACCAATACTTCCTATCTGTCTAGCAACACTACCAATAACAATCTCCAATTAGTCGTTGGTGGTAACGGTACTCCTACCGGGCAGGTGTACATCAGTGGTACTGTTCCGACAACAAGTTTGGGGACAAGTGCTGGTGGTTATCTCAGTGGTCCTAATTCAGTCTATACACAAGGTAGCTATGCGTATGTAACTAGTCAATATACTAACGAGTTAGTTGTTTATGATGTATCTAATCCCGCTAATCCCGCTTATATAGGGGAAATTGGCACTAACTTAAATGATCCGTATTCTATCTATGTCCAAGGTAACTACGCCTACGTCGCCAGCTATGGCAATAATGAACTAGTAATCTATGATATCTCCAACCCCGCCAGCCCCACCTACGTTGGTGAAACTGGAACTGCATACCTAAATGAACCAAGGTCTATAGATGTACAAGGTCGCTACGCCTACGTCGCAAATTATAATAACAACGAGGTAGTAATCTTCGATGTCAGCAATCCGTCTAATCCGACCTACGTTGGTGAAACTGGAACTACCTACCTGAATGACCCAAACTCTGTAACCGTTTCCGGTCACTACGCATATGTGCTAAATAATGGCAGTAGTGAGATGGTTATATACAATATCTCCAACCCCGCCAGCCCCACCTACGTTGGTGAAAATAATACTGACCTTAATGGTCCAGGGAACGTTATCATTCAGGGTCGCTATGCTTACATAGCAAGCTGGGGTGATGGGCTGACTATTTATGACGTCTCCAACCCCGCCAGCCCCACTCCCGTGAGTGAAGTTACCACTAACCTAAGTGGTACCATAGGTATCTCTGTCCAGGGTCGCTATGCCTATGTCACTAGCTATACCAATAATGAGTTCGTTACCTTCGACGTCTCCAACCCCGCCAGCCCTAACTATGTAGGAGAGGTCAGTAGTAATCTAAGCAGCCCTAATTTTGTCTCCGCCCAGGGTCGCTATGCCTATGTCACCAGCTCTGCTAATAATGAACTTGTAACCTTCGATCTTGGCGGCGCCTACGTCCAGCAACTCCAAGCTGGCGGTACTGAAACTGGCACCCTAGCAGTTGATACTAATGCTACTGTTGGTGGCGATCAAACCATTGCCGGTGGATTAACCGTCGGTGGCAATACAGAATTATCTGGAAATCTTGGTATTGCTGGTCAGGCAATGCTTGAGAATACCACTAATACTACAACCGCATTTGAAGTAGCTAATAGTAGTGCCGGCTCTCTATTTGACGCTGATACAACTGATAATGAAACTATTACAAATGGTAGTGCAATCGTAAACTCAGGCACGTGTAACTACAACTCATACGTTAACCAGGTTATGGATTATGCTCCGACTTCGTACTGGAAGATGACGGATATTGGTGGGAGCACGGAATTAGATAGCTCTGGTAACGGCAACACTGGTAATCTCCAGGGTACCGTGACGAAGAACCAGACACCCGGCCCAATTGGCTGTAATAACTCTGCTCCTGCCATGCTGTTTAATGGCTCAACTGGTTATATATCAACCACAAACTCTTACACTAATCCTCAGACATTCACTATCTCAGGCTTCTTTAAGACCTCTACTGCTGGTGCTGGTCCTATTGCTTCCTTTGATAGTTCGCAAACCGGCGGTGGATCAAGCTGGGATCGACTTCTATATATCGACACGAATGGTTATCTTAACTTCGGTATCTATACTGGATCAGATACGGTTATTACCTCCACTCAACCAGTAGATAATGGTCAGTGGCATTATGTGGTAGCAACGCTATCGAGCTCTGGCATGGTTCTCTATGTTGATGGTACCCAGGTAGCATCTAGTGCTACCAGTACAGCTCAGAATTATAGTGGGTATTGGCGCATTGGTGGAGAGATAGGTACCGGTTGGCCACTTGCCGGAAGCAACACTTTCTTTAATGGTGATATTGGGCAGGTTTCTATTCTTCCAGTAGCACTTACGGGCAGTCAAGTTACTCAGCTGGCTGGTCAAGCGGGCTATGATAGCTCTACAAGTAGTACTAGTACTTTCCAGGTTCAAAATGCGGCTGGAGTAGATGTGCTTAACGTTGATACTACCAATAGCAGAGTAGATATTGGTAGTAATGGTACGCCAACAAGTCAGTTATATGTATCAGGGAGTGTACCAACCACAAATCTCGGCATAATTAATACTGGGTTAAGCAGCCCCGAGAGTGTGGATGTTGTCGGTAATTATGCATATGTTACCGACTTTACAAATAATGCGCTTCTTATCTTCGATATTAGCAACCCCGCCAGCCCCAGTTCGGTAGGTTCTACTACTAGCGGTCTTAGCGATCCACAGAGCGTTTATGTACAGGGTAAATACGCCTACGTCGTTAACTATAATTCTCCTGGTGCGCTAGTTATCTTTAATGTCAGCAACCCCGCCAGCCCTGTTGAGGTAGGTTCTTACTCTACTAGCGTAAGTTATCTTTCTGGCATCTATGTCTCTGGTCGCTACGCCTACGTCGCTAGTAGCAGTAATGGTTTGCTTGTCTTTGATGTCTCCAACCCTACTGACCCTGTTCTAGCAGGTTCTACTAATAGCTTTCTATCTTCCGCTAAGAGTGTCTATGTCCAAGGTCGCTACGCCTACGTTACTAGCTCGGGCAACAATGATCTCGTTATATTTGATATCAATAATCCAGCTTCTCCAAGCGAAGTCGGTGCGATAAATACCAACCTCAGTAGTCCACAGGATGTCTATGTTCAAAATGACTACGCCTACGTTACTAGTCCGGGCAATAGTAAGTTGGCGATCTTCAATGTCAGCAGTCCGAGTAGCCCTAGCGCTAGTGGTGCGATATCCACGAGCTTAAGTAGCCCTTACGATGTCTATGTCCAAGGTCGCTACGCCTACGTTACTAGCTCGGGCAACAATGAACTCGTTACCTATGATGTTAGTACTCCATCGAGTCCAGCGTATGTGGGTGAATTGAGTAATAACATGCACAGTCCTTATGGCATCTATGTCCAAGGTCGCTACGCCTACGTTACGAACACTACTGGTAGCTCCCTTGTTACCGTTGATCTTGGTGGTGCCTACATCCAGCAACTTCAAGCCGGTGGTATTGAAACTGGCACCTTAACTGTTGATAGTAATGCCCAGGTCAATGGTGATCAGAGTATAGCTGGTGGACTAACCGTTGGGGGCAATGTTCAGATATCCGGCAATCTTGGTGTATCAGGTGCAGTAACTATTACTGATAGTCTACCTTCTACTAACCTGGGTATTAACACTACTAGCCTTAGTGGTCCATTCTCTGTCTATGTTTCCGGTCACTATGCCTACATTGCTAACTTTACTGGCGGTCTAAGTATTGATGATATCAGTAACCCCGCCAGCCCCGTCAATGTCGGCTCAGATACTACTGGTATAACTACTGCTACTTCTGTGTACGTCCAAGGCAAGTATGCCTACCTTACGAGTAATGGCAATAGCAAACTTGTTATCGTTGATATCAGTAATCCCTCCGCCCCCACCAACGTATCAGCTACGACAGGCGGAGGTGACCTATCCTCACCGTTTGATGTCTATGTTTCCGGTCACTATGCCTATGTTGCTAGCAGTGGTAATGGTGAAGTAGTTGTCTTTGATATCAGTAATCCTACTAACCCCACCGTCGTCAGCCAAATTACTGGACTCAGTAGCCCCCACTCACTGTACGTTCAAGGTCGTTATCTCTATGTCACCAACTATGGGAGTAGCGCTTTAGATATATTTGATATCAGTAACCCCGCCAGCCCGAGCTACGTGACACTGACTAGCACCAACTTATCTAACCCTATCTCAATAGTCGTTCAGGGCAACTACGCCTACGTCGCCAGTTATGGCAGCGGTGCTAATTACTTGGTCATTTTCAATATTAGTGTTCCTGGTACTCCCACCTACGTTGGAGAGGTCAACACTAACTATAACGCTCCCTATGGACCACAATCGCTTAGTGTTCAAGGGCACTTTGTCTATGTTGCTAACAATGCTAGTAACTCGGTCCAGATCTACGATGTCAGCAACCCCGCCGCCCCAGCTTGGGCAGGATCCCTCACCGGTAATCTGAGTACCGACTACGGAGTAGCGGTCTCGGGGCAATACGCTTATGTTGCCAGTTACACTAATAACTCACTCGTTACCTTTAATCTTGGTGGTGCCTACATCCAACAGCTTCAAGTAGGTGGCGCCGAAACCAATACTCTTCAGGTAGATGGTAACTCAACTTTGATTGGTGATGTATCTATCCAAGCCGGACTAACTGTAGGTGCTAGTGCAGAGATATCTGGGAGTCTAGGTGTCGCTGGTGGCAATGTTGTTCTTGGTACCTCAAACTCACTATCCGGCGCACTTGTTCTTAATAATAGTACCAATACCAACACAGTAACGCTTACTAGCGGAGCTGCCACGAGTAGTTACTCATTAACGTTGCCTACTAATGCTCCAACCACCGGTCTATGTCTTCAGACCAGCACTGCTAGTGCTAGTCAGCTAGTCTTTAGCTCCTGTGCTAACACCAATGCCAGTATCACTGAAGTGAATGAGTGGGATGCTCATGGTGCTGCTACCACCACACTATCTGATTCACCAGCCAATATTGGTGATCTTCTTGTTCTCACCACCCAAATACCAACTGGTAGTGACAGCGTTAGCAGTATATCCGGTGGTGGAGTTACCACCTGGACTAAGGTGAATGTTGCCCCTAGCGGTGGTTCAGTAAACCGAGTTGAAATGTGGATGGGCACGGTGACGACAACTGGTGCAGGTACCATTACCGTTACATATGCCTCTGGTCCTGGCACAAACGAAATTACAGCAACGGAATTTACAGCAGCAGGCGTAAACAGTAGTACAGTATGGGGTGTCGATAAGACTGGTGCGAGTCTTAACTCCTCATCCAATACCATAAGCTATCCAAATCTAACTTCAGAAGGGGCAGGAGAAGTTTACGTTGGCTACGCCCAGGCTCAAAACGCGGGTACAGCTGGTAGCTACACTGGTTTTAGCTACATTGTCACCGGACAGAACAACGTCATAACGTATGATACGAGCACTGCTGCTGCTACTGCTTACACCCCGACAGCGACCGAGGCTACTGCCGGTCAATCTAATGCTGTCGGTGCTATTATTACCGCCTTTGTTAGTAGTACTTCTATTAACAATTCAACCACCGTCCAACAAGCAAACTTTAATGTCCAGGCTGCAGGTAGTGGTAGTGTTGCCGGAGTCCTTCAAGCTAATGCAGCAGGGACTGGGGATATCTTAGACCTCAAGAATGGCAGCGGCACGATCGTCGGTAGCATCGGTAGTACAGGAAATACCCTGATAGAACCTTCCACTAACAGCACGACAGCGTTTCAGGTGCAGAATGCAACAGGTGGTAACATCCTTAGCGTAGACACCAGTGGCTCAAATGTCACAATTGATGGTACCAACAACGGTGCGCTAGGTACTTGGCAAACGAATACTAATAATCTACCAGCAAGCGCTAACCTATCTGAAGTCGTGACGTCTAATGGCTACGCCTATGTTCTTGGTGGGAGTACCGGCTCGTATGTTACCACTGTTGACTATGCCAAGATTAGCGCCAACGGTTCAATCGGTACCTGGACAGCTACCACTTCTCTTCCTGCTGCCCAAGGTGGAGGTGACGGTGTTGTTGCGAATGGCTATATCTATGTGTACGGCGGGTCAAACAGCGGTGGCAGTGCTACTGGTAATGTTTGGTATGCCAAGATTAACTCTGATGGTACGGTGGGTAGCTGGCAGACATCTCCTAACTCCTTGTCTCCAGTAAACGAGAATGGGGTCGGTGTAACAGCCAACGGCTATCTTTACGAACTGGCTGGTAGTAATGGTTCGTCTGATCAGACGGCTGTCTACTACTCAAAACTCAATGCTGATGGTTCAATCGGTACCTGGACCTCTACGAGTACCGTGCCAGCGGGCGTATCGTCGTTCTCAGCAACGGTTGCCAACGGGTATGTCTACATCTTTGGTCATGGCGGTCCCTCGGTTGGTCCAGCTGTCTACTACTCAAAACTCAATGCCACAACCGGCGCACTAGGTACCTGGAGTACTAACTCATCTAATCCGTTACCTATTTCCATGGGTGCTACGGAAGCGGTGACCCAAAACGGCTATGCCTATGTATTTGGTGGTTACAATAGCTCCTATACTAATATCAATACGCTTTATTACGCTCCATTGAACGCCAATGGTTCGACCGGTGCCTGGACTCTTGGTTCAACCCTGCCATCGACGGATGCTGAGCATGCTGGTGGCTTTGCAGTAAATGGATACATCTATGCTCTTGCCAACAATGGGACTAATGCGATTTACTATGTCTCTGGTGCTCGCACCAGTATTGCTGGTTCGTTAGACCTGGTCGGTGTCAGTGGACAAGATGACTCAAGTTCCGGCGCCACAGGTGGCAGTCTAACCGCAGGCAATACTACTGTTGTAGGAACTCTGCAAGTTAGCGACACGGCAAGTTTCCTGAACGGTGTATCAGTAGATGATAGCTTTAATGTAGTCGGTGGTGCTTCGTTCACCGGCATTGCTCCGAGCTCTGCGGCTGGTACTGGTACAAACGCACCCAATGTGCTAACTATTACTGGTCAGGCTGGTGGAGCTACCAGTGGTACCAGCGGTCAAACCGCTGGGGCAGGCTCAGCTATTAGCCAAACCGCTGGGGCAGGTGGAGCTGCTACAGGCGCATCTGGTGCAAATAATGGTGGGACTGGTGGTACGGTGACTATTGCTTCTGGAGCTGGTGGCGCCGTATCTTCTGCTTCAGCTATCCCAGGCGTTGGTGGTGGAATTAACATTACCGCTGGCGCTGGTGGCGCCGGCACGAGTACTAGCGTCAATGCTAACGGTGGAGCAATTACACTGCAGGGTGGTGCGCCAGGTACTGGTGGTAGTGGTGCCGTTGGTGCGTATGGTAGTATCCTTATTCAGCCAAGTGGTGGTATGGTTGCTCTTGGTACAGGCACTGCTTACAGCCTACTGACGATTGCTAACAATAACTGGATAACAAGTGTCAATGCGGCAGGCACGGGTTCAGATGATATCTTGAAGGTTAACTCTGCTGACCAGGTTCAATTCGGTGCTGCCATTAATGTTGACGGTGGTCTAGTATTTCCAACCGACGGTGGTCTCATTACGGCATCAGATCTACCGCTTGATAGTTCAGCAACATCCGGTACCTCAGAAGGCTACTTTTTCCGAGTCGCTAGCGATAACGTCTTAGAAGTAGATGGTACATCAGATGGAGCAGGCAACACGCAATCACGCAACGTCACAGTTTATAGTGGTGCTAGCCAAGCAACTGACATCCTTGATCTCGATAACGCTACTGGTTCAAGCACCTTAACTAAGTTTGACTCGAACGGTAACCTAACGCTACCAAGCACCATAACAAGCACTGCTAGCACCGCTAACATCTTTAATACCGTAGCCAGTACAGTCAACGCCTTCGGTGTAGCCGGTACTATTAACATCGGTGCCGCTGGGGCTTCTATCATTGGTGCGGGTGCATTGACGATTCAATCTGCTAGTAGTACGTCTCTTACGCTCAATGGCCAGAGCACACTTGTATTAAAGGCTCAAGCTGCTGTAGCTTCGAGCAACAATGCCGGGGGTATTATTATTGGCAATGGCTATTCGTCAAGTACTAGTTCGCTTATACCCCTGATACTTTCCTCATCTAATACATTTGCTGAGACCAGCAATACCTGTGCTCCAACCGTGAATAACGGAGCCCTTTACTATAACTCTAACTCTACGTCCCTTTCGATGAGGGTTTGCTTAAACGCATCATGGAGAGATGTCTTAACGAATGATGATCTTGGTATTATGCTTTTTGGAGTTGTACCTGATAGTGGTGGTATTCCGGGTGACATTGCCAGTAATGATGTCACTAACCAGAGTGGTCCATGCAAGGTATCGTGGTTATCTTCTACATCAGTCTCTGTGACTGCCTGTACCCTATATACGAGTGATCGTAAAATAGTGCAAGCTGCTACCACGATAACTGGGCTGAACGGTACAAGCGACTGGTATCACTTATGTTATACGGGTTCAAGTGATACGCTCGCGGCGAGTACTGGCGGTACAGAAACTGCTAATCTGCCAGCATGGAATGTAAGTGCCGGACCAGTTGTTTGTTTAGCTGATGTGGAGACTGGCGGTAGTAATACCATAACGAATATTTATGATACCCGAGTCTTTACTACCTCCACGAAAACGTTTGCTACCGATAATGGTGTCGTTGGACTTGGCTGGATGGTAAAAGCCAGCTCTACATCTGGTTTAGTAACGCCAACTACAAGTGCTACGGATGGCCCAATTTTAGGAGTCATTGTTGCTTCATCTGGCGCTGCTTCCACCGCATTGCCAAACCTTGTCATTGCAACTGATGGCCCTGTTTTTGTTAAAACAAATGGTACTTCGACGGTTGGTTCGGCAGTGATACCAACTACAACGACTGGCTACTCGTCAACTGGTACGAACAGTACTGCTTATGGGAACCTAGGAGTTTCTCAGATAACGGTGAGTTCGTCATGTAGCGCCGCCACTAACTGTCAATATTCTCAATTAGTTGATGTGGATATAAAGTAAGTAAATTACACGTGATGAAACACCATAGAAAAACTCTAAAAGTTGTAGCGATAATAATCCCGGTATTGGCGATCTTAGGATTGGGCAGTTTCTTTACGTGGAGATGGTATGAGGGCAAACATCCAATACCAGCGACTATTACTAGAGAAGTGACTTTCCCAATCTTTTACCCCAATGCAGCCAATATTACGGTGACTAAATCGACTATCGAATATAGTAGTAGTGCGCAAGCACTAAGCTTTGTAGGTTTTGAAAATGGCAATACAAAGCTTATCTTTAGTGAAGAGCCGACGCCAAGTCAATTCACTGATATCCCAGGATACTACCCAGCACTTCTTAATAATATGAACGAGTATAGCGACATCAACACAATTAACGGGGAAGTCTATCTTACCAAGCCGGAATCAGTTGACGGAAACGAGGCAGGTGTATTGAATGCCAAAGGCACATTGATGTTTATTCGAGCTGAGGCAAATCTCACTACAAATCAGTGGCGACAAATTTTTAATAACGTCAGTATTATAGTAAGGTAACCATAAGTATTCTTATGAGATTTCTGAAAAAAATATTGAAGCTTCGAAGCACTAAGCCACTTTTGTTTATTTTGGTTTTTGTTGCGGCTCTAGGTTGTATTGGTGGCGCCTCATATGTCTTTGCTAGTTATTTGGGTGGCGGTGGTCCTAAAACAACTGGACAGACCGCTAGTATTAACCTTAATCAGGGACTTGTAAGTTACTGGCCTTTTAATGGCAACGCGAAAGATGCTACACCGTATGCAAATAATGGCATTCTTGAAAATGCACCGACCCTTACTACTGACCGAAAAGGGCAGGCAAATAGTGCCTATAATTTTAATGGTTCGACGCAGTATATTACGACGACTAACTTGTTAAGCGAGCCAACTGTTTACACACTTTCACTGTGGTTTAAGACGACAAGTGGATATGCCAGTGGCGGTAGACTCTTTGGGTTCAGTGGTTCGCAAACTGGATCAAGTAGCAACTACGATAGCCATATATATATGACTAACTCTGGTCAGATATACTTCGGTACATATAATACATCGGTTGAAACCGTCAACAGCACAGCCAGTTACAATGATGGTAATTGGCACGACGTAACAGCTACTCTTTCATCCGCTGGTCAATTCTTATACATAGATGGACAATTAGTCGCCTCTAACGCGAGTAATACCACCGACCAAGGATTTTCCGGCTACTGGCGTATTGGCTATGACAACTTAACTAGCTGGCCGAGCATACCGACCAGTTTCTTCTTTAACGGTAATATTGATGATGTTAGAGTTTATAGCCGCGTTTTATCGAGTGCAGAGGTCACTGCTCTTTATAATGAATATAATCCCGGTATTCAGGTCGCTAGTACCCAATCAGGGCTTGTGGGTTGGTGGAAGATGCTAGGGAATCCAAAGGATTCGTCACCGTATGGTAATAACGGAACAGTTACTGGTGCAACCCTTACTACCGACCGAAAGGGGCAGGCAAATAGTGCCTATAGTTTTAATGGCAGCAGCAACTATATAAACATTCCAAATTCATCTTCTATGCAGATGTCGAGTGCTGTAACTATATCTGCTTGGGTAGATCCCAGCTCTATAAGTGGTACGCGCTCTATATTAATGAAAGGTCAATCAGGTAATAATTGGGATTATGGCTTGGCGCTCGTCAGTGGTGTGCCAACATATACGGCAGATGCTGCTAATCTCTCCTACGGGTCAGCAATTAGCACTAGTAAATGGACGCAGATCGTAATGACTTTATCAATAGGTGGTTCTTTGACCATGTATGTAAATGGTCAATCGGTAGGGAGCACCTCAACGCCAACCAATAGCTCATGTTCGGGCACGTGCTTGTCGCCAAGTAGCTTGTCGGCTGAGATAGGTAATGCGAACAGTGCTTCATTCTATTTTGCAGGATCAATCGGTGAGGTAAGAGTATATAATCGGGCTTTGACATCCACAGAAGTGACAAACCTGTATCAATCTTACGATAACACGATAGATATCAGTACTCTGCAAAGTGGGCTTGTGGGTTATTGGCCTTTTAATGGCAACCTGAAAGATGCCACACCGTATGGCAACAACGGTACAAATAACAATACAGCAACCCTTACTACCGACCGAAATGGTCAGCCTAACGGTGCTTACAGTTTCAATGGAACAAATCAGTATATTAGTATACCTACAAGTTTTTCGCTTAGTGGGACCTTCACTGTGGCGCTCTGGGTCGATCCAAACAATACTTCGACAACCTGTGGGCTCGTAGGGTCGCGTAATCCAGCCGATACCTTTGATCTCAAGTTACAGACTGGTCTTATTCATGGCGATATTGGTAATGGTAGTAGTTGGCTTAGTACAACCGCTAACGCAAACTTTAGTTACTCGGGGGGAGTTTGGTATGACATTGTATATGAGGTAACTCCTACCGCTTATACTATTTATGCTAATGGTGCCCTTGTTGGATCAGGAACTATAAGCGGGACTCCCGTATTTGCTAACTCCAGTAACCCCCTATGGATAGCTGATACCGGCAGTGCTTCAGGAGGTGAGTTCTGTCACGGATCGATGGACGATGTTCGTGTTTATAACCGAACGTTATCGGCTACTGAAGTCTCAGCCTTATATCAGGAGTATCGTTAAGGTCAAAATGAATAACTTCCTCTCGACTTTTCTACTGGTTAGCGTAAGAATTAAAACAACAAATAGGTCTACCAACAATGCGAAAAATTATCAATAAAACGTTCTTTATTTTAGAACCCAGTTTGGCCAGTTTGAGTGCTACGCTCTTAATTACTAGTATTATAACGCTAGCTTCATATATTACCGTTCTTGCCCATAATGGCTCAATCTATCTTTACTTCTTTGGATCTAATAACGGCCAGAGTGCAACACAAACGTCCAATACCGGTACCGTCGAGTTTTATAACACTGTTTTTAAGAGTAGTAGAATTGGTGATCTGGTGGATTTTGCTCTTTGTATGCTGGTCGGTCTGATTGTCTATGTGATCTTAATAGAAATTCTACACGGCTTTGGAGCGATTGCTGAAGATATAGATGAGTTTAAATACACAAGGGGCAAACGGGGAACATTATTGCGTTATCTTGGCGAAAGGACAAGCTTACGGGTAATAGCAGGAATTACTTGGTTACTGTATCTGATTGTATCGATACGAATCATCATTCCATTCTCTCTCTTAGCATCAAAAGCAGTTGTAACTGACCCGCATCACCTTGCGAGTTGGCTTTATGGTCTCCTTGGCGTCCTTGTGTTGGTAGTCAGTATGCATGTCCACGTCATTCTTTTTAGACTCATGAGTTTACGTCTGCGTATCTTTGGCACAGAGGAAGTGCGGTAGTCTCTGCCGCTAACAGGCTTATAACTTCATAAAAATCATAAGTAGTATGGTATAGTTAAAGAAAATAACCGCTGTTAAATAAAAATGCATAACTTTCGATTAACTCGATCTAAAAAATCTCCTCTCAAAGAACGATTGGCCGACAAGACGAGCATGTTTACTATTCAGGTTAAACACTTAGTGTTTGGTCTGGCGGCTGCTCTTTTGTTCGGTATCGTTGTTATTAGCAATGTTACTATCAACTCAAAAACTTCGGCGGCTGCATTACCGGAGTTGTCGTCTCCTACTATCCAACTGTGCGGTGAACGTGAATCGAGTGACATTGAAGAATATACCGGACCAACTCTGCCAAGCCCGGGGTATTCAACATTAATTCCAAATGAAGGTAGCGGCTTCTTCCGTTATTGGCAAGGATCAAGTGGAGATCCTCGAATGTACACAATGACCGGATCTACTACTTCACAGGCTAGCTTTAGCGTTTATGATGCCGATACAGCCAGTCTGATATCTTCATTTAATATTAATATTCCTTCTAATCAGCAAGGGCCTACTGCTATAAGTCAATTTGCCGTTGATCCAAGTGGCAATATTGATATAGCAGTATACGCAACGAGTGGTCCTGATGTATCTGAGTGGACGTGGACGACAGGGAACTCTACTGCTACTGAAGGATGGACTGCTTCTACGACCGGTTTGAGTACAGGTGGTATTTATGACTACCATGACAGCAATAACGTCGCTCGTGTTGGCGTGGTTGTTGATAGTAGTACTTATCCCCACACCGAAGCATATTCAAATACATTTAATGCGTCGACTGGCGCAGCCATGGGTAATAACATTGTTATCGGTAGTAACGTAAATGTATCAACCCAACACAATAATGATATTGTGTCGGCCGGTCCTCAGATCGACACTTCTGGTGGGGGATACGTTTATGTATACAACTCCACCGGGACAACCCAAACGCTCCAAATGGGAACGAACCTGGGGCCCAACCAAGCTGGTCCGTGGCATTTTTACATTCTCAACTCTGCCGATGAAGAAAGTAATGGTGATATCGTGGTGAGTGATTCGGGGAACGGTATAATGTTTTTTGATCCAACTGGAGTTTATCTCGGTACCGTGGCGCTTAATGTAAATAATGGCGACTCATTGCCGGCGGGAGGTAATATCCAGGTCGACAACGGCAATATCTATATTCAATATGGGACCGGTACCCCCTTTAGTAATCCTCATGATCTTGACTATGTCACGCAAAGTAACGCCACTACGCTTTTAGCCGCACCGCAAGGGGCACCATTTCATATGGGGATTGGAGCCGGCTTATATACAAATGTCCTCAACAATTACTTTATGCCGGGAACAACACCTCAAGCATATCTAGAATTTTATCCGTGGTGGGCAAGTCAGGCCAGTAACTATACGGTTAGCTATTCGATCAGAAATATTCAACAGATTGAGAATAATCAGTCAGTCACCCCAACCAGTTTTGCGCTTTCAAGCCAGTTATCAAGTGGGGCGACCAGTCCTGCTAATATATCACTGACAATCCCTACTCAGCCGGATTTCTATCAGATCAATGCCCAACTCGTTAAGAATGGACAGGTAGTAGGAGCCGATTGTCTTGATTATTCAGTTGGCGCTACTGGTGATAGTCTTAACTTTAATAGTGTTAACGCGAACAATGGCGACGCCCAAGTGGTAGCGCTAGCCTATGAATTTGGTCAGAAGCTTGTGCGTGGTTCCTATGGTATTGATAATTGTTTGTCGGGAGTATCAACGGTAACAAGTTCAACGCAACTAAGCTGTCCTTCCAGTATGGTAACTGATATACAAAACGCTACTACATTGGCGTCACAGGATGGTATACAGTATGAAATCCAAGTCGCGACGGGTACCTCTCTCGATGCGAGTATTGTAAGTTCGGGACAGTGGGGGAGGCTAGTGCAGTCCTTCGTATCGCAGTTTTCCGATGTGCATGATTGGGAAGCTTGGAATGAGATGAATAATACTTACTCAAGCAATGCATCAACTTGTGTGACGAATATTATTGAACCATTTTATAACGCAGTGAAGGCAGCTAATCCTAATGCGACGGTAGTGGGGGGTAGTGTCCTTAATATATCGACCAGTTTTTGGCAGGGAATCGGTCAGGCTGGTGGTTTTCAGTATATGAATGCGATTGGTGATCATCCTTATACCGGGAATAACCGATCGTTTGAAGAGCAGGGGCAGGTTGCTGTCCTTCAATCCTTACAGGGTGTTCTGTCGAGCGCTGGTTATCCAAACATGCCCATATGGGATACCGAAACTGGTTACTGGGATTCGGGACCGGCTTCTTATTTTAGCCTGGGGAATAAACTAACTCGAACGTTATTGTTGGAGCAGTCAATTGGCATCACTAATTTCAATAATTATCAAAACGATAATCCTGGCTCACAAGGCGGGCTGGTCTGGTCGTTAATCGATTCTACAGGTCTTAACCCCGGTGGTCTCGCAGCTGTTAATTATAAACATATGATTGGTGGTCGGAGCTTTGTAAAAACAATAACGACAGGGATACCTCATACTTATGCTGAAGAGTTTGGCCCCTCTGGTACTGACACGGGCAGTGTAGTGGCGGTGTGGGCGGATGATTATAGCGTTGGGGCTGCGCCAACCTTGTCGGGTGGTGGCACCTTAACCCTTACTGGTGAATACGGTGGAGTAACTACTCCTAGCTCTGGAAGTGATGTAACGCTTACAGGTGACGTGCAGTACATCAATGTGCCAGCTGGACAGACGCTTACTATCAATCCGGCCGAAACATTTGGTACTGATTACGCTCTTGCTAGCCAGGGATCTACAGCAATAGCATCATCGTCATTTAACTGTGGTTCTTTTAGCTTGTCACCAAGTAGCGTGATTGATGGTGTTGATAATGCGCAAGGTATTGGCGATGTGTGCGATGGCGGCATGTCTGTCTGGGCACAAAGTTCAACTGATGCCAGTCCTTCTATCACAATAACTTTGGGGAGTGCGAGAACTATCGATCGAGTTTTTGTTTCTAGTCAGGGTATAGACTCGACTGAAACCGGACTACGCAGCTATGCTGTTCAGGTAAATAATGGCTCAGGAACCTTCACAACGGTTGCCACAGTTTCCAACCAGTTCTTTTATCGGAATAACTTAGTGACATTTGCACCGCAAACAGTCTCGCAGATACGTATTACCAACATGGCAATTAATTATTCAGGTTATAGCGACGGTTTACCGCCAACGTTTTGGACTAGTGGTTTTAATGACCTCGCCTCTATCTATGAAATTGAGGCTTATGCTCCCGGTACACAAAACTCGGCGCCGACAGTACCAACGGTTTCGGTCACGGCTCCGACCGCTAATACCGATGTTCATGATATTGCTACAATTACTGCTAGTGCCACCGATAATAGTGGCAGTGGTCTTGCTAAAGTAGTCTTCTTGGTTGATGGCTCAGTTGCGGATACTGCTACAACATCCCCGTATAGTTATCAGTGGGATACGCTGAGTATTCCAGATGGTAATCATACGATAGAAGCACAAGCGTATGATAATGATGGCGATGTCGGATCATCTGCTACAATACCAGTAATTGTTAATAATGGGGACATCAATGGAGATAACGCGGTGAGCATTCTTGACCTTAGTGTTATGGCCGGAAACTGGAAAAATACAAATGCAACCTATCAACAAGGAGACCTGAATGGTGATAAGGCCGTTAATATACTTGATCTATCGATTTTAGGTAATAATTGGGGGTGGAGTGATGAGTAAAAGACTAGCGAATATTGGCAAGCAAACATATGTCGGTACAATAAGTGCCTTTTTCTTTGTGGTAATATTTTCAATCCCGCTAGCCATCCTATTGCATCGGTCTCTAGCAACAGGAACAGCTTCCTTTAATATTGCACCAACGGATGGTAGTTACACGGTCGGTAGTACCATAACAGTAACCGTGACCGAGAACAGTACTGACAGTGTCAATGCGGTTCAGGCTAACCTAACCTACAATGCATCACAACTACAGGTTAATAGTGTCAATACCGGCAGCTCCGCGAGTTCGCCATTTACATTGTGTGCTCAATCAAGTGGTGGTGGAGGAGTAATTAATGTTGGTTGTGCTATTCCAAATAATACAGTCACTGGTACCCAAACAGTAGCTACCATTACATTTAGTGCTCTTAGCGCAACCAGCAGTACACCGATTACCATTGCGAGTGGTTCGGCCATCGTCCGATCGTCCGACCAGACGAATGTATGGAATCAGGTTGATAATCAAGTAACCTACGCAATTACCACGCCGGTCAGTGGAGGATCTTCTCCTGTATCGCCAACTCCTCCTGCAAGCACACCTCCAGCTACTACCACAAAAACGACCACACCTCCATCTTCTACTACTAAGTCTTCATCTTCGACTCCTACTTCGTCGAGTACTAGCTCAACAGTGACAACTTCACCCGCGCCATCGCCCACGACTCCAACAACGATAACATCAACACCGACTACCGCTGCTGTCACTACTACAAACAGCACGTTTAATGTTAAAGTCATCAGTACTAGTGGTTCGGTTGTAGTCGGAGCAAAAGTTACAATTGATGGCTCGAAGACCGCTACGACTAACTCTCAAGGGGTAGCCACTTTTAATAATGTAAGTTCGGGTATACATAGTTTGACTATTGATGCGTCTGGTAGTCCTATCTCCGTAACGAAGGCGTTTGTATTACCAAACCAGACTACCCAGCAGCTAGTATTTCACCTGACCGCTTCTCGTCTTCCAACTACTTTGGTAGCTTATAGTGCGGCTAGCTTCGGAGCTTTGGCATTACTGGCCGGCATTATAGCTTGGGTCGTTGTTCACCGCCGAATTGCCAACAGTTATCTTGGCCCGAAGGTTGAGGCGGTCGTGATGCCTCATACACCAACTACTCCTAGTGTAGCCTCTAACAACTTGCCGTCGTGGGATCAACCTCAAGTAGTAAGCCCGTTGTCTGCTAGTGTTGATCAGGCTCAGCCGCAAACCAACCTGCCGTCTCTCGATACTACTGGTGGGGCTGCACCGGTAAGTTTGACGCCACTCCCAGAATCTCCTAGTAGCCAGGCTATGCCGGCTGAGTATCTAAGTAATGCTCCTGTTAATTTGCCACCAGTTCCTACAACTTCACCAGTTCCGAATTCGCCGGCAATCCCCGGATATGCTCCTCCAGCAACTCCTTCTCAAGAGCAAACTCCTAACTCCAATTTGCCACCAGTCGGTCCACCGACACAACTAGGCAATCAATAAGTAAAAAATAACTTATTGAAAACACGAAAAGGTAAAGTAATGCCCCAGCACATTGCTGAGATCTGATCGATAATGCTATACTGACCTCAAGAATGAGGGTCAAATAAAAACATGTCGTGCACGATAGCAATATTAAATCAGAAGGGTGGGGTTGGTAAAACCACAACTGCAATTAACCTTGGTGCAGCTTTGGCAATGTTGGGTAAGGAAGTGCTTCTTATTGACCTTGATCCCCAGGCAAACACAACCAGTGGACTCGGAGTCAGTAAAGAAGGACACATAACGAGCACTGAGGTTCTGTTTGATCCAAACTTGTTGGGCGAGGCAATTCAAGAGACTGCGACTAGTCACCTCTATTTATTACCGGCAAATGCAAACTTAACGACTGCCGAGGTTGAACTTGTCAATACAACGAACAGAGAGCTACAGTTAAAAACGATGCTGGAATTATCGCAGCATGATTACGTTATCATTGATTGTCCTCCGTCGGTGGGTCTATTGACGATCAATGCTCTCACGGCCGCTGATTATGTGCTGATCCCAGTCCAGGCGGAATATTACGCGCTTGAAGGGTTGGGACAATTGCTTCATATCGTTCAACAGGTCCATGAAACGATTAATCCCAGACTTGAGTTGCTAGGGGTACTGTTAACAATGTATGATAAACGGACCATTCTCTCGGGGCAAGTTTACGACGAACTTAAGAAACATTTCGATAGCAAACTATTTTCAACTATCATTCCACGTAATGTACGTCTGGCGGAAGCACCGAGTTTCGGGCAAACGATCTTTGATTATGATAAATGGTCAAAAGGCGCACGAGCTTACAAGCAGCTAGCAAAGGAGATAACAAAACATGTTACAAGGTAAACAGACACAGAAGAAACATGGGTTAGGGAAAGGCTTTGAGACACTTTTACCGCAAGGGTTTGATGCCAGCCTATTGGTTGATCCTAGTGAGAGAATTCAGAAGATACGTGTAACGAGTTTACAGCCAAACCCTCAACAACCACGACGTCATTTTGATGATGAAGCTCTTAACGAACTGGCTGACTCTATTCGACAGTACGGTGTTTTACAGCCTTTAATTGTGACACCGGATGACACTGATATGTATCAGATCATTGCTGGCGAACGCCGTTGGCGTGCAGCTCAAAAAGCCGGACTCAATACTGTGCCAGCAATTGTCAGATCAATTAAGGAGCTCGAACAACTAGAAATTGCGCTTGTCGAAAACGTGCAGCGGGTAGATCTCTCGCCACTGGAACAAGCTGTCTCAATTGAGCGACTTCACCAGCAGTTTAGTTTAACTTATGACATTATTGCCAAGCGTCTTAACAAAGCTGTATCAACTTTAAATAACATCGTCCGTTTACTACAACTACCTGGTGATGCACGGGATGCATTGCGGAACCAGGAGATTACAGAAGGGCATGCTCGATCGATTCTATCATTGAAGGATCACCCGGATAAGCAAGCGGAGCTTCTAAGACTTATTAAACAACATGGCTGGTCTGTAAGGCAGGCAGAACGTTTCGTAACGGCATTTAAAAATAGTACTCCAGACACAAGCGCAACAATCGTTCGTAAACGAATGAGCAGTGAGACTGGTGACACGAAGCGTTTAGAGAAACGTATCGCTGCGCCTGTTAGCATACGACGCATGGCACATGGTGGCAAACTTGAAATCGGCTTCACCTCAGAAGATGATCTCAAGCGCTTGATGACTCTATTGATGCGCTTAAAAAAATCAGACTAGAAGAACTTGAATTCGCTAACAGGGGTTACTCGTAAAACTAGTTGTCCAATAATGTACTTAGCCGGTATGGGCCCAAAGTAACGTGAATCGAGAGAGTTTGTTCGGTTATCACCGCATACAAATACGTCATTTGGTGGGACTACTAGGTCGATGTTACCTGTTGTATCACCGATAACTTTTCCATACGGGAGAGTGGCATCTGGCCTAAAACCATTCGGATGCTGCTTATTATATATTGTGAGCACACCATTCTTAACGACAACTCGTTCTCCGGGTAAGCCGATCACACGCTTAATTAATTGATCGGAGTTAACTTCATTAAGCTCAAAAAGATTTTTCTCCGTAAATACTACGATATCACCTCGGGCTGGAATATAGGGGTGCCCGGTAATACGTGCCCATGTACGCGCAACTTTTAAAACAACCAATCTGTTACCGGTTTGTAACGTTGTTTCCATGCTGGGGCCATCAACTTCGTACTGTTGGAATACAAAGGCAACCATTCCCCAAGCAATTGTTCCGGCAATAATCACGATTAAAAATATACCTAGAATACCCCGGAGTGATTCAAGGTGATTGGATCGTTTTTGTGGAATTTTTGACTGGCGATCAGAGCCAAAACCACCAACGTCATTATTATTGCGTGACATTAAAGACTCAGAAAACTGAGCCTTCTGTGGTACTGCCTCGAGTGAAGGTTGAGTTTTTGCCATAGATATTATAGGCACTTATTATACGGTAATTTGTTTGATGATAATAGGGAAATTAAAGTGTAGGCCTAAACCAGTTATGCTAAGATGACTGTTATGGCCGAGAAAAAAGCAGTCGAACAGGGCAGAGATAAATTCCTTGGAGGTGTTCCTTCCCGACCTCAACGAAAGCTCATAAGCCTCGACCAATCTGCATTCCCAAGAGCTTCGTCCCAACGAATCTTAAATTTTAATCGTACTGAAGGATATCATCCTACTAAGCAGCCAATTTTGGAAGGTCCATCTGGTACGGCAAAGCCCGATAGCGATCTCGAAGCAGTCCTGCGTGAGCATAAAAATTCCGGCGGTATGCTTGATAAGCCACATAGTACTAGCAACAAAAAACCCAAACATAGATTCTTGAGGAAGGTATTCCGTTGGCTTTTGAAGTTGCTGACGTTAGCTATTTTTGCTGCTATTTTTGCTGCCGTTTATATAATAATAAAAAAACATGCTGCACTTCCGTAGTCTCTTCTTCGCACTATCTTTGTTATAATTGGTGGATAGCATGAGGGAATTTATAGCAAAAATTAAACCGGCAAACGGTTTTTCTCAGGTTTTGCACCTGGGCTTAGTAACATTGCTACCACTTTTAGTCTTTATTCTAGTTCGAATTAATTTTTTTCAGCTAGCCTTGGCCATAATACTGTTAAGTAAATGGCGTATGCTTGCAGTTCGACCTCGGTATTGGATAGCAAATATTCGCGCAAACGGCGTGGATATTATGGTAGGGTTAGCAATCCTTGTTTTTATGATCCACGCACCAAGTCCTGCCTGGCAACTTGTTTGGGCGCTAGCTTACGTTGCATGGCTTGTTTGGCTTAAGCCGAGTTCTGAGTCTCTTATTGTTTCTGTTCAGGCTATGGTGGGACAGTTATGTGGTCTTGCGGCGTTATTTATAGTCTGGCCGACCGCACCACTCTTCGTGTTGGTGGGAGGGGCTGGAATAATATGTTATCTGGCTGCCCGTCATTTCTTTGATGGTTTTGAAGAACCTTATAGCAAGATGTTGAGCTATACTTGGGCTTATTTCGCGGCGGCACTTGTATGGTTGTTAGGTCATTGGCTACTATTTTATGGTTTTTTGGCTCAACCAATGCTGCTGCTCACGGTCATTAGTTACAGCTTAGCAGCGCTGTATTACTTAGATCATCGTGATCGCTTAAGTAAAATCTTACGACGTGAATTCGTCTTTGTTATGTTGGCGATCGTTACCGTGATACTGATATCACTTTGGCATAGTACAAAAAGTAGAATAATTTAGGGAGGGGATTTTATGGCATCATCTACCGATGACAGTAAAGAAGTAGAGGTACTAACCGAGAAAGATAAAGATACGGTTACGAAAACTCTTCCTAAAGCCTCGTCAAAAACAAGTAAAACCAAACCAGCCCAAACAGTGAGCCTACCACCTCATTTATTTAGAGGGAATCGTCCTGAGCACCAAAAGTTGAAACCTCAGCAACTCAATGCGATATTCTTAGTCATTGTCAGTATAGCGGCCGGTTTTCTCGGTGGTTGGGTCGGTGCTGACAGCCATAACGCAAATAGTACATTAACCTCGCCAATTGACTCAAAGCAGACGGTCGTGAGTAGCCAGAGTCAGGTCATTAGCAGTATAGCGAAGACTGTTGGACAGAGTGTTGTATCGGTTGATGTAACGAGTCAAACGGCCGGTTCTAACACATTTGGATTTGGCGGCAATTCTGGTGACAGCACAGAAGAAGATGCGGGTACTGGTATCATAATTTCTGCTAATGGCCTGATTATTACAAACCGTCACGTTATACCTGATGGCACAACAAGTGTTAGCGTAACTCTATCTGATGGGACCACCTATAACAACGTTCAGGTTGTCGGCCGAACAGCTGATGACGATAGCCTTGATATTGCATTTCTTAAGATTCCAAACCTCAATGGGAAAACGCTCGTACCTGCAACATTAGGTGATTCTAGCCAGATGCAGGTTGGTGATGCAGTAGTTGCCATCGGCAATGCCCTTGGCCAGTTCCAGAATACTGTCACTAGTGGAATCATATCCGGATATGGACGCAGTTTGCAGGCCAGTGATAGTACAGGGAGTAGTAGCGAGAACCTTGTTGATCTTTTCCAGACTGACGCAGCTATTAACGAAGGCAATTCTGGTGGACCACTGGTTAACCTTAGTGGCGAAGTAATTGGGATTAACACAGCAATTGCGGGTGACGCTCAGAATATCGGTTTTGCAATCCCCATCAACGAAGTTACGGGTCTCATAAAGAGTGTTGAACAAACCGGCAAACTCGAACAGCCATACCTAGGGGTTATTTATATACCACTCACTAATGACGTGGCCCAGCAGTATAACCTCAGTGTTAATAATGGTGCGTATATTCCGTCTTCATCCGCCGTAGGTGAACCAACAGTTATCGCTGGTGGTCCAGCAGCTCAGGCTGGTTTGCAGGAAGGTGACATCATTACGGCGGTCAACGGTACGCCGATTAACGAGAATAATGACTTAACCTCAATTCTCGATCAAGATTCAGTTGGTCAGACGGTCACGCTGACTGTTAACAGAGCCGGTAAAACAATATCTATCAAAGCTACTCTTGGAACCGCTCCTACGAGTTAGCCGGTGAGTTAAAAGTAAAGCACTGAATAAAATCATCAGTAGTCGTTAATTGGAAATTAGCGTTAGCCGCGATACTTGCCAAGTGCTCGTGTTGAGGGGGTAAGCTCTCGGTCATAACTAAACGCGGTTTCCAAGGGAAAGCTTTGAGCTGCTTGAATAACCTCCGGTATAGATCAAGACCATCACTACCTCCGAAGATTGCAATACGTGGTTCTGCCTCGGCAGCAGAGTTTAGTTGGAAATGGTCAGGCACATAGGGCAGATTGGCCATTATGATGTCATAGTTGTGGATAGTGGGCTCAAGCAGATCAGAACTGTAATAGCTTAACTTCACTCCAAAATGCTTTGCATTTTTTTTTGCGACAACTAAGGCGGCTTTGTCTATATCGTACATATCAACCGTTAACTGTGGAAACTCTAAAGCGACCGTAACTCCTATACAACCAGAGCCTGTACCGACATCAGCTAGCCGAGTGGTTTGAGATAAATCACATTTCGCCAGCATCTCAATCATTGTTTCTGTTTCTGGTCGAGGTTCAAGAACTCGTTCATCAATATAAAAATCACGACCGTAAAATTCAGTTTTCTGTCTAATATAAGCAAGAGGGGTATGCTCTGAACGACGAGTAAGCTGTCTTTTTAAGATCAATAACTGATCTGGACTAATGGTTAACTCGGGGTGGGCAAGTAAGTAAGCGCGATCTTTGCCAAGGCAATCTTCAAGTAGTACCAGCGCATCAAGCTGTGCCGTTCCAATCCCCTTGGCCCGTAACTCTGCAGAGGCTTGTTGTAGCCAATCACTGTTCTTTTGTAAGGAGTTCTTGCTCATATGCCAGCAGGTGTTCTATTAGGTCATCAATATCACCACTTAATGCGCCTGGCAGATTACTTCTTGAATATCCGATCCGATGATCGGTAATCCGGTCTTGAGGGAAATTATAAGTTCTGATCTTTTCCGAGCGATCACCTGATCCGATCAACTGCTTGCGGGCATCACTGAGCTGCTTCTGATCTTCTTCTATCTTTATTGCCAGTAAGCGTGCTCGCAATACCGATAGTGCCTTTAGCTTATTCTTAATCTGAGATTTCTCGTCCTGACAGGTAACCACAATCCCTGTTGGTATATGAGTAATACGGACCGCGGAATCAGTTGTATTTACAGATTGTCCGCCATGACCACTACTGCGGTAGACATCGATTCGGAGGTCACTTGGATCAATTGCGATGTCAGTCTCTTCAGCTTCAGGTAAAACAGCTACGGTTACGGTGCTAGTATGGATTCGGCCCTGAGATTCGGTAGTTGGTATTCGTTGTACACGATGGACGCCTGCCTCAAATCGTAATTGTTTATAAATGCCATCGCCATGAATTGAAAAGATTATTTCCTTAAATCCACCAACTTCATTAGAATTTTGGCTCATGAGCTCGATTTTATAGTTATGGCGTTCCGCCCAACGTGTGTACATACGGTATAGATCAGCAGCGAATAAACTGGCCTCATCGCCGCCAGCCGCCGCCCTAATTTCCATAACAACATCTCGGTCAGCGTTAGGATCTTTAGGTGTTAGTGCAGCAGTCAGTGCCTGCTGGGTGTTTGTTTGTTCTTTCGCCAACTCTGCTAACTCTAATTCAGCAAGCTCTGATAATTCTCCACCTTCGCTCATTAACTTGGTTGTTTGATCGGTTTGTTCTTGTAAATGATGCCACTTATCGAACAGGCCAATAATTTCTTCTAGCTCTTGTCGTCGTTTAGCAAGGGTTGGGTAATTCTTTGCAGTATAGATCGCAGGATCTTCGAGTTGCTCCTGCAGGGAATCTAACTCTTGTCGAAGTAGGGGTTCTTTTTGCTCCATAATGACTACTAATCAAGTATACGAAAAGCCTATTAAATTCACTAACACTTAGGGGTAAAAGAGATACTTTTAGTCCGTGGTCTTATTAAGAGTAGGCTCTTTAGCGTCTTCTGATTTCTTAATACGGTCAAGTTTTCGTTGTGTCTGCTTAATGGCTGCTGATGCCCGCTTCTGACGTGCGGCTTGTCCGGCAGCTGCTCGTGCCTTAAATTTATCGACTCGTCCCTCGATATCCATAATGCGTTCCTCACCAGTAAAGAATGGGTGGGATGCGCTAGAGATATGAACTTTAAGAAGTGGATATTCGACACCATCAAGTGTGATGACTCCATCAGTAGGGGCCGTCGAACGAATTAAGAAGGTCTGATTGTTATTAAGATCCTGGAAAACAACCGGCCTATAATTAGTTGGATGTATATCTTTCTTCATGCAGGCAATCAGTGTAGCACCTCTGTTAGGCTTTGGTCAAGTACTTAATTAGATCCTGCATATTACATGTTGTTTGCGAGTACGAATCAGCTTGTTTATTCTCTCTTCTCTGTTATAATCGGTACCTGAGATTAATTAAGCAGTGATGAGGTATTAATCCTCCCAAAGATTTCTTTGTAAGATTCTTTTGGGTCAAACCTCTCACGAAGATGAAAGGATTATATAAGATGGCTACGGTTGACGTGGATATCAAAAAACTTTTAGAAGCAGGTGCTCACTTTGGGCATAACAGTAGTAGGTGGCACCCTAAAATGGCCCCGTATATATATGGGAAACGTGCTGGTAGTCACATCATTGATCTAACTAAGACGGTTGATGGGCTTGAGAAAGCACTAGACTTTCTTAATAAAGTTTCCTCTGAAGGAAAGCAAATTTTATTTGTTAGTACTAAGCGCCAGGCCAAAGATATTGTCAAAGAGTTGGCTGAATCGACAGGGATGCCATATGTTACTGAACGATGGCTTGGTGGTATGTTAACAAATACGTCGACCATCAGTGCTCGTATCAAACATCTTAAGGACCTTGAGAATCGAATGGACTCCGGCGAGTTGGCAAATAAGTACAGTAAGTTGGAAGTTCAGCATTTTCAAGAAGAAATCGATCAGATGAATCAATTGTACGGCGGTATCAAAGACATGAATACCCATCTTGGAGCGGTTTTTGTAATTGATATTACCAACGATCTGAATGCAGTTAAAGAAGCCCGTAAGCTGGGTGTACCGGTAGTGGCACTTGTTGATACGAATGCTGATCCCACGCTTGTAACCTATCCTATACCATGCAATGACGATGCGATAAAAACTATCCAATTAATAGCCGATTATGTTAAACAGGCTGTTGAGCAGGGAAGTGCAAAAAAGAAATCAATTGATAAAACAGATACCGTTGCACCAGAGAAAGCACCAGAAAAGGAGGAATAAAATGGCGGTAGATATTAATCAAATTAAACGACTTCGCGAACTGACTGGTGTTGGTATGACCGATGCCAAGAAGGCCTTAGAAGATAGTAAGGGTGACTTTGATACCGCATTGGCTCAAATGCGTAAGAAGGGCTTAACTAAAGCAGAAAAACGAAGCGAACGGGAAGCCAGGGCGGGTGTTATTGGGACATATAATCATGACAATCGTATTGGTGTTATTGTTGAAGTAAATTGCGAGACTGACTTCGTAGCTCGCAACGAAAAATTTACCGCTTTTGTAAAAGACATTGCAATGCATATTGCAGCGAGTAGTCCTGAATATGTTAATTCCGAACAGATTTCTTCTGAAGACTTGCAGCGAGTAAGAACAGAATTTGCTGATAAGGCAAAAGCTGAAGGCAAGCCTGATAATATGATTGACCAAATAGTCGATGGACAGGTAAAAAAATACTTTGCAGAAAAATGTTTACTCGATCAACCATTCGTGAAGAACCCAGATCAAACGGTTGGTATGTATGTCCAAGAACATAATGCTGTATTTGGTGAGAATATAGTTGTTCGTCGATTCAGCCGGATGGCTCTTGGTGAGCTTTTAGACGTCTAATTTGTAGGAGCATTGGTTCTTACAAATAATTCTTGTTAGGTTATTCAATTACATCAAAGTGAGCATATAATATCAGCGTAGAAGGATAGTATGAACCCAAATCAAATAGTTGATGATGTTACAAAAAAGATGCGGCAAGCTACTGATCGTTTCGCCGATGAATTAAAAAAGATTCGCACCGGACGAGCCAGTGCGGCAATGTTGGATGGTATAACCGTAGAAGTCTATGGTACAACCATGCCACTGAACCAGGTGGGTACTGTTATTGCACCCGAGCCGCAGTTATTGCAAATTACGCCATTTGATCCAAGTAACCTACAGGCTATTGCTGCAGCGATAAGAGGGAATCAGTCACTTGGTTTTAATCCTATGGATGACGGTCGAGTGGTGCGGGTGCCAATTCCACCCTTAACCGAGGAACGTCGACACCAGATAGTAAAGGGACTTAGTGAAAAGATTGAGGAATGTATGATCAGCCTACGAAATGTGCGCCATGAAGCCCTCAAAGCTGTTGATCAGGCAAAAAAGGATAAAGAGTTAAGTGAAAATGACCAACAAAGGATCCAGAAGGAAATTGATGCTGTTATGGGACAACAGAAAAATACGGTAGAAGAATTAGCAAAAACAAAAGAGACTGAGATATTAACAGTCTAAATTTAACGTAAGCTTTCACCCAACAAACTTGCTACAATAGAGGTAATAAATGTTAGTTATTAGTGTTCATTATAGGAGAGTAGATTAATGTCACTCGGACTGCTGATTCTGGGTTTGGCGTTATTTATATGCCTTGTAGTTGTGCATGAATTTGGCCATTTTATTGTTGCCCGTCGCAATGGTGTTGAAGTAGAAGAGTTTGGCATATTCTTTCCGCCGCGGCTTTGGAAGCGAAAGACCAAAAAAGGGTGGATATTCAGTATTAATGTGTTGCCATTGGGCGGTTTTGTGCGTCTGAAAGGTGAACATGATGCTGATACTGGCGCCCATACGTATGGTGGTTCCTCTTTAAGTATCAAAGCCAAGATTCTTCTAGCAGGCATTGTGATGAATCTTTTAGCTGCTTTCGTACTCTTAACTGCATTAAGCTGGCTTGGTATGCCGCAGCTAATAAATAACCAATTCTCAATCAAGAGTGATACGCATTACATCGAAAAAGTTACTACTTCGGTTGTGATCGACAACATTGAAGCCCATTCACCTGCAGCCAGTGTAGGTCTTAAAGCCGATGACACCTTAGTTGCAATTGGTCCGATAAACCACTTGGTTTACGTTAATAACGGCGAGCAGTTAAGTAATCTAGGCAAACAGTTTGCTGGTCAAAAAGTAGCCGTTGTTTACAAACAGAACAATAAACAATATACACAGACAGTCACTTTACGAACTGCTCACGCTGTTAGTCTGGCGGCTAGTCAAAATCACCCAGAAGGTTACTTGGGTGTTGTCGACGAAACGGACCAGAAGGGTATATCACTTACGCGAGCAACCTGGTCAGCCCCGATTGAAGCAGCCGGTGTTATGGTCCAATATACAGGTTTGAGTTTGCATGGACTGGGTTTAGCTTTTAAAGGTTTGGGATCAACGATTGCTGGCCTGGTTACTCACAATAAAGCTGCCCGAGAAGCAGGGCAAACTCAGGCTTCCAGTCAAGTTCACGGTCCTGTTGGAGTTTACGAAATACTCAAGAACGGAAGTGTCCTAGGTTATCAATTTGTACTGATGATTGTTGCGATCATATCCTTAAGCTTAGCCGTGGTGAATATTTTGCCTATACCTGTGCTTGATGGAGGTAAGTTATTCTTAACAATACTTTTTAGAGGACTGCACAGACCATTAACCGAGCAAACGGAGTCCGTCATTTATGGGATTAGCTTTTTAGTCTTGCTAACGCTGATGGTATTAATTACGATAGTCGATGTCAAAACAAGAAACTTCTGAATTAGCATCGGTAGCAAAAAAACCGAAGCAGGATAAGCTACCCTCATCCGGTGTTACTTGGGGACCTCTGAGTGCTGTTATCATCACTCTATTAGTTGTTGTCTTATCACAAATCGTTGGTATTCTCTTGATAGCCGTTTACCCGCTACTTACTCACCATAGCTATAACCAAGTTGTGAATTGGTTGAACTCCAACCTTGGAGATTTTGTTTTTACTGTTATTGCCGAAGTATTTACTGTCGGTTCTATCTTGTTGTACATCAGATGGCGGAAAAGTAACCGAAGAGCAATTGGGCTAACACGTCCTAAACCACTTGATGCATTGTATCCATTTGCCGCATATCTCGTTTACTTTCTTATCTACCTGACAGCAGTCGGCATGCTAAAAGCGGTACATGTCATCAATCTTAAGATTATTGATCAGAGCCAAAATGTTGGGGTCAGTACTACTACTCACGGTCCGGTTTTAATTTTGGTTTTTATCAGCTTAGTTATATTGCCTCCGATCGCGGAAGAGATTGCCTTTAGAGGCTTTTTATTTAGTGGATTGAGAAAGAAACTTCCTCTTATCTGGGCTGCTATTATCACCAGTCTGGTTTTTGCGAGCCCCCATCTTTTGGAAGGGCAGAGTGGAAGTGGATTATTATGGATTGCTGGTATAGATACTTTTACCTTGTCGCTAGTACTTTGTTGGTTAAGAGAGAGGACTGGTCGTTTATATGCGGGTATGGGGCTGCATGCTCTCAAGAATTTGATTGCCTTTGTGTCGCTATTTTTACTCCACTGATAGTAAGGTACAATGAGTCAATGTAAGCAATCTCAGTAGATGAACGCTGTCCAACAGATAATATGATAGAAAGATACCATGAAGACGTCGCAACTATTTACAAAAACAAGTAAGTCAGTGCCTGCGGATGAAACTGCTCGCAATGCCAAGCTGCTTATACGGGCTGGCTATATTTATAAAGACTCAGCAGGAGTGTATGCGCTTCTGCCATTAGGCCTAAAAGTAGTCGAAAATATTAAGAAGATAGTTCGTAACGAAATGCAGACACTTGGTTCGCAAGAAATATTGATGACCAGCCTGCAAAGAAAAGAACTATGGGAGCAGACTGATCGTTGGAGCGATGAAAATGTTGATATTTGGTTTAAGTCAAAACTAAAGAGTGGTAGCGATGTAGGCTTTGCTTGGTCGCACGAAGAACAGATAACTTCAATGATGTGTGAGTTTGTGTCAAGTTATCGAGACTTGCCGATTAGCGTTTATCAGTTTCAAAATAAGTTACGCAATGAAGTTAGAGCAAAAAGTGGCATACTTCGTTCGCGTGAATTTTTAATGAAAGATCTATACTCTTACTCTCGTAGCGAAGAGGAACACCAAGAGTTCTATGATCGAGTTACAAAGTCATATCTCAAAATCTTCGATGCAGTTGGGCTCGGTGATCGTACCTTCTTCACATTCGCTTCTGGGGGAGCATTTACCCAATTTAGCCATGAGTTTCAGACTCTGACCGAAGCTGGTGAGGATACGATTTACATTGATCGATCCAAAAACATCGCAATCAATAAAGAGGTAATCGATTCTGATGAGGTCTTACAAACAGTTGGAGTTAAGCGGGAAGAACTTGAAGAACTGCCGGCAGCAGAGGTCGGTAATATATTTAGTTTCGGAGGTGGGAAATCAGCCCAACTCGGTTTATATTTTACAGACGAAGAAGGACATCAAAAACCTGTCATACTCGGATCGTACGGTATTGGTATCACTCGATTAATGGGAGTAATTGCCGAATGCCTATCTGACGATAAAGGGCTTGTTTGGCCAGTACACATTGCTCCTGCTCTCGTATACCTTGCTTGCCTAGGTAACGGTGCGGAAACAAAAAAAGAAGCTGATCAACTGTATGGTCGTTTGTCGGATCAGGGTATTCAAGTACTCTATGATGATCGTGATGTAAGTGCAGGAGAGAAATTCGCGGATGCAGATTTGCTTGGTATCCCTTATAGGATTGTGGTGAGTGAAAAAACTATTGCAGAACATAAGTTTGAGTTAAAGAAACGAGTAGATCACGACACACAGTTATTGGATGAGGTAGAACTTACGAAATTGCTGGTATCAAGTATAGCGAATTGATATAATAGTGATCCTACCATCATCAGACTTCCTGTAACTATTGAGGACTGAGAAAGGAAATAATATTTATGAAGAAACAGTTTTTGCTTACTAAACAAGGTATTGATGAGCTCAAGTCTGAGCTGGAGAAGCTTATTGCTCAGCGTGGCCCCATTGCTGAACGCTTAAAGACTGCTCGTGAGTTCGGTGATTTAAATGAGAATGCTGAGTATAGTTCAGCGCGACAAGAACAAGAGCGGAATGAAGCACGTATTGCTGAAATTGAGCATATTCTTTCGAACGTAGAACTCATTAAGTCTGCAAAGACCGACGGAAAAGTTCGTCTAGGCTCAACGGTAAAATTACAGGACGAGCATGGTAAGACACTTGAATTTCAGGTGGTCGGTACTGTAGAAGCTGATCCTCTAGCGGGCAAGATATCGGATGAATCACCAATTGGACAGGCATTGCTTGGTAAAAAAGAAAACGAAAATGTTGAGATCGAGACTCCCAATGAAACCAATACCTATAAGATAGTTGATATCGCCTAAATTATAACAATACGTGACATTGCATAGATGAGTGGTGTCACATTGTGGTGCGCTAGTCATGAGGACGTTTTTCTGGTCAATTATCGCTAGTATTTTTGCGTCATAACAGATATACTCTGGGAAGAATGGCAACATTAAAGGAACTACGTGATGAGCGGTTGCGTAAACTGCAGGATCTGAAGAAATTAGGGGTAAATCCTTATCCTGCACACGTCGAACGTACTCAAAATCTTGCGACGATCTCCGGTCAATTTGATCAACTGCAAAATCAAACGGCAAGTGTCGTCGGTCGTATCATTACAATTAGAAGGATCGGTAAGCTGGCTTTTATTGTTATACGTGATGCCAGTGGCCAGCTACAGCTATTCATACGAAGCGATAGCCTCACGAGTGCAGACCATACTAATAGTGAGCTTAACTTTGACGAGATTAACCTGCTAGATAATGGTGATTTTGTTGCTGCGACAGGGAAGATAATTAAAACACAGACAGGTGAGGTATCACTTGAAGTAGAGCGGTTACGTATACTCGTCAAGACATTCCGGCCACTCCCTACAACTCGTGATGGTTTCTCGAATAAGGAAGAACGATTACGTCGGCGCTATGTTGATCTAAATGTTAATAGTGATATTTACCAACGTTTTATCCGGCGTAGTAATTTCTGGCAAGCAACCCGGCAACACCTTCTTGATAATCAGTTTATTGAGATTAATATCCCCGTCCTTGAACATACTATTGGAGGAGCTGACGCGACACCTTTTGTTACCCATATGGATGCCCTCAATCAAGATTTCTATCTTCGTATCAGCCATGAGCTACCACTTAAGCGGCTGATTGGTGGTGGCTATGAAAAGATTTTTGATATTGGACCACGTTTTCGTAACGAGAATTACTCCGATGAACATTTACCGGAGCACGTAGCGATGGAGTGGTATTGGGCATATGCCGATTGGAGAGATGGCGTAAAGTTTATGACCGATATGTACCGTCAGGTTATCCAGAAGACCTATGACAAACTTAACTTTACCATCAATGGTCTTGAAGTGGACTTGTCGAAGGACTGGGAAGAAATGGATTACGCAGAGACAATCAAGCAGCACTATAATCTTGATATATTTAATTGCAGTATTGATGATATTAAGAAAGCTTTAGCTGACAATAAGCTGGAAGTGGAACAAACCGAGAGTAAACCAAGAGGTATTGATAAACTTTGGAAGAATATTCGACGACAGATTGCTGGACCTGCGTGGCTGGTTAATACTCCAACCTTCATCAGTCCACTTGCTAAGACAAATTCTGAGCGTCCTGAGACGGTTCAACGATTCCAGGCTGTTATTGGTGGCTCAGAGCTTGGTAATGGCTTCAGTGAGCTTAACGATCCGCAAGATCAACTCCAACGTTTCATGGAACAGCAATCGCTTCGTGACGCTGGAGATCAAGAGGCGATGATGTTGGATATTGATTACATAGAAATGCTTGAATATGGTATGCCTCCTACGTGCGGTTGGGGTTCGTCTGAGCGGGTCTTCTGGCTGTTTGAGGGTGTAACTGCAAGAGAAGGGGTGCCGTTTCCACAACTGCGCACAGAATTCGATGAAGTTACTAAGGGAATCTATCCAGAAGTCTTTAAAGGGGAATCAAAGGTTAAATCGAACGAAGAGTCGTGAGGGAGGGCAATATGAAAAAACTAAAAACACCGGCATATGTCAATTTGGCGAACTTACATAAGCTTAGCGGACTGCTGGCTATTTTGTATGTAGTTCAAGTCATAGTTGTCGCACTTATAAGTCATGCTGACATATTTTCAATAACATCAAATTATCTTACAAGTGATCAATTACTATCAATTGGAGCAGGTAAGACTATAAAATCAATCGGTATTCATCACATTTATGACGTTAACTTATTATACATAATCGTAATTTTACTAACTTTTTCGATTGTAGTTCGCTTGATATTACTAACCACATATCGTCCCGATTATGAATTGGACTTAAAGAAAGGCGTTAATAAAGCGCGCTGGGTAGAATATGCCGTTTCCACAAGCTTAATATTGGTTATTCTTGGGCTTCTCAGCGGTATAGATGACTTGGCTACACTATTATTAATTATTGGTGACACCGTTCTGGTTAGTATATTAGTTCTTGTTGTGGAGTTGAGTCAGACAAAAAACACGCAACTTTATAAATGGCTGTACCCACTTGCTTGTGGAGTTGGGCTTCTACCGTGGCTGGTTTTTATCATTTATGATATTGGCACTAACGTTTTGGGCGGTACCAGTTTGCCGGCTTTCGTCTACGGTCTTTCTGTTACGATCCTCATTCTACTAATAGCCCGGTTTGTAAGTTTATATTTTGAAATGACCAAGTTTAAACTATGGGCTGAATCTCTATATGCCGAGGGAGTGTTTGTTGTTCTAGGATTCGTCATGATAAGCCTTGTGTCCTGGGAGGTTGTGGCCGGAGCGCTTCATTAACAATGATTGATATCATATTTGATTTTGATGGCACAATTGCAGATAGCTTTTCGGAAATTCTCGAGGTATTTTATGAAATTTCTCATCCACATCATGAACTAAGTGACCAAGAAATTAAACAACTGCGGAGTCTACCGTTACTTGAAATAGCCAAGCGTCTCCATATTCCATGGTGGCGGACCCCGTTTCTGCTCGTCCGAGGAAGACGTGCTATGACGAATCATATGATAAAAGTGAAAATCTTTCCGGGTATCAGCGACCAAATTGTTAGTCTTCACGAACGCGGTCATCGACTGTTTATCATTAGTTCTAATAGTCGTCAAAACGTTCTGACTTTTTTAAAACGCTATAAACTTGATCAGTATTTTGAGGAAGTTTATGGGGGAATCGGCTTATTTAGTAAGGCGGCTGCAATAAAGAAGTTTTTAAGACGGAATCACTTAACGGCAGAAGGCAGTATATATATTGGTGATGAGGGCAGAGATGTTGAAGCTTCCAAAGAGATTAATATCCGGTGCATCAGCGTAACATGGGGATTCTCGTCGCTTGAAATATTGCGAGACTTAAAGCCTTTTGCACTTGCAGAGAGTCCGTCGGATCTATCGCGGATCATCGGTTCTATCAATGGCACAACAGACCTTTAACGACCCGACAAAATCTATAAATAGAAGTTGGACTGATACAATAGGTTAGTATGAAGAGCTTTGTTAGACCAAGGACAACACCGTATCAACCAGGGCAAAAAACAGCCTATAAGGTCAGCCGGAGTAAGATAGATGACTTTGTTAATTGTCCACGTTGCTTCTGGCTTGATCGGAGACTCAAAATCAGCAAACCTGATACTCCACCATTTCAGATTAATAAGGCAGTCGACGAATTATTCAAAAAAGAGTTTGATGAATATAGGAGGAACGGTAAACCGCATCCACTAATGCTTGAATTTGAGGTGGACGCGATCCCTTTTGCGCATAGCGAACTTGAAAAATGGCGTCAGAATTTTGTTGGTGTTCAGTATCTTCATAAACCCACCAACCTGCTGATTTTTGGAGCAGTTGATGATTTATGGACTAACCCGGCCGGCGAAGTGATGGTAGTTGATTACAAAGCTACTGCCAAGAAAAGCGAAGTGAGTCTTGATGCGCCGTGGCAAATTGCCTATAAGCGACAGGTTGAGATATATCAATGGTTGCTGCGTCATAATGACCTTAATGTGAGCAATACTGCTTACTTTGTTTATACGAACGGTCGTCTTGATCTTGATGGTTTCTTTGATAAAGTTGAGTTTCGTACTAAAGTGATACCGTATATTGGAAATGACGAGTGGATTGAACCGGTAATTTTCAAGATGAAAGAATGCTTAGAACAATCGACCATGCCTAGTCCTGGCGAAGATTGCGAGTACTGTAGTTACGCAAAAGCTCGAACCACATTGACGCTTGAAGCATTGAGAAAACGATAATTGCTGTGAGAGGCTATAATTAGAAGTATGTTAGACGTCCAATTCATTAGAGATAACCCCGAACTTGTTAAGGAAAAAGCGTTACAGAAGGGCTACCCAGTAGCTGTTGAAGAGCTATTAGAGCTTGATAAAAAGAGGCGGGCGTTGTTATCTGAAACCGAGCAGCTTCGTCAGAAACGGAATCAACAAATTGTACAGAAGGATTCAAAACCTACCGAGGAGCAGGTGAGCAATGGGCGCATCTTAAAAGAACAATTGTCTAAACTCGAAACCGAGTTAGCTACCGTTCAAGAACAGTATAATAAGCTGTTGTTGCAGGTCCCCAATATGCCCCTTGATGATGTTCCTGTGGGTGCTAGTGAACTTGAGAATCAAGTTGCAAAAAAGGTGGGTGAACCCCCGGCTTTTGACTTTGCGCCAAAATTTCACTGGGAAATAGAAGCTACAAAAAACCTGATTGATAAGGAGCGAGCTGCTAAAGTTGCAGGCAGTAGATTCGTTTACTTAAAAGGCGGCCTGGTTGAACTACAATTTGCGATCATTCAATTTGTAATGTCCCAGCTGACTGACGAAAAAGTTTTACAAAGACTGATAGATGAAAACCATCTTGCGATATCCCCAAAACCATTTGTGCCAATACTACCACCAGCAGTTGTAAGAACTGCGCCTTACGAAGCCTCGGCTCGCTTAAATGCCGAAGAAGTGACCTATAAATTGGCTGATGACGATTTATGGCTTAACGCTAGTGCGGAGCATAGCTTATGTACCATGTACATGGATGAAATATTGGCAGAAGAGGTTTTTCCGATTCGCTATATTGGTTATGCTACTAGCTTCCGTCGCGAAGCAGGTACATACGGCAAAGACACCGAAGGTATTATTCGTATGCATCAGTTTGATAAGCTCGAAATGGAAGTGTTTAGCACTCCTGAAACTGGCCTCGATGAGCATAAATTATTGATAGCTCTTCAAGAATACTTGGTAAGCCAACTTGGCTTACCATATCAGCTGCTACTCAAGTGTACTGCCGATATTGGGAAACCAAATGCGAGGGGTGTTGATATTGAGACGTGGTTGCCTGGGGAAGGTAAGTATCGTGAGACTCATACTGCTGACTATATGACCGATTATCAAGCTCGTCGATTAAAAACACGGGTCAGGCGAGCTAATGGCGATATAGAGTTTGCCCACACAAACGACGGTACGGCATTCGCGATGGGACGGATTCTTGCGGCAATTACCGAGAATTACCAAACTGCTGAAGGGCATGTTGTAGTGCCTGAAGTGCTTCGTCCGTATTTATTCGGCAGTACAAAGACCGAAATCTAAACTTGTAATTAAAAGGAGGTAGTTTTACATGATTGCAAAGCTGGAAATGGCTGGAATACATATGACGATTGATGATAGCTTAAAGCGGTATGTCACCAAAAAGATTGGAGAGTGTGATCGATTTCTACCAAAACGTCTGCGCCCAAGCCTACATGCAGAAGTTACACTCAAAGAGGAGAAAGCGCATGATAAGAAAAGTTGCATCTGCGAGGTGGTACTTTACTTACCGCACGAAGTTATTACCTCTACCGAGAGCACTATTAATATGTATGCGGCAATCGATATTGTTGAGACAAAACTCCAGACCCAACTCCGTAAGTATAAGCAGCTACACACTGACCCAAAGTTTTACCGTCGCATGCTCTCTCGTTTTGGAGGAGCCTGACATTAGCTTCGAAGCTTGGAAAATAGTTCAATTTTTCAGAAAAAACAGCTACAATTAAATGAAATAACCTAAATCGCCAACTCAAGGGAGGAACAGGCGCGTGGCCAAAAGTATATTTAAGAGAGTGCTTGGTGACCCCCAAGCTAAAACACTGAAGCGTCTTCGAAAACGTGTTAAGGAAGTTAACGCACGAGCCGAGACATATAAGAAGATGTCAGATAAAAAACTGCAGACTCAAACTGCGGTTTTGAAAGAGCGGCTCAAGAAAGAAACGCTTGATAAGATTCTTCCTGATGCGTTTTCAGTCGTAAGAGAAGCTGCTACGCGAACACTTGGCCAGCGTCATTTCGATGTTCAGCTCATGGGTGGGATGGTCTTGCATGAAGGCAACGTTGCTGAGATGAAAACTGGTGAAGGTAAAACACTCGTAGCGACATTACCAGTCTATCTTAATGCCTTAACGGAAAAAGGTGTCCATATTGTCACGGTGAACGAATATCTAGCTCAACGAGATGCTGGTTGGATGGCTCAGATTTATGATTTCTTAGGACTTAAAGTCGGTGTTATTATTGCTGAACAGTCGTTTATCTATGATCCGAATTTTAGTAATACAGAGCACGAAGATAAGCGTTTTCATCATCTTAAACCGACTTCAAGGCAAGAGGCTTATGCAGCTGATATTACTTATGGTACGAATAATGAGTTTGGTTTTGATTACTTACGCGACAACATGGTCCGGGAGGTTGATCAGTTTCGGCAGAGAGATTTGCATTATGCGATCGTTGATGAGGTCGACTCAATCTTGATTGATGAAGCTCGAACACCGTTAATTATTTCGGCGCCATCAGTTACAACAGGGAATGCCTATATGCAGTTCGCGAAAGTTGTTCGTCAACTCAAACCGGAGACACACTATGAAGTTGATGAGAAACGTAAGACGGTCATCTTAACTGACGCTGGGATTGAAAAAATCCAGGAAATACTTAGTGTCGATAATTTATATGCTACTGAGAATATCCGAACTATATATCATCTTGAACAAGCTTTACGAGCCCAAGCTTTGTTTCATCGAGACAAAGAGTATGTCGTCACCAAAGATGGTGAAATTGTAATTGTTGATGAATTCACTGGACGATTGCTAAAAGGTCGTCGCTACAATGAAGGACTTCACCAAGCGATAGAAGCCAAGGAGGGTGTAGAAGTTCAACAGGAATCAATGACTCTTGCTACCATTTCATTCCAGAATTACTTTCGATTATATGAAAAGTTGGCTGGTATGACTGGTACAGCAATGACTGAGGCAGAAGAGTTTCACCAAATCTATAAGCTGGATGTTGTCGAGATACCGTCAAACCGAAAAATTATCCGAGCTGATCGCCCCGACCGAATCTATCGAACTGAAGCCGGCAAATTCAACGCCATTATTAAAGAGGTAAAGGTGCTTCATACAAAAGGGCAACCAGTCCTGCTCGGTACTGTTTCTATTGAGAAGAACGAGGTCCTGAGTAATTTATTAAACAAGGCAAACATTCCACATCAGGTTTTAAATGCAAAGAATAATGAAAGGGAAGCAAGTATTGTTGCTAAAGCTGGTGAAAAAGGAGCAGTAACGCTTGCCACTAACATTGCGGGTCGTGGAACAGATATTGTCCTAGGTAAGGGGATTGTTGAACTTGGTGGATTATTTGTTCTAGGAAGTGAACGTCACGAATCCCGTCGAATTGATAATCAGCTTCGGGGACGCTCCGGTCGTCAAGGGGATCCAGGTGTTACGCAGTTTTTTGTTAGTACGGAAGATGACTTGATGCGAATATTCGGCGGAGATCGGATTGCTGGCTTGATGGATCGATTAAGCGTTGATGACGAAACGCCAATTGAGAATAGGTTGGTGTCTAAGTCTCTGGAAGGTGCTCAGAAGAAAGTTGAAGGCTTTCATTTCGATCAACGTAAAAATGTTGTTCAGTATGACGACGTTATGAACCGTCACCGTAAGGCTATTTATGCTATGCGTCACGAGATATTGAGAGCAATTAGCATTAAAAAACGAATCTTACTCATGATTGAGGATGAATCAAAAGCATTAGCAGCATCGCCCTTACTTACGACCGATAAGTTCGAAGATATAGTACGTAGCATGTTCCCATTTGATGAAAGTGGGCTTGATCGGTTATTTGATACAGAATCTGATAAATTTGAAGTGGCTCTGCTGGCACAGGCTAAAGAACTTTATGAAGCTAGAGAAGTTGCTTTTACGCCAGAAGTCATGCGAAAAGTGGAGCGAGACGTTTACCTTCAGATACTTGATAACCTGTGGATGCAGCATCTTGAAAACATGGATCACTTGCGACAGGGAATTCACTGGATGAGTGTTGGCCAACGAGATCCACTGGTTGAGTATCGCCGACAGGCACAGATATTATTTGACGCAATGCAAATCAGCCTCCGGGAAGATATCATCAGAACTCTATTTCATGCTGAACCAATTACTAGCGAAGAGCTTGCTCGTCCAGTAGAGACAGAAATTACTAGGGCTGCTCGTAAGTCGATTAGTAATGCAGGTCAGATCGTTGATAATGAAGACGAGTTTGAAGAAACGGATTTTCAATCTACTGCCAAGACCGAAACGGCAGCAACAACTCTCAAGAAACCCAATAACCAGAAGCGGAAAGCTCGTAAAGCCGAAAGACAACGTAGAGCTAAAGGCCGCAAAAAGAAGTAAAGCGCCCCGGTTCAACTATGAAGCACTCTGTCTCGGAACTAGTTCTTAAAAATGGTAGTCGTGGTCTGTTGATACATATCCCAGAAGCAAGTGTTATGACATTTGATATTGATTTTCGTGCCGGTGAGTACCTTGTGTCCACGAATAAAATGGAAGTGCCGCATCTTATGGAGCATATGTTGTTGGGGGCTAATAAACTTATCCCGCGGGCTCGGGACTTTCAGGCAGAATTTGAAAAAAACGGTGCCTACAATAATGCCTCAACGACTGTTTATGACATAGCCTATGAGGCAGAGTGTGCTGATTTTGAATGGCAACGGATTTTGGATTTATTGTTAATGGCACTAACGCAACCACTCTTTTTGCAGGACGAATTCACGGCAGAGTTTGGGAATGTCCGCGAGGAATTGACCAGTAGGGCTAATAATCATTTCAGACAACTCGGTTTGTCTCTACGGGAACAATACGGGCTGCAAGCAAAAAGCGATAAGGAGCGTCTAAAGTTAATGCGTAATGTAGAACTTGCTGATGTTAGAGCTCACTATAAACGGACCCATACGACTTCTAACATGCGCTTTGTTATAGGAGGCAATATTACGCCGAAACGACGAGAGACTATCGAAGAGTTGTTCAGTACTATTAAGCTCCCCCAAGGTGATGGCCGAACAGTGCTACCCGACGAGCAACCGCACACCTTAGCTGAACCTCTTTATATTCGTAACAGATCAGTTGATAATCTTTACTTCTATATTGATACATTTATGCGCCGGCGCATGAATGATGATGAAGCCGATGCGCTCGATTTGCTAAATATTATTCTTACCGAAACTTTTTATTCAAAAATTCTTGGGGCTGCTCGTGCACGTGGACTAGTTTATGGGATGAGTTCTGGCTATAGTCAGTTAAGAGATGCAAGTAACTGGTGGTTTGGTGCGCAAGTTACGTCAAGTAATGCTGCTGCCTTATTCGAATTGATAGTGACTGAGCTTGAGAGGACATTTAGCGGCAAACTTAATCATAGTGATATTGAGGCTGCTCAGTCCTATGCATTTGGACGTTTCCAGCGAAGTGCCCAGACGGTTGGTGGTACCTCATCTGGTTATGCTGGACGTTACTTCTTTGATGACGTTATTGAAGATTATTATCAGTTACCAAAGCGCATCAAAGCGGTAACTAAAAAATCTATTGTCGCAATTGCTCAAGACATGTTCACGGAACGAGTATGGGGTTTTGGTGTTTTAGGAAATTGCGGTATTGATCAAGTACGTGAGCTGCAGGCACAACTTGAACCGTTATGGAATTTAGCCTCGAAAGATTAATTGTATAATAGGGGTAATGGAAGATACTCAACGGAAAATAGCTGAATTGCGGGCGTCTTTTAATGACGCTTTGCAGAAAATTGGCTATGAGGATTTAAGACAACAAGAACTTATACTTGAGCAAGAGACAAACTCATCTGATTTTTGGCGCGATAATCTTCATGCTCAGGAAGTTATGAAACAGCACGCAAATTTAAAAAAGCGTCTTGAACCATGGCACAGTCTACAGAAAAGTCTCAACGATATTTATGAGTTAAGCACGCTTGGGGATAAAAGTTTAGAGGAAGACCTCACAAAACAGTTGGCACTTGCTGAGAGTCAATTTCATCTGATTAAGGAGGAGCTTAAATTTAGCGGTACGTACGATGATCGTGACGCAATTGTTAGTATTTACGCGGGAGCCGGTGGAACGGATGCGCAAGACTGGGCTCAGATGCTATATAGAATGTATACCCGCTGGGCGGAACGCCAAGATTATACTACCAGAATGCTTGAACAGTCTTTTGGAGACGAGGCGGGTTTGAAGAGTGCCACGTTTGAGATTAGCGGTCCGTTTGCGTATGGCAAGCTGAGAGGTGAGCATGGCGTCCATCGCTTAGTTCGACTTAGTCCATTTAATGCTGATCACTTGCGACAAACTAGTTTTGCAAGAGTTGATATACTTCCTAAAGTTGATCGGCCCGGAGAAGTTGAGCTCGATGAAAAAGACCTTCGAATAGACGTTTACCGTTCCGGTGGTCATGGTGGTCAATCCGTAAACACTACCGACTCAGCGGTGCGGGTTACTCACATACCAACCTCCATCAGTGTAGCTATTCAAAATGAACGTTCGCAACTCCAAAACAAAGAGGCAGCGCTGACCATACTCCGTTCAAAGCTGGTACAGCTTCAACTCGAACAGCACAAAGAGAAATTGAGCGAGATTAAAGGTCCAAGCCAATCTGCTGAGTGGGGTAATCAGATCAGGAGTTACGTTTTACACCCGTATAAGCAGGTCAAGGACTTGAGGACAGATTATGAGACCAGTGATGTTAATGGAGTCCTAGATGGTAAGATTGATGACTTTATTAACGCGTATTTTGATCATACGTTGTAGCTAATAAATACTAAATTATTTCCGAATGAGGGTGAAGATTCAACCCGAACATGATAGTGGTCTCTGCTATAATAAAACAGATGATTATGCTGGATAGGGTAACAAAAACGTATAGCCGTGCCATGGGGCCAGCTCTCGATCGATTGAGCCTTAACATTGAGCCGAAAGAATTTGTGATCGTAGTCGGACAGAGTGGTGCAGGGAAAACAACACTACTTAGACTGTTAACTCGAGAAGAGAAACCAACGAGCGGTAAAATAGTTGTTGGAGGGATCGATTACGACAAACTTAATGAGAAAGACGTGCCACTCCTGCGTCGTAAGATCGGTGTTGTGTTCCAAGACTTTAAGTTACTACCAAACCGAACTGTTTTTGAGAATATCGCTTTCGCGTTGGAGATTGTTGGTGTTAGTCGGCATGAAATCCAGCGTACTGTGCCGAAAGTTTTGGATATAGTTAATCTGGCAGGAAAAGAAAAAAGGATGCCAATGGAACTCTCTGGAGGAGAGCGTCAGAGAGTTGCCATTGCACGGGCAATAGTACGGCAGCCTAAAATTCTTATAGCTGATGAGCCGACTGGAAATCTTGATTTTAAACATGCGTGGGATGTGATAAAGGTTCTTGAGAAGATTAATCGATTCGGTACTACCGTACTTCTCACAACCCATAATCAGCAAATAGTAAATAAACTCAAGCGTCGTGTCATAACTATCGAACATGGAAAAGTTGTTAGTGACCGAGCAAATGCTGAATATAAGCTATAGCTATGCAACGAAGGATCATAACGCTAACAAGGATTATTCGCAATGGTTTGATTGGATTTGCTCGGAATTTATCGTTGGCTGCTGCTGCCATTGCCGTAATGGTTGTGACGCTCACCATTATATTATTCTCAATCATTGCTAACGCAGCCTTTAACAATACGATCAGTCAAATCAACAGCAAGATCAATGTATCAGTGTACTTAAATAATTCCGTTACCACACAGCAGCTGAATTCGTTTGAAGCACAGCTGCGCAAATTACCAAACGTAAAATCCGTTAGTTATATTTCTCAGGACGAGGCCTTGGCAGAATATAAGGCTGAGAATAGTAATAATAAAACCCTTATTGCGGCCATTAATGAAACAGGCGGTAATCCATTGCCGGCAAGCATTGAGATTGATCCGATTGATACAAATAAGATCCAAGACATAAAGAACTTTCTCGATCAGCCACAATATATCGGCTTGCAGGATCCTCAGGCGGGCACCTCTTACTCGGGTTACGAAAAAGAGGCGATCGATAAGATTGCTCACACTACAAGCTTAATGAAAGAAGCTGGTGTTATAGCTGTCATTGTTTTTGCACTGATATCAGTGCTTATCATCTTCAATACCATTCGTATGGCTATTTTTAATCGTCGTGATGAGATCAGTATCATGCGGTTACTCGGAGCAAATACGTGGTATATCAGAGGACCGTTTGTAGCTGAGAGTATGATATACGGTATTATTGCCGCCCTGGTCTCGGTCGGCATCATATATCTGTTATTTATTGGTTCATCATCGGCACTTCAGGCCAGTAGTTTGGGTTTGCTCGATATAAATTATGCCAGTAATTATTTTAAAGACCGTTTTTGGTTATTTTTGACGTTGCAGCTAGTGATTGGTATACTGATTGGTACCGCTTCTTCCATCATTGCTACTAGGCGGTATCTGAAATCCAAAACATCCAAGTAAATCAACAAGACCTGATAAAAAAACAGTATTAAAAAGCCAAGGTGGAGTTTATAAAAAACGCGTTCGCCTGTGCTTTGTTCGTCGCTTCTCAAGAGGGTATTTTATAATTTTTGCGGGGTATGGTATGCTGAGATTGCTTATAAACAAGACAAAAATGAGTCAAAAAAAAGTTATTACTACTCGTTATGATATTTTTCGGCACCTCAAAAAAGCGCCCCTGTTTTTTCTTGCTGGCACGCTGTTAATATCGGGTTCATTGACGTATGGTTTCCGTGCAACCGCTGCTACTTGCAGTAGTGCGGCTGATTGTCAGCAACAGATCAGTAATCTTAATAATCAAACCACTCAAGCTCAGCAATCAGTAAGTACTCTTCAGAACCAAGCGGCGAGTTATCAAGCAACTATTAGTCAGTTACAGTCTCAGATTGACACAATAAATAATCAGATTGCAGCCAGTCAGGCCAAGCAGGTGGCATTGCAGCAGCAAATGCAAGCTGCGCAGGCCAATCTAGCTCAGCAAAAGGCGGTTCTTGCTGCTGATATAAAAGCCATGTATGTCAATGGCCAGATGACAACGGTTGAGGAACTCGCTACAAGCGAGAACCTCAGCGATTTCGTCGATGCTCAAACATACCGCAGTGCCGTACAAGGTCAGGTTCAAGACACGTTGACGCAGATTACTGATTTAGAGAATCAAATAAGTAGCCAACAGACACAAATAAGCCAACTATTACAGACTCAGCAGACTCAGCAATCGCAGTTGGATTCGGATGAAACTCAGCAATCGCAGTTGCTTTCATACAACCAGACTCAGCAGACTCAGTATAACCAGCAGATTACCAGTGACAATGCCGATACTAACCAACTCATAGCACAGCTCTCTGCATTAAACGATGCTGGTAGCTCCACAGAAATTACCGGTTCTCTGTGTGGGGGTGGATACCCGCAGAAGACTCCGAGCGGTACGGAACCGGGCAAATATTGGGGTTGTGACGAGCCTCAAGATCTTACTACAGACAATTGGAATATGGACAATCGTGAGTGCGTAAGCTATACCGCCTATATGGTGTCTACAAAATACGGTATCTCGACTTCTGATTGGGGAGATGCCTATCAGTGGATAACGTCTGCCGAAAATGCCGGCTATACAGTGAACCAAACACCAGCAGTGGGTGCTATCGCCATTCGTGATATTGATTATAGTGATCCAGGTGACGTAGGTCACGCGATGTACGTAGTAGCGGTTGGCCCCGGTAGCGATAGTATCACGGTTGACGAATACAATGAGCACTACAATGGCCAGTTTGATGAACGCCAGTTCTCTCCTAGTAGTTACGCCAGTCGTGGCGGTCTATACTACATACACTTCCAGTAGACAACTTAGCCATAAGTAGATCTGTGCGCCGTGACAATGGACACTCCGACGATCCCGTCTTTATCCATTTCCCATCAAATTAACGTATAATAATTCATGACAATAGTGGAGGGAGAATCTTTTGAGTACTGAGAAAATTGGGAAAATTTTAAAACAGAAATCAACCCAGACAACCATTAAGATTACAGCCGTTGTAGTAGTAATCATAGCGGTCTATGTCGTTGGTGTTAATGTTGGCAATGGCAACATTAACTTGCCCTCATTCGGAAATACAAAAAATTCATTACCGGCTCACCTAAGTTACGCATCCGTTAATCAGGTGTATCAAGACATAAGAAGCCAATATGATGGTACGCTGACAACCAGTCAGATCTTGGATGGTATAAAGAATGGCTTAACAGAGGCCACTGGCGATCCCTACACAGAATATTTTAATCCTACCGATGCCCAGCAGTTTAACCAAGAACTTAATAATTCATTCACTGGCATAGGCGCAGAGCTTGGTCAAGATTCAGCTGGTGATGTCATAATTGTTGCACCTATAAGTGGTTTCCCGGCAGCAAAAGCGGGTATTCAGGCGGGCGACGTTATTGTCAGCATCAACGGTACGAGTACCTCTGGTATGAGTATTGATCAGGCGGTTGATGATATCCGAGGGCCAGCCGGGACTAAAGTGACGCTTCAAATCGTGCGTGGCTCTAATCAGTTATCGTTCACCATAACGAGAGCAAATATCACGTTACCAAGTGTTACTTCTAAGACAATCGATAATAATATCGGCTATATTCAGATTAGTCAGTTTAGTAGCGATACATCAGGGCTTGCTCAAGAGGCTGCAGCAAAGTTTAAACAAGCAGGCGTAAAAGGCATTATCCTTGATCTTCGAGATGATCCTGGTGGTCTCGTTACTGCAGCCGTCAATGTATCAAGCCTTTGGTTGCCGTCAAACAAAATGATTATGCAAGAAAAGCGAGGTAATACCATAATCCAGACTTACGACTCTACCGGTAATGATATTCTGCAGGGAATCCCAACCGTAGTTCTAATTAACGGTGGTAGTGCTAGTGCGGCTGAAATAACGGCCGGAGCATTGCACGATAACGGAGTTGCTTACCTTATTGGTCAAACAAGTTTTGGCAAAGGCAGTGTTCAAGAAGTTGATCAGCTATCAGGGGGCGCGGAATTAAAAGTAACCATTGCTCACTGGTACCGTCCTGACGGTTCGAACATTAATCATAAGGGTATTACTCCTGATGATGTCGTATCGCTTACCCAGCAGGATAGTCAATCAGGTCAAGACCCTCAACAAGCAGCCGCTGTACAATACCTCGAATCGCACTAGAAGAGAGCTCTCATTCGCTCTAAGAAATCAAAGAGGATACGGTTCAACTGGTAACATCTATTGGGACCATCCTAATTTAAGCTTGCGCTTGTCACCTCATATGCGCTAGTATCAATTAAGATAAAGAGAGAGTGTGGTGGCTAAAAGACCAACCAAATATGTGTTTGTAACAGGAGGTGTTCTTTCCGGAGTTGGAAAGGGTATTACTGCGGCTTCGATTGGAAATTTATTAAAAGCCCGTGGCTTCACGGTTAATATTCAAAAGTGTGATCCATACCTAAATGTTGATGCCGGTACGCTCAACCCACGAGAGCATGGCGAGTGCTATGTCACTAAAGATGGCGCTGAAACAGATCTCGATTTAGGACATTATGAACGGTTCCTCGATGAAGAGCTTACTCAAGGTAGCTCACTCATGGCAGGGAGAGTCTTGTTAAAGGTTATTCAAGACGAGCGTGCTGGCCGCTACGCTGGGCGTTCAGTGCAAATTATCCCTCATGTGACGAGTGCTATTCAAAACTACATAGAAGTAGCCGGTGAAGGTTTTGATGTACATATTGTCGAGATTGGCGGCACGATTGGTGACTATGAAAGTTTGAGTTTCGTAGAGGCTATTCGTGAGCTTGGTCTTAAGGTCGGGCGCCGAGAGAATAGTGTTTATGTCCATGTAGTGTACTTACCATACCTCGGTGCTAGCCAGGAGATAAAAACAAAGCCTGCCCAAAACTCAATTCGAGACTTGCGCGGGCTCGGGATATCACCTGATATCTTAGTAGCGCGCAGCGAAACTACAGCACCGGTCGGTGTTAAGTCCAAGTTAAGTTTGTTCTGCGGAGTGGAAGAGGCGGCAATTGCTTTAATACCAAATGCGCCAACTATTTATGAAGTACCCCTTACGTTAGAAGATACGGGTATCGCAGAAGTTATTTGCGAGAAGCTTGGCATCAAGGCAAAAAAGCCAGATCACAAGGAGTGGAGAGAAGTAGTCAAGCGAGCTTTGTCGAATTATCGCCAAACCATTAAGGTTGGCGTTGTAGCCAAGTATCTCGATAATCAGGATACTTACATGTCGGTTATAGAAGCGTTACGTTCTGCGGCGTGGGCCAATAAGTGCAATATCGATATTAGATGGATAGATGCCGAAGAAATTGAGAATAGTGCTGAAATTCCTGATAGCTTGAAGCAAGTCCAAGGCATTATTGTGCCCGGTGGCTTTGGAAAAAGAGGTCTGAATGGCAAGATTAAAGCGGCTCAATATTGTTTAGCCAGCAAGACGCCATATCTGGGGCTATGTTTAGGTCTACAGATGGCTGTCATCGCTGCTGCCCGATCGTATGGGCTGAGCGATGCAACGACCGCTGAACTTGATCCAACTGCCGAGCATAAGGTGATTGACACTATGGCTGATCAGAAAGGAAAAGAGAATACCGGTGGAACTATGCGACTCGGTGACTACCCCTGCGTGTTAGACAAGAAGAGCTTGTCAGTGAAGCTATATGGGGAAAGTAAGATTGTCGAACGTCACCGACACCGTTACGAATGTAACAATAAGTATCGTTCTGATTATGAGAAGTGGGGAATTCGACCCGTTGGTCTATCGCCTGATGGTCATCTTGTTGAGGTAATTGAAGCAATAGACCATCCATTTTTCGTTGCTAGTCAGTTTCACCCAGAGTTTACCTCTCGCCCAAATCGCCCCAACCCTCTTTTTAATGGCTTCGTGACCAGTTTATTGCAAAAAACTACCAACTAGGCTAGTGTTAAAACAACATGGATACTAACGTACCTCCACCTTCCACTCCTAGTAACAACACTCCTGTTAGTGTCGATCCAGCTGTTCCTAAAAAACGTATTTTAATGGTTGAGGATGACGATGCGCTAGCCGCGATTTATATCAACCGTATTCAAATGGAAGGCTTTGATGTTAAGCGTGTAGTAAACGGGGAAGATGCGCTAGCCGCGGCCATTGCTTACCGGCCCAATCTTATACTGCTCGATGTCATGCTACCGAGGGTGAGCGGTTTTGATGTACTTGATATTATCCGTAATACTCGAGAAACGGCCAACATAAAAGTTATTATATTGTCAGCCTTAAGTCAGGATGCGGATAGAGAACGTGCTAATAGTCTCGGTGTTGATGATTATCTCGTTAAGTCAGAAGTTGTATTGGCAGATGTTATTCAGCTGATTAAACAGCGTATCGAAGAATAAAGCAGCGCTTCTTAGTCGACAACTACTTCAGTTCGTCGTACTGTTTTGCCAGTAAAACGACGAACTCGGCGAGTCTGGTATCGTATAACGCCATCTTTGCTAGCGTGGATCGTAAAGTTACGGCCCAAGATGGTACCTTTGCCAGCTCGTTTACTGAGGCCAACCTGTCGAACAATAACCTGACCAGTTTTAACGGTTTGATTGCCAAATAGTTTAACTCCTAGTCTTTGACCAGGACTATCATGAGTATTTTTGCTGGTGCCTCCAGCTTTAACGTGTGCCATCTAGTTATTTCCTTGTGACTATTAATAATTCCCGACAGACTACCTGATTTGGTCGAGCGTAGATCAAATCTTGATTGTGAGTGTGTCTAAAACTTACTCGATTATACCCTAGTTGTTCTAGATGTTCAAGGAGAGGAAGGTGAAGGAATACACCTGGTCTTGTTTGCCAGGTTGGTACCGCCAAACAGAGCCGATCACCTGATTTAATTTGTGGCCATAAATTGTGTAAAAATTTTTCAGTTATGGTTCCACAATTCGTTCGATTGGATTCTAACTCTTCATGGGTCGGCATATGATTAAAGGCTCGGCCGAGATACAGCTCTGAGGCAATAGTGTCGAAGGGTTTTTGCCAAGTCATATTGGTAGCATCACCCAATTCTAAACGAGGATTCTTAAGTGCCAAAACGCCAGTACGCAAACCTAACCATGCCAAATTTTGTTGGCTATACGTCAACATTCGCTCGTCAATATCCGTACCATAGACAAGAAACCCCATCAGACCAGCTTCTTGCAAGACAACACCGGTTCCACAGAAAGGATCAAGCACGGTGCTTGCCGTGTCCAACGTTCCTGCTGCCAGGTTAATAATAATTTGAGCGAGCTTCGGTGGTAACATCCCGACTCGGCTATCACGATGGGGCCGACTGTAGTCTCGGCTTGAATAGGCGTCTATATCTTGTACCTGAACGGTTCGTCCGCAGATGACTCGATTGCCGTCCTTGAGGAACACGAGCTCCGCATTGTGACCATGTAATAGTCTATTGTGAAGCACCTGAGCACTATTTAGAGCGATTTTCTGGTTCGGTACCAAGCGGAATGACTGCTTTGCGGCTTTAAAGCTTTTTTTCAGCTCTAAACCAGTTGCCAGTACCTCTTTTGGTGTAACATCGATTCCGTAGACGCTCAGGCCAAAGGTGATCTTACCAGTGTTGTCGTCAGTCATGTACTTCTCGGAACTGGCTTTCAGATAGGATGTGATGTTGGGCCAGGTAGGATCTTGGAGGATTGATTCGACGCTACATACCTTAATAACACCCCCAAGTCGATCAAATCGTATTGAATCCGGGGCGCAATCTATCAGAACAGCGCCATGGCCGACTGGTTGCATGACGTCCGGTCCGTATAAACTCTCAAGTTCAGCCAATCCCAACTCTGATTGTCGACCGAGTATACACAGTGTTTGTTGATTCATGTTAAGGAGTATAACGCGTTCGCCAAACTTTTCGATATAATAGTGTGTAACATGAAGCATGCCTTGTTCTTGTATGTTGAAAAGCACTGGAAGATTATTTTAAACGTTCTCTCTGTTACCGTACTGCTCATCATCATTTATGCGCTTCGACATGAACTGATCTCAACATTTAATAATCTGGCACGGGTTCATGCTTGGATCCTGCTGCTTATGGTGCCGATCGAAGCCCTTAATTACGATGCCCAAGCTCGGATGTACCGTAGTTTATTCCAGCTGGTTGGTAACGAAGTAAAATACGAATCTCTATACAAAATTTCACTCGAGCTTAATTTTATTAATAGTGTTTTTCCGAGTGCTGGTTTCTCGGGTGTTTCGTACTTCGGTGCTCGTTTACGATCAAGCGAGATCAGTGGCGGAAAGGCTGCGGTAGTCCAAATGATTAAATTAGTACTGATATTTCTGTCGTTTGAGATACTGTTACTCCTCGGTCTGGTATTCATGGCGGTCGGCGGTCACATTAACGATATAACGATATTAGTTGCTAGCTCGGTAACGACTTTGATGATTGTCGGTACGCTTGCTTTCATGTCAATTATTGGTAGTACTGAGCGAATTAATGCTACTTTCACGGTAGTGACTCGATTTGTAAACGGATTAATTCATATTTTTCGACCGGACCACCCTGAGACAATTAAAGCTGAACGTATTCGCCATCTTGTCGATGAGCTGCACAAGAATTATCGTTTAATTCACACTAATTACCGTCAACTAAAAGCACCACTTTTATATGCACTCATCGCGAACCTGACTGAGGTTTTATCGATTTATGTTGTGTACGGTGCGTTCGGACATTGGGTGAATTTTGGAGCAGTTATATTGGCTTATGCTGTTGCTAACTTTGCCGGTCTTATTTCTGTTTTGCCAGGGGGTCTTGGTGTTTTTGAGGCGCTAATGACCGCCGTATTAGTAGCTGCAGGCGTACCGCTGCAACTAAGTATTCCAGTGACGGTAATGTACCGGGTACTTAATACGATTATCCAAGTTCCTCCAGGCTACTACTTTTATCACAAAGCACTTCAGCACAGTAACTTAAGCCAAGCAAATTATGAGTGAAGCGCCAGTCTTTAGCGTCACTGAGTTTGTAGCGGTCTTTAATCAGACGCTAGAATATGCGTATCCCATCGTTACAATCGTTGGGGAACTAGCCAATTATCGAGTCAGTAAAGATAAGTGGATATACTTTGATCTTAAAGATGACGAGTCAAATATTCATTGTTTCGGGAGTGTCTTCCGATTGCCAGGGCCACTGAAAGACGGCTTAATGCTTCGAGTGAGTGCGGTGCCACGCTTGCATCCACAGTATGGTTTTAGTCTTACCGTGCAACATATCGAATTAAGCGGCGAAGGGTCTATTAAGCAGGCTGCTGAGCTGCTAAAGGCAAAACTGAATGCGGAAGGACTCTTTGAACCTAGCCGTAAACGCCAACTACCGTATCCACCACAGCAGATTGGCCTTATTACGTCGGCTGAGTCAGCGGCATATCATGATTTTGTTAAAATCCTATCTGATAGGTGGGGAGGGTTGGAAATAACGTTGGCTGATGTCCAGGTTCAGGGAGAGATTGCCGAAACGCAAATAATCACGGCCATTAACAACTTTGGTCAAATGACTTATCCACCCGAAGTCCTCATAATTACACGCGGAGGAGGGAGCCCAGAAGACTTGCAGGTTTTTAATACAGAGATGCTAACAAGAGCAGTCGCTGCAAGTAGAATCCCAACACTAGTAGCAATAGGTCACGAACGAGATGTTTCTTTGGCTGAGTTAGCGGCTGATCAACGAGCCAGTACCCCTAGTAATGCGGCTGAGCTGCTGGTGCCTGACAGAACGCAATTATTGAAACAGCTAGCTGCATTACATCAGCAAATTCGGTCAGTACTGAATCAGCGTTATGAAGTTGCTTCACAGCAACTTACGGATTATAGGCGTAGTCTTGAGACGCAACTTAATCTCGTCGTTAAGCAGGTCAACGATCAGTTAGCAATGAAGAGAAAAATTTTGCAATTACTTGATCCTCAGACTATTCTACAGCGGGGTTACTCGATTATTCATAAGGGTACTAAAGTTATTAAAAGCGCCACAGAACTTCATCAGAGCGACGAAGTTAGTATTCAGTTTCACGATGGACACATCCAGGCGAAAGTTCATAATAGAGCATAGAGAAGAAAGATTATGGCGATCAATAAGAGAGACTATCAAACAATAAGCAATGAGCTAGATAAAGTATTAGCCCAACTCCAAGACACAGAAGTAGCAATTGATGACGCTATCGATCTATATCAACAGGGAGAGAAACTTATCAAAGAGCTGGAAGTCTACCTAAAAACGGCTCAAAACAAAATCACCAAGCTCCCGAAAAAGACGTAGCATTTAACTATGACTTGGGTCTTGCTTGCGGTAGTTGTTATCATCCTCATATTCAGTTCGGTGTTATTGTTCGGTGCGCCTTTCTTACCGACACTCAAAAAACAGGTTGATGAAGCGCTCGACTTGTTAGCGCTTCAGCCTGGAGAAAGATTACTTGAACTAGGTTGTGGTGATGGACGATTGCTTCGAGCCGCAGCGAAGCGTGGCATCAAAGCTGTTGGCTATGAGATAAATCCTTTACTGGTGCTGTATTGTAAAGTTCGATGTTGGCGGGAACGTAAGCTTATAAGTGTTCATTGGCGGAATTTTTGGCATATTTCATTGCAGGGCAGCGATGGGATTTATGTGTTTTTGCTAAAGCCCTACATGACTAAATTGAATAATAAAATTATTCAAGAAATTGATCACCCAACAAGGGTGGTAAGTTTAGCATTTGCATTTCCTAAGCGACAACCAGCCAAGACGTTCAATGGTCTTATGTTATATATTTTTAACCCGAAAAAGGGAACGTAGGATTATTATCAGTTCCAGCGATGGTCGAGGCTTTACGACACCGAAGAAATGGTTTACCATGAGCGATATGCAAACTCAACAACGCGGATTTGTTAATAATCTCCTCATGCCGTTTGTTTTTGTATTTTTGCTTTTTATCGTTGCAGCCATATTTGCAGTTTGGGCATACAAGGGCCGAGAGGATTATAAGGATAACGCTACCCAGAAAATTGCGGTTGCAGTTACTGCCGCCACCGCTCAACAAAAAACACAGGACGCCCAGCAGTATGCGCTTGCTTCTCAAAACCCGCTACTGACCTATAACGGTCCTCAGGAGTTCGGCAGTATTGTTTTGCAATACCCGAAAACCTGGAGTGGTTATGTTGCCGAAGCCGATTCCAGTTCGACGCCAATAGATGGTTATTTTCAGCCTGGTGTCATACCGAATATTCAAACTCAAACAAGTTCGTTTGCATTGCGAGTTCAAATTTTGACAGAGAGTTATGACCAGGCAGTTACTCAGTACACGAGTCAAGCTCAACAAGGCCAGGCGACAATTACGCCGTTTGCCTTTAAAAAGGTACCTTCGAATATCGGCATCATGGTAGTAGGGACGGTTGGACAGAATAATCAAACCGGTGAAGAAGTGATCGTGCCGTTACGAAATCAGACGATTGAACTGTGGACGGAATCCAGCCAAGAGGAGGCAACATTTAATAATGTTATACTTCCGAATTTCTCATTTTCGCCCTGACGAAGTGCTATACTACAGCTAGATGTGAATGGAGGGCTAGTGGGGAAAATGACAGGTATTCAAGCGCAGGCTTCTTCAGATTCCTGGGAACTGTTAAAAGCTGTAGCCGAAGATATGAAGCTGCCGCTTCTTGAGATCAGCCACGCTGCGGAGCTAACTCAGATGACTGGTACTATCTCGAAGGACATGCTGCAAACGATTGAGCAGGGAGCTCACGCTGCACTTGGACTACTTGATAGCTACATGCTTGGATTGCAGCTTGCTGAAGAGCAACAAACACTAGAACTAGAACCAGTAGCCTTATCTTCAGTACTGTATGATACCGCCCATAGTTTGGAGCGTTACGCAAAACCATACGGAGTAATCATTGAGTCGCAAGTCAGTAGTCAAAATCTTGTTATGGCTCATCAAGTAGGGCTGAGAGCAGCACTACTCAATCTTGGTAAAGTTATTCTTAAGGCGCAGTCTCCCGAGCGTAAGCTACCGACTATTAAGTTGGTTGTGCGCTCAACGGCTAGCGGTATTTCTACCGGTATCTACAGTGACATAACTCCATTATCGCCAGTAGCGCTTCGTCAAGCTAGTCAACTCTATGGGCGGGCCAGACAGCCATTGATCTGGCTTTCAGATGGTTCTGCCGCTGGTATTTTTATAGCCAGTAGCATTCTAAAAGCTATGTCTGGTTATTTGCGGACGTCTCATTATCGTAAGCAAGCTGGTTTAGCGGTTATATTACCCCCAAGTCACCAGTTGCAGCTTGTTTAAGGAACCGGGTTTCTAGTATGAGAATTTTGCTAGTTGAATCCAGCAGTACACTTACCAAGATTTATAAGCAGGCTTTTAAGCAAGTAGGTTATACGGTAGATAGCGCCAACAATGCTCAAGCTGCCATAAATGCTGCCGATAAAAATCTACCCGACGCAGTAGTACTTGAATTACAACTAGGTTCTCATAACGGTGTTGAATTTTTGTATGAATTTAGATCATATCCTGAGTGGCAGGCAATCCCGGTTATTCTTCATAGCTTAGTACCACCGACAGAATTTCAGAATAATCAAATCGTATACCGGCAATTAAGAATTGCTGACTATCTCTACAAACCGCAAACCAGCTTACAGCAACTTATACGGACTGTTGAGAACTGTTTGCGTACGCCGATTTCCAATTCTATCGCTCAGCTATGAAACCATTTACAACCAAGGGTATCATTTTGACACGGACGAACTTCGGTGAAGCAGATCGGATTATTACCGTGCTGACTCCTGATTACGGCAAGTTACGGCTGATGGCAAAAGGGGTCCGTAAGATTAAGTCAAAACTGGCTGGCGGAATTGAATTATTTAGCGTGAGTCACCTAACGCTCATCAAAGGCAAGGGAGAGTTACATACCTTAGTATCTACCAGATTACTGACGCACTATGGCCAGATAGTAAAAGACCTTAATCGTACAATGCTCGGTTATGAGCTCATAAAACAGCTCAATAGAGCTACTGAAGAAGTCCCTGAAGCTGATTACTTTAACCTCCTACAGACAGCGTTTGAGTCATTGAATAATGAAGCAATCAGTGTTGATCTTATTAACCAGTGGTTTAGCGTACAACTGTTGCGTCTCAGTGGGCAGTCACCCAATCTGAAAACAGATAATGAGGGCAACGAATTACAGGCTGATGCTTGCTATGAATTTAACGTTGAAAGTATGACTCTCTTTCAAAGCGAACAAGGCAGTTTAGCCGCTAATCATATCAAGTTTTTAAGGTTGGCTTTTAGTGGTAATAAACCCGAGATTCTTCAAAAGATACATGGTCTTGATGGTCTGTTTCCTAGTACTTCTCCGTTGGTTCGAACTATGTTCCAGACCCATATTCGTTTATAATCGTCCCTAATGAGTAGCGTTAATCTTGAGGATATTGTTAGTCTAGCGAAGCGTCGAGGTTTCATCTATCAGGGTAGTGAAATTTATGGTGGTTTAGCTGGAACATGGGATTACGGTCCACTGGGCGTGGCTTTAAAGCGTAATATTATGACACTCTGGTGGAAGATGTTTGTGGAAGATCGAGAAGATATACTTGGTGTTGATGCGGCTATTCTTATGAATCAGAAAGTATGGCAGGCGAGTGGTCACGTTGATACGTTCACCGATCCGCTAGTAGAGTGCTCTAATTGCCATAGCCGATTCCGTGCCGACAAGATCGATACCTCAAAATGCCCAGCCTGCGGCAAAGAAGGTACTTTTGGTAAGCCGAGGCAGTTTAATATGATGTTTAGGACAAGAATTGGCCCTTTGGCAGATGAGATAAACATTCAATTTAATCAGGATGCTCATGCTGGCGAGACAGTAACTCTAAGGGAAGGTGAGCACTATCAGGCCGGAACCAATGATGTTTATCTACGGCCAGAAACTGCTCAGGGTATTTTTACGAATTATAAGAATGTTGTTGATAGTTTTTATCCTGCCATACCGTTTGGTATCGCACAACAGGGGAAGGCTTTTCGAAATGAAATTTCACCTCGCGACTTTATTTTTCGAAGCAGAGAATTTGAACAGATGGAAATTGAATATTTTGTTCACCCAGACCAGTGGGAGACAGTATTCGAAGACTGGGTGAAACGAGTGCATGAATGGTGCGAGGCGCTTGGCTTACCTAAGGAATCCGTGCATGAACTAGAAGTACCAGATCAAGATCGAGCCCATTACAGTAAGCGTACTATTGATTTTGAATTTGACTTCCCGATCGGCCGTGAGGAGTTATTGGGGTTAGCATATCGCACCGATTTCGATTTAAAGAATATTGAACGTGTGAGTGGTAAGAGTATGGAATACCGACCAAAGGATGGTGGTGAGTCATTTGTGCCACATGTTATTGAGCCCTCCTTCGGTGTTGAGCGGGCGCTTATGGCGGTGCTGACGGCTGCTTACACTACGGATACAGTGAATGAGGAAGAGCGGATTTATCTTAAGCTTCCTCAACAGCTTGCACCAATCAGAGTGGCGGTTTTCCCTCTGTTAAAGAATAAACCAGAACTAACCACCAAAGCCAGAACTGTTTATGAGACATTACACCGAAATTTGAAGTCAGTAATGTGGGACGACAACGGCAATATCGGTAAACGCTATCGCCGGCAGGATGAAATCGGGACACCGCACTGTGTCACGGTTGATTTTCAGACTCTTGACGATAACACTGTTACGTTACGAGATCGAGATACTACCGAACAACATCGGGTGTCAATCGATGACCTGACGAAAACATTAGCGTAGCGCTACCGTCCATCTTTAAGGTTTAGTTGTTGAAGAGTGCTTATTATGGCATTATACTGTGGCTATGAGAGTTGAAGAGACGAGCCCACGATCTTTCGGATTTCTATCCGAAACACAGAGTGAAATGTTGAGGCAAGCTGCGTGGAATGGCTTAAATGAGTTATGGGGTCATGATTTTCAATCATTCTCAGATGTTGGCGACATAGCCTCTTATCAGAAGGCACTTATACTTGACACTCAGTTAGACAATGATAGAGGAGACGAGGTTGATCCAGCAATTTATTTCAACATTGAAGCCAGTTGCACTTCAGATGGGATCAGCGAGGGTCCCATTTGCAGGCGCTATCATAACCTAAATATAAGTCAGACGGTTACCGAGAACAGGGAAGTAGCACTTGGCGTTCTTGCCCTTATGACAGACGATCTCGAGGACGATCTTGACCCATGGTCGGAGCACTTACGAAGGATGAATATCGAGGAGGATACTTTATTGGCGACTCGTACGGTGACTTATACCTGCCCAGGTACCCCAAAGCCAATTTTTATTTCTCAATATTTTAGCCTTAAAGTTGATTCTGTTGAGATTGATAAAATTGAAGCTGACTTTTCTGATGGCGATGAAGAAAGAATCCTCGATATGCGCAAGAACCCTATAGCTGATAGGATATCGACTAAAGATCGCGAAGCTATCATTAGTATTTTTGGACTGTATGGAATCAAGTTACCTCTTAAAAAGGAGAATACGCGAACGTTCTCGCCGAAGAGCATACTAAACAATATCTTCCCAAAAAGCTGGTATTCTAGAGCAGGACATTGATAATTAGTAGAGTAGTAATTTGGAGGGTGTAAATATGCGCATTACAAAGTATCCACAGAGTTGTTTGTTGATAGAGAAGGACAGTAAAAGACTACTGATTGATCCTGGATCGTTTGTTACGCAGCAACATAGTGTTGATGACCTTTTACCGCTGGATGCGATTCTTATTACGCATGAACATCCTGATCATGCCGATCCTTCACTTCTACAGTCTCTTGTCGATAAGGTTAAAATTCCTGTGATTGCCAACGAAAGCACTGCCCGAGTGTTGGGGCCAGTGGTTACCCGCGCTATTCACGATAAGGAAGAATTTGAAGTCGCTGGTTTTAAAGTCATGGCCGCCGATTTACCGCATTGTTTGATGGTTGATGGCAGTGAAGGACCACAGAATACCGGTTATCTGATCGACACAACATTCTTCACCCCAGGTGATGGTACTGACATTGACTCAATCAAGGCAAAAAATGCAGCCGTACCTATTGCCGGTCCAGATATAAGTCCACACGATGTATATCACCTTATCAAACAGATCGGTTGCACGACCGTTATACCAATGCATTACGACTATTTTCCGGGTGACCCGAAATTTTTTACACAAATTATAGGTGGTCTTGATAAGTCGATAAAGGTTGTTTGCCTCAATAATGGTGAGAGTACCGATCTAACAACAGGGTAGTACACATTTAACCATAAGCTTGACATTATACACATTTTCTGCTACATTGTGGTTATGGAAAATAATAAAAGTACGCAATCAAAAGACAAACAACCTACACCACTTAATCGACATGATCGCATGATGAATATTGCTAAAGGTGCTTTAGCGGTAGGGAGCGTACTCAGTGTTGGTAAAGTAGTTGCTTCTCCTATTGAGCATGTCGCAAAGCTTGCCTATCAGAAAGAATTCTTCTCACCAAATACTCTTCCTACGGATAGAGTTCTTGTTTCTAAGCCAGGAGAAACCATTCGGGAAGTAGTTGATCAGGTTGATCCTACAGCAGATAGTGTTCAGAAGAGTAGCATTGAAGATTATGTACAGCATTATCAGGGTACCGCTCAAGCCTCAGCGGGTAACGAATTAACTCTGGGTCAGTGGATTGATGTGCCCGTAATAGGTCATAACGCAGCCGCTCATACCATAGACGTCGACCAAAAATAGTCAGACGAAATAGTTGCCCTCATAGCGCCGCCTAAGTAAGGGTAGGCGCTATATATTGTGGATAAATAAATTGTATCTGAAAATCTGTGGATAAGTGGTGTGCATAACACCACTGATTTATAATTATGTACTTGCTGTGGGTAGAAGTGGGTAGTATATTCATGGCAGTGGGTAATCGTGGGTAATCCAAAATAGATTACCCAAAATAAAACAAAAACCACTCGTAAATTTAAATACATCAATGGTAACAATAGACTATTTTCAGCGCAAACTTGACGATAAGCGGCGGTTAACTATACCGAGCTGAGCTTCGAGATGAGTTTGCTAGTGGAGTAGTCATAACCCGTGGATTTAAAAAATATTTACACGTGTATCCCCGGACCATCTGGGAACAAGAGGTTGAGCCAGAGCTCGAGAGTGATATCCTCGACGAAAGATGGCCGACATCAATGTGCAATTTCGGATGGGAAAGACGGAGAGGCCATGGATGAGCAAACAGGGTCGAATCACTATCGAGCAGCATTTACTAGATTATGCTGGCATAGAGCGTGATGTTGTTGCTATTAGGGTAGGAAGTTATTGGCGCCTAATGGCAGTGACATAAAATACGCATCGACCTGTAAGCGTTCTTTAACAATTTAAACCAAAAAGCAAAACCAAAAAAATAACGACTCGAGGTTAGCTAATTGGCAGTCAACAGGTGGCCAAGGCCAACCACCCCAAAACCTTTGCACCTTACATAAAAACACCTCCCAAAACTCCACCTCACACATAAGTCTCTCAAAACTTCGATGGAAGCAGTCAGAAGTTCTCAGATTTTTCAAATCTCATAAGTACTTCTTTAATACGACATTTCATCACACAAAAACAAAAACTTTCAAAAAACAAAAAGTTGGCTGCTAATTAGGTGACCTTGCAAAAACAAAAACAAGTAGACATGTCCCCAAAAAAACAAAATAAAAACAAACATATACCGGTTCTGCTAACGCAAACCATTGAATATTTAGCCCCTCATCAAGGTGAAAGTTATCTTGATCTAACGGCTGGATACGGTGGTCATGCGGCTGCAGTACTGGAGCTAACAAAAAATCCACAGTCATCAGTACTGATTGATCGTGATCAGGAAGCGGTGAGTATCTTAGGCGATCAATTTCGAGAAACAGGAATTACGATCCTACAGAGCGATTTTTATAGCGCAAGTCTTGATTTGCAAAAGCAAAACAGGACATTTGATATTATTTTGGCTGATTTAGGCCTGTCGTCACCGCACCTTAATATAGCGAGTCGTGGATTTAGCTTTATGCTAGACGGCCCTCTCGATATGCGTATGGACCAAACGCAATTACTTGACGCGTACACCATAGTTAATAGCTATAGTGAGAACAAGTTAGCTGGTTTGATTACGTTATATGGGGAAGACCCGAAAGCTCGAAAAATTGCTCACGCGATTGTGTCACACCGACCAATCCATTCCACGAACGAACTCGCAACGATCGTCGCTCATCAATGGCCAGGACATCATAGTGTCCACCCAGCAACCCGGACATTCCAGGCGCTGCGGATAGCGGTCAACGATGAACTGGGGCTTATTGAGCGCAGTTTACCAATCTGGCTCGATAGCTTATTACGTCCTGAAGGGCGTATAGCTGTTATTAGTTTCCATAGCTTGGAAGATAGGCTTGTTAAACAGGCTCTTCAAGATAGATCTGGCAATACATATGATGCAGATCTCAAGCTACTAACGAAGCAACCAGTAACAAGCGACGCACAGGAAATTGTTTTTAATCCGCGAGCGCGTAGTGCAAAACTACGTGCCGCCGTGAAAATAAAAAAATAGAAAGGGATGCTACCGTGCCTATTCAGGTAAAAAGCAGCTCCCGAACCTATAAAGTCCGAGTGAAGATCGTCATAGATCTTTCGGTGACTTTATAGTCTCAAGGTGGTAGATGGTGCCAGAGGTTTTTCCAAAAGCACCATCTCGCCAAAAAAATAAAAACATAAACAGAAAAATCAATTATGACATACTCAAATTCTCTCGCTCTTGGTCGGAAACACGCATTTTCAAATCGTAATCAAAATGCTGTAAGTTTTCGAGACCAATCAACGTCGGATTGGCCCAATCAGCAACACCATTATTTTAGTAGTCTTGGCATGCTTACTCGGGCTTTTATACCTTACTCAAGTGACAAAAACGAATGCCTATGGCTACCAGATTAATGGCTTGCAACAGCAACAGAATCAGCTAAAACAAGAAAATGCCAATCTTGAAGTTACTTCAGCCGAATTACAAGCGGTTAATCGCGTCCAAACTAGCCCTGTAACGGCTACACTTGTTCCTGTTGCACCAAGTGGATCAGTCCAAAATTAGTTATACTAGAAAGCTAGATGAATGACTCGCGCCAATCGTCGGTCTTGAAGGCTATACGTCGTACACGAATATGGTATGTGGTATTGGTGCTCATTGTGGCGGTTTTTGTTATCCGTCTATTCGACATGCAGGTTATTCGATACGGATACTATCATACGGCAGCTCTAGACAATCAATTAAAGCAATATCAGATACCTGCCACGAGAGGCATTATTGAAGCTCAAGAAGGGAATTCGATTGTGCCGATTGTTCTTAACCAAGAGCTCTATACATTGTATGCAGATCCTACTCTGATAAAAGATAGTTCGAAAGACGCATCAATTATAGCCGGTGCGATAGGTGGCTCGACTAGTACGTATCAGAAGGCGATGAAAACTTCAGGTACGGAGTACGTTATTTTGGCTAATAAGTTATCTCAGACACAATCAAATCAGATTCTTAGTCACCAGTTGCCAGGTATTGGTACTCAGGGGCAGGACTATCGTACCTATCCGCAGGGTAGATTAGCGTCTCAGGTCCTTGGATTTGTTAACAACTCAGGAATAGGTGAATACGGTATCGAACAAGCCCTTAACAAAGAGCTAGCGGGGACCCCTGGGCAACTAAAAGCCATTACTGATGCAGACGGAGTACCTCTGGTGGCAAGTAGTGGCAATATTGAAACAGCACCGGTGTCGGGCAATAATGTTGTTCTGACGCTCGATACAGGGATGCAAGCCCAAGTAGAACAAATTTTGCAAAATGAATACAAAAATACTAAGTCACAAGGCCTGAGCGCAATAGTTATGAATCCGAATAATGGTCAGATTAAAGCTATGGCTAATTTCCCAACCTATAATCCAGCAGATTATCAAGATGTAAGTGATCCATCTTTATTCCAAAATGCGGCCGTAGATAATCCAATTGAGCCCGGATCGACTATGAAAACACTGACAACGTCAGCAGCACTTGATCTTGGAGCCATACAGCCAAATGAAACATTTTACGATCCTGCTCACTGGTTGGTTGATGGGTTTAATATTACTGATATTGAACAAGATGGTGGTCCTCGTGAGCAGAGTATCGCTAGTATTCTTGCGCTTTCACTTAACACTGGTGCTACTTGGATGTTAATGCAGATGGGTGGAGGACAGATCAACGAAAAAGCGATTACTAATTGGCATAATTACATGGTTGATCATTTCCGGTTAGGGCAAACGACTGGTATAGAGCAGGGTTATGAAGCAAGTGGCTATGTTCCGCCTGCGAATCTTAGTAGTCCATCAATCGATCTACAATATGCAAATACATCATTCGGCCAGGGAGTCTCGTTAACCGCAATGCAATTAGTTTCGGCACTCAGCAGCGTCATGAATGGTGGTACATATTACCAACCAACCTTAGTTGACGAAACAATTACTCCCAAGCGGCAGCGTTATCCCAAACCCCCAAAAGTACTAGAAACTCATACCGTTTCGCCAAAAGTGGGCCCTGAGATAATACCATTACTGGAAAACGTTGTGACGACATACTATCACGAGGGATTTTCGTACATGAACTTTAGCCCAAATTATCTTGTTGGTGGTAAGACAGGTACTGCTCAAGTGGCGGCACCAACCGGGGGTTATTATCCTAATATTTATAATGGTACCTATATCGGTTTTGTTGGCGGTAATCAAATTCAGTACATGATAGTCGTATTTAACATTAAGCCAAATGGTGGCTGGATATGCTGGTTCATACGGAGGACAGCCAGTTTTTGCGGATATAGCCCACATGTTAATTAATGAAGGGTATGTTACGCCAAAATCACCTTAATAATGGTATAATCTCAGAGTAAACTACATAACAAATAAAAAATGCATAGGCACCTTAGACATCGTTGTCCATACCAGCACACTTTTCAGAATTGCGCTACTTGGCTTATGGGCTTTCTGCTCAGTATGGTTATCACGCCCATCTATACTGGCTTGGCATATCGTTACTCATGGTGGAAAAAGCCACGCGACGACAGCAGTAACAGGGGAAAAAGCAAAAGTTTTCAATCAGTTCACGGAGAAAAGCACAAACGATTATCCCGACAATGGCGGGGGTAGTATTTGTCTTAGCCGTTATTATTGTAACTTTGGCAGCCAATTTGAGTCGTTCTCAAACATGGTTACCATTAGCTGCTTTTGCTGGTGCGGCTACTCGTTGGCTTAAGCCGATGATATCATAAATTTGCGAGGCAAGGGCGAAGGAGTTGCAGGATTATCATCGAAGATTCAAAGTGATGCTTATAACTTAATTGCGCTTGTCGGTGGATGGTGGTTTTATGCCAAACTCGGTGTTGTCAGTATTCACATACCACTTGTATCGGGTTCATTACATCTTGGGTGGTTAATCGTACCACTATTCGTATTAGTAGTTGTTTCAACAGCCAATGCAGTTAATATTTCTGACGGTGTTGACGGCTTGGCTGGTGGTTGGCTTCAACAGCTTTGGTATCTATACGATAATTGCAGCTCTTGAGGGAAGTTTGGTGTTGCGGGTTTTTGTTTGACCGTTGTTGGCGCCTTATTTAGTTATACGTGGTTTAATATTTACCCGGCGCGTTTTTTCATGGGTGATGTTGGCTCATTTGCTTTGGGACGGCGCTTGGCGTGGTGGCGATGTTAACAAATACAGTGTTATGCTGCCAATTATCGGACTGGTATTTGTTGCTGAGGCAGGTTCGTCCGTGTTACAGATTGCTTCGAAAAACTGCGAAATGGCAAAAAGATTTTCAAGATCGCGCCTATTCATCATCATTTTGAGGCCAGCGGTTGGCCAGAGGCAAAAGTTACTATGCGATTTTGGGTAATTGGGCAAGTTGCTGCCATTGCCGGCTTAATCGTATTTTTAATAGGGAAGTATCTATAAACATATGGACGTTCGAACACAACAACGTCCTGACCACGAAGCCTGAGTCTCGAACTACCTCGGCGTCACAAGCCCGATTATTGGGTACTGGCATTATGCATGATACTTCTCGCTATAGGTTTGGTGGTTGTTTACTCGATTAGCCCGGCATTAAGCTTAGTTAATAATGTCAGCACAAATTATTACGTTTATAAGCAGGTAATTGCTATCATCTTGAGCATCATAGCTTTTTTTGTGGTCGCCCATATTCCACTTGATCGTTGGCGCCAAGCATATAAACCGTTGTTGATCATTGCTATACTTGCAACACTTTTAGCTCTTGTTATGCCGGTTAATGCTCAGTACCCGGCGCACCGGTGGATTCGATTGGGTGGTTTCTCATTTCAGTCAGTGGAGCTCCTCAAATTTGCAATTTTAATCTGGCTGGCAGGTATGTTGAGTAAAGCTGTCAAGGACGGACTTATTACAAGCTGGAAGACATTAAGGATGTTACTTATTACCGTGGGCGTCATTGGGGTGGTTGTAGCGGGTATTCAGAGTGATCTTGGGTCAACAGGTGTTATGGTGGTTATGATTGGTATGATGGCGTTTGTGGCTGGTCTACCAATGAAGCGGATACTACTCATTACAGGCATTATTCTACTAGTTGGGATACTAGCAATTTCAACGACTGGCTATCGAAGAGCCCGTCTCGAAACTTTTTTACATCCTCAGCAGAACTGTCAGGGCTCTGGTCTGCAGGCGTGCCAGGCGCTCATAGCTGTTGGATCGGGCGGTATAGATGGTTTGGGATTGGGCGTAGTGTCGAAGCATATGGATATTTACCCGAGTCTGGCAACGACTCAATTTTCGCAATCTATGGTGAGAAATTTGGATTTATCGGTTCGGTTATACTGCTCGCCCTGTTACGTAGCATCTATTTTCAAGTGATAAAAATATTATAGAACGGGCGCCGAACGACTTTACTCGATTACTGGTAGTTGGGCGTTCTGGCATGGCTCAGCATCCAAACTTTTATTAACGTTGGTGCAATGCTTGGGTTATTACCACTCAAGGGTATCACATTGCCATTTATTAGTTATGGTGGAACAAGTGTAGTCTTTATTATGGCGGCTATGGGACTTGTTTTTCAGGTATCAGGGTATACTACATATACAACACCATTAGCAGAAAGGGAAGAAGGGAAACACTATGACAACGATCGTTCTGACGGGCGGCGGGTCAGGGGGACATATAACTCCGTTACTCGCAGTCGCTCATGAACTCAAACGCATAAAACCAGATGCTCGTATAGTTTATATCGGTCAAACCGGTGATAACTTAGCAAGCGTTGTGGCTAACAGTAATCTTTTTGATGAGATTTATAGTGTCCAGGCGGGGAAGTTCCGTCGCTATAATAAAAGTAAACTTGCTCAGCTGGTTGATATCCCAACAATAGCCAAGAATATACGAGATTTTGGACGGCTTATTTTGGGTCTATGGCAGAGCTGGTGGCTACTGAAACGAATAAAACCAAATGTAATTTTTATAAAAGGTGGGTATGTTGGCGTTCCAGTTGGTTTAGCGGCTGCAAAGCAGCACATCCCCTATATTACGCATGATTCGGACGCTATTCCTGGTCTTGCGAATCGGATTATAGCTCGTTGGACAACGGCATATGCCGTTGCTTTGCCGAAAGAAACATACCCACACTATCCACCAGAAAAAACCTTTGTAGTTGGTGTGCCCGTGGCTGAGAACTTTCAATTAATTACTCCGGCTACGCAGCAGCAGTTTCGTGAGGAGCTACATCTTGGTAGTGCCAAACAAATATTACTCGTGACGGGAGGGGGACAGGGAGCGCAACAACTAAATCGTGCCATAGCGGATTGTAGCCGGGACCTTTTGAAGAAATACCAGGAAATGATGATTGTTATAGCGGTGGGCCATAAGAATGAAAAAGAAATGACCACGTTTTACCACACTCATTTAGATAAAGAAGAGCAGAAGAGGGTAATTATTAAGGATTACCTAGAGGATCTCTATCGTTACAGTGGTGCTGCCGATTTAATTGTCACTAGAGCTGGAGCAACTTCTATAGCAGAATTTGCTGCTCAGGCTAAAGCTTGTATCTTAGTGCCAAATCCATACCTAACTGCGGGACATCAATTGAAAAATGCTCAATTGCTTGCAGATAAGGGTGCTGTCTCCATCGTTAATGATGACAAGCTAACCAATTCAAAGAAACTGATGGAAACTATAATTACTCTACTTGAGTCCCCGCATGATAGAGAGATACTTGGCCAGCAACTCCATAAATTTGCTCACAGAACGGCCGCTAAAGAGCTTGCTCAGCTATTGTTAAATACTGTATCCTAAGGAATCATTGAGGCAGAGTAAAATAATGTTATTCAAAAAAAATAAAAATTCACCGATTGCTCAAAGGCAGCCAAGTCGAACACTTGGTGTATCAAAACGCAGCAAATTTTCATATTATGATTCACGTGCTCCTCGGGAAGCACAGCCAATAAGGCGTCCGTCAGAGCAACCAACGTCGACTGTTCTGAAAGACCGGGCAAAGAAGCGATCTCCTGTCCCGACTGTATTCGTAAGTGTTATTATTGCCGTATTGTTGATAGATATCCTATGGCTTGAGACATCACCTAGAGTTATCGTTGATGAACCGAACAATGCAGCTGCTCAACTACTTATTCGTCCTACTGATATTTATGAGCGTGCAGCTCAAAAGTTATTCGCTGCTTCAGCTGGTAATCGTACAAAGGTAACTATCAATACTGCTGCTATCGATATGAGAATGCAGCGTGAATTCCCAGAACTAAGTAATGTCTCGATCACATTGCCGTTATTTGGGCATCAACCAACACTGTATCTTGACCCAACCACACCAGTCGCGATCTTAAATGTACAACCTTCAGACTATTATCTGATAAGTCCAACGGGGATAATACTCAAGAATTTGCCTCTTACAACAGTCAACGTTCTAAAATTACCGATTGTAACAGATCAGAATAATCTAAACGTGGCAATTGGGCAGCCGGTTCTAGTAGAGAGCGACATCAGCTTTATTGACACTGTTATCGCTCAGCTTCAAGCCTATAAAATAGGTATATCTAGTCTCACAATTCCTCAGGGGACTCGGGAGCTTGATGTACATCTTCAAAATGTTCCATATTATGTCGAGTTCAATCTTAACGATGGTAGTACCGACATGTCCCAACAAATAGGGACGTTCCTTGCTACTCGTAAATATTTAATTGCTCAGAATATAACTCCTGCACAATATATTAATGCTCAAGTACCAGGCAGGGTCTACTACAAATAGGGGAGAGCACAGATATAGGGTAGGTAGTAATCTTGATCGGCGTGCTATCCTGGTTGGGGATGAAAACAGATAGGTATTGAGACAGTGATATTTTTACGGCCGCACCAGGTCAAAAAACAGCACCACTGCTCCTCTCTACTCTCTAGTTCGTTTTTTGTTCACATAGTTTTGTAGGATATAATTGTAAAAAATATATTATGTAACCTGAATATAGTGATATGTCAAATTTTAGGGTAGAGTGGGGCAGCAGAGAGGGATGCATACAAGAGTATGAAATATTACAAAAAGCAAGTATTTTTCACGATAAGACTGTGGAAAAGTCAAATAGCGTCGCAATTATTAAGTGAACGCTAGAGTCATGTTGTAAGGTTTATAGGTGTATACGCACTATAAGACGGATGAATTACACTAACACACAGTGCAATAACAACGTACGTGTCATTATTTATGAAACTTGCCATAACAACTCCCCTACAACGAGGTATAAGTAGACTACTTCTAAATCAATATTAGAGTCGTAAAATATACATTGTGCGACGTCATGTGTATGACCACAAATGCATTGCCCCGCGGCTTGGTCTGCCGGTTTGTTGCCCACCCAAAACAATTTTCAAAATCATTTTGTGCTTACCTGCTTGTGTGATGGCTGCTTATTTATTGATTTCCTTATATCCCACTAGTTGTCTTAATGAGCTTTCCTGTTCGTATTTTGTATAGCTAATACCCAAGTATTATTATCAAGCACCTCTGGTCGACTGGTGTAATAACAGGGGTCGTTTCTGATTGGATACCCTAGTCAGCCCGTCTACAACCATCAGTTTATTAACAGATTGAGTGATCTGTTAATAAACGGTAAAAGTTATGCTGAAGAGAGAGAACGCAGAGAGTATTTATTCTGCTTCAGAAAGACCGTAGGTAGCCTTAGCTACTCGTTTAAATTGAGGTTTGCCTTGTAGGTTCAATAGGATAGTTGTTTCTTTCACGAAACGACTCTTTAAGACACGCTTAACGATCTCATCGCGATGTAATGGCTCTCCAGCTTCACGCAGTACTTCTGTGATAATGTCGGAGACAGTTCCCTTTTTATAGCCCCATTCTTTGAGAGCATAAATGCCGCGTCCAATAAGTACGAACCGGTCGTCCTTAATCAGCTCGTTATGAATTGCCTGTGTTGTAACGTCTTTTCTCTTAAAATCAGACTGTTTAATAGTGTTGGCAATCTCGTTAAAGTGCATGTGACGGCCATTCTCTTTTAGAATAACGTAGATTTTATCACGAATATTCTTTGGGTTGACCATAGGCCATTTAATAAGTCCCCAGCGGCCATTTAGAGTAGCTAGCTGCTTTGATATGCTGGCGAGTGCCTGAACCTGCTTAGTGTCAGTAATAGCTGTCTCAGTAGCAATCTGAGCGAGCATAGCTGGTTCCCCAATCTTCTGAATTGCTTCAACAATCTTAGCAACATTGTTTTTCATTGTCTTTTCATCAAACACTTGAGCAATGCCGACGGAATAATGATAAAAGTCGTTTTCTTCAATAATTGTTATCTTTGGGCACAGTTCTGCTAAGAATGCTACTCGAGATTGATCTATTCGACTATTAGTAGTGCTTAGCTTGGCCGTTAAGTCACTAATACGAGCAGCCTTGCCCATCGTATTTAATTTGTCTAAGAATAATTGTTGTATCTCTGTTACGTGAGGAAGATTCTCCCCTGCTGTTTTGAGACGTTGGACTACAGATTTCTCAAGTTGACGCACTCGTTCTCTAGTAATACCGAGCAACTCACCAATCTGTTCAAGAGTCTCTTTTCTTTCGAAGAGTCCAAAACGACGCGAAATAATCTCACGTTCTCGTTCGCGCTCTATGGTATTTAAAATCGTGGTTATATACTCTTCGATGTTAATAGTCGACTTCGGAGTACTTGGTGTTGTCATTGTATAAACTTCCCTATCTGTAGTTTCACTTTAGGATACTTAATTATAAAACGTAAGCCTTAGAAAGTCAAGACTAAAATGTCTATAAAAATATTGTAGCACTATCTGGACGAAGATGTGGATTCTGTGTTGTAGAAATACCATTGCGCAACAACTTGCCAAGATGGCAAATTGTGGAAAAGTTTATGGGAATAATCTTTAGTTCTGTGTTGTCGAGTAGATGTATGGCCAGTTAAGTGTGTAGTCATTACCAACAAGGGTTTGAGACAACGCTAAGTTAGGCTTTACGGCCCAATAGAAGCCTGTTGCTTGGTAAAGCGGGATAATAGCTAACTCGTTCACAATGTCCGCATTTAATTGCTGTAGAAGCTTTAGGCGTGCCGTAGCATTGAAAGTCTCAGATGCCTGAGTGTAAATGGCATCTATTGTCGGATCACTAAACTCGGGGCTATCAATAACTACTTCGCCTGCGATATCGCTTGTATCAGCTATTCCGCTACCACCACCGAGGAATGTAAGGTCACCAATGTCACCGGTTCCCACGTCAGAGTAGTAGGTAGATTCGACTGTGATTGGATTCAATTGAAGTGTGATGCCGATAGGGGCAAGTTCTTGCTGTAGTACAGTGGCTAACTTATCCTCTAGGGGTGAATAGTACGTGAACGTGAGACTTAAACCGTTGGCGTAGCCAGCTTGGGTAAGTAATGTTTTTGCTGCAGAAAGATTAATAGTTGGGCGAACTATGCTTGGGTTGTAGCCCGGAATTAATTGTGAAACTAGTTGAGTTGCTGGAGTACCCGTACCATTTCTCGCGCTAGCAAGAGCGATTGGATCAACCGTATCGTAAATGGCCTGGCGCACCTTTAGATTCTGAATAGGTGAGCCTTTTTTAAGAACATTCGGGACTAAGAATGTGATTGAACCTTGTGCTGGTTGGTATAGCGAATAGCCATCGGCTTTAACGGTATTAAGAGTTGCAGGTAGTGTGCTGTCAGCGAGGTCGGCTAGATCAAGCTTATTGTCTTTAAGGGCGGTAAGCTGGGACTGAACAGTTTGATATGCAGAGAAATCAATTTCTTGGACAGTAGGTTTAGCCCCGTGGTATCCACTAAATGCTTCGAGCTGTAACAGACTGCTGGTAAATGTTGTCCCTGCCTTAATATCGTATGGACCGGTACCGGTGCTGGCGCTATCAGGAGTACTGGAACTGGTATCATAAATCCAAATCTGGGTCAGTTGTTTTGTTAAAATTGCATCAGGTTGAGTAGTGGTGATCGTCACCGTGTCAGGATCGGTTGCCACCGCTGTCTTGATATCTTCGGTATAGGCTTCAATGCCCGGATTGGTAAGATTGTCATTAATACTGGCAGCTACTTGGGTTGCAGTCATGGTTGTGCCGTCGTGGAACTTTACTCCTTGGGCTAATTTGAAGACCCAAGTATCGGTATTTGGGTTAGTCCAACTTGTGGCGAGGTCGGGTACTACTTGACTGTTCTTGAAAGTGGTTAATCCTTCAAAAACTTGGTTGTTTAAGGCAGTAGGAAAATCAGCAAAGTCCATATTGGGATACCAGGTAGTTTCAAAAGGAGCCTCATAAATACCTACCCTTAATAAGGACACGTTGTTATGAGTTACCGTACTAGCAGCTTGCTTTGATGGTTTTAGGCGTGCGAATACAACAATAGCTAAGGCGACGGCTATAACGAATAACGTAACCAGTACTCCCCAAGACCAAAGCGGTAACTTGTTCTTAGTAATTCCTAATACTGGGGTTGGTGATGAACTAACTTTATTTTCTTGTGGATTCATTTGTTTGGCCTTTATTTAATTGTGCTATAAACATACGGATAGTCGAGTGCATAGTTACTCGCTAACGCTGATTGATCGACGACAAGCCCGGGCCTAACGGCCCACGGAAACCCTGTTGGTTGGTAAAGAGGAAAGACAGCCAGGTCATTCATAACATCGGTATTGAGTTGTTGTAGCAACTTTAATCGCTCAGAAGCATTGAATGTTTGAGATGCTTGGTTAAACAGAGAATCAATAGTAGGATTACTGAATTCAGGCGTATCAATGACCGTCTCGCCCGCCACATCACTAGTGTCAATAATTGAGCTTCCTACGCCTTCAAAGAATAAATCGATATTACCTGAGGCTACTTGCGATTCGAAAGCTCCTGGGCTGGTTATGGGATCAAGTGTTAGTGTGATACCTATAGCTGCCATTTGTGACTGAACGGCTTTAGCTGTTGGATCTTCTTGGGGAGAAAAGTAACTAAAGGATGTCGTGAAACCATTCGGATAACCGGCTTGAGCAAGTAACTGTTTAGCTTTAGTTATATTTTGCGCTGGACGAATGATTGCGGGATTGTATCCAGGAATAATTTGAGGGACGAGCTGACTAGCGATTATAGGAGTGTCACCCCTAGCTGATGCAATGGCACTAGGGTTAAGACCATCGTATATCGCTTGGCGAACCATTAAGTTAGAGAGAGGAGAGTTTTTTTCTAAAGTGTTCGGTAGTATGTCGTAGACAATAGCTTGCTCTGGCGTGAATAAGGTGTACCCGTCTGCTTTTACGGTGCTGATTGTTGAAGGAAGAGTGCTTTCCGCCAAATCAGCTAAGTCAAGCTGACCGGCTTTTAGAGCTGCAAGTTGTGATGCCACGGTTGGGTAGTAATCAAAATCAATCTCCTGGACAATCGGTTTTGTGCCATGATAATCCGGGTAGGCTGTTAGTTGCATCGAGCTACCAGTAAAGGTACTACCGGCTTTTAGCTCGTATGGACCGGTACCGGTGCTGGCGCTATCAGGAGTACTGGAACTGGTATCATAAATCCAAATCTGGGTCAGTTGTTTTGTTAAAATTGCATCAGGTTGAGTAGTGGTGATCGTCACCGTGTCAGGATCGGTTGCCACCGCTGTCTTGATATCAGTTGTATAACTTTCATCAAGTGGATTGGTAAGATTGTCATTAATACTGGCAGCTACTTGGGTTGCAGTCATGGTTGTGCCGTCGTGGAACTTTACTCCTTGGGCTAGCGTGAAAACCCAAGTCGTATCATTGGGATTAGTCCAGTTTGTGGCTAGATCAGGTACAATTTGTGTCTGATTTTTAATGGTGGTCAGGCCTTCGAACACAAGGTTATTAGAAATCAACGGAAAGTCGTTATAGTTTATATTTGGATACCATTGGGTTGAAAATGGGCCTTCATAAATTCCAATACGTAACTTGGACACAGCATAATGATTCGGAGCAGAACTAAGGGTAGGCTTATTCGTACTGAGCCGGGATGCTACCACCACCGCAAGTCCTGCAGCAATAACGATTAGTAAAATCAATACCAATTTAACCCACATAGGAGCTTTGCTTGGCGTGCTTGTCACAACTGCTGACTGACTGGATGATGACGAGACAACGTTTCCAGAAGGCGTTACAACAGTACTTGCCGATGTATCGGAAGATGTTATCGTGTCTGAGGGTGTGTCTTTTTTTATTTTATTAAGAGAATCCATGCGTAACTGCTTGTGCTTACAATAGCTTCATTGTGGGGTTAACCTGACCACTTGTCAAGACCCCGGTGAGCCTTCTTCTAATTAGGGTTGGTTGTTTTTGGTCGGAAAGTGCCGCGACGACGTCTCGGTCCCTTTTTAACAGGTGCTTCTTTTAATATCTGAGCAGCCTTTTTGGCAGTAAGTTTTTTTGGATCCTCTTCTTTGGGTACGGGCGTATTCTTCTTCCCGTCGGTGATGTATGGTCCATAAGGTCCGTTTAGGATTCGTAATTTGCCGGTAAATTCTTGGATAGTTTTCTCGGCATCTTTCTTGATTTTCGCCTGATATAACTCGCGTGCTTCTTTCTCTGTAATATGGAGGGGATCAAGGGGTTTAATGGAAACAAAAATTTTCTCTACCTGAATATATGGTCCGAATCTACCGATATTAGCCGTAATAGGTTCCCCTGCTTTGGTCGTACCAACCATCCGTGGTAATTCAAACATTTTCAGAGCTTGCACGAGTGTGACCTCTTCAATGCTGCTCCCTTCTGGCATTGGGGCAAAAGTCGGTTTTTGTTCATCATCAACTGAACCTTTTTGTAACATCGGTCCAAAACGCCCAAATCGAGCAACAATTGGCTGCTTCGTCTTGGGATCAACCCCTAGATGACGAGCTTGTGAAACTTCTTCCCGAGGTACTTTTTCAGATTCCGTAACTAAAGGATGGAAGTGCTTGTAGAAATCGCCAATCATTGTCGGCCACTTAATGTCCCCATCGGCAATATGATCAAAATCCTGTTCGACATGCGCCGTGAAGTCGTAATCGATAATGCGCGGGAAGTATTTTGTCAGGAAATCGTTAGTAACTTCGGCAACGGGGGCTGGTATGAGCTTACCGTTGTCGAGCTTGGCCGTTTCATGAATGACGGTGTCGGTGATCTTGCCTTTATCTAACGTTAGTTGCTGTATATCACGCTCAACGCCGAGAACGTCTTTTTTCTCCACATAGCCCCGAGTTTGGATTGTGGAGATAGTTGGTGCGTAAGTGCTTGGCCGCCCGATTCCTAATTCCTCGAGTTTGCGGACAAGTGCAGCCTCAGAATATCGGGGGGCTGGTCGACTGAATGTTTCGTTCGCGCTCATAGTAATAAGCTGGAGAGGTTCACCTTTCTCGATTGGCGGCAACAGCGTGTCGTCCTTGGTTCCTCCGTAGACTTTCATAAAGCCATCAAACTGCAATAACTCGCCGCGAGCCAGTAGTTTCTCTTTACGATTCGATAACCCGACAGTTACTTCAGTACGTTCAATCTTGGCCGTACTCATTTGACTGGCAATTGTGCGACGCCAAATGAGTTGGTAGAGTTTGATCTGCTGCTCATCACCGCCTGCCTTGAGTTTATTGAAATCAGTAGGACGAATAGCTTCGTGAGCTTCCTGAGCTGATGCATCCTTGGTTTGGTATTGCCGTCGGTGGAAGTATTGATCACCATATGTCTTTAAGATGTAGTCACGGGCATGAGCAAGCGTATCTTCGGCGAGAATTGTGCTATCGGTTCGCATGTAGCTAATATGGCCGTTTTCGTACAAACGTTGGGCGAGTGTCATGGTTTGGCGAACACTGTAGCCGAGCTTGCGGGCTGCTTCTTGCTGGAGGGTGCTCGTTATAAACGGCGGAGCTGGACTGCGGGAACCTGGTTTCTTTTCGATATTTTCAATCGTAAAAACACTTGTTGCGGCAGCTTCTAAAAAGAGCCGTGCATTTTCTTGTTTCGGTAACTTGTCTACTAATTCAGCCAGTAACTCTTGACTGGCCTGCTTAACCTTAAATGTTGCTACAATCTTATAACTCGATTCGGGTTTGAAGTCACGAATCTCACGTTCTCGCTCGACAATTAAGCGGACAGCAACTGACTGAACCCGGCCGGCACTCAAGCCAGGGCGAACCTTTTTCCATAATATAGGGCTGAGTTCGTAACCGACGAGTCGATCGAGGACGCGTCGAGCCTGCTGTGCATCAACTAATTTGAGATCAATCACTCTCGGATTCTCAATGGCACGCTCGATAGCTCCCTTGGTGATTTCATGGAACACGATTCGCTTTGTTTTGGTCGGATCAAGGCCCAATGCACTACAAAGATGCCAGGCAATAGCCTCCCCTTCGCGGTCCTCATCACTTGCCAGCCAGACACCGTCTGCTGCCTTAGCTGACTTTTTAAGATCAGCCACAACTTTAGTCTTGTCAGGGCTGATAGCGTAGGTTGGTTTAAAATCATGCTCAATATCGATGTTAAGTCCCTTCTTAGGAAGGTCTCGAATATGGCCAAAACTACTTTTAACCGAGTAATCTTTGCCTAAATATTTTTCGATAGTTTTTGCCTTTGCAGGGCTTTCAACAATCACCAAGTGCTTTTTTGTCATGTTCTATATGTTTAACGCGTTGCCCACAATATTGCAACCTTATTAACGGTTTAATTTCTTTATAACCTCAGTTGATCTACAGCTATAAGTAGTTCTTGCTCAGCCAGTAGCCAACCCAAATACCTATAAAGCAACCAACTACGCCTAGAATTAGACTCCAGGCGCTGAACCAACCATGTCCAATGATATCGCCGATCCAGCTCGTGATGGTTGAAAAAACAGTGATACTGATCCAGATAATGGCTTTTGGGCTCATGCTTATTGTAGTGTAGCATGTGCTTGTACTGGCGGGCTTGTGCTACAGTAAAAATAATGTCAAAGTCCACTATCCTTGTTTTTCGTATTATGGGTGCCGAGTATTTATGGTGTTGATTGCTTGGCTCTTTAGTCAGCACAATCTGGAAAATGGTATTGGCATCTTCACTACCGGTGAGTTTACGCTTATCACGGCATTTAGCATTGTGATAGCTGTTAATAAACGCAATCACAGGCTTGCTTCGTCGAAAGCGGCAGCCGGTCAAAGACAGACGAAAAAAATAGTGATCTCGGGTAAATCAACAGCTTTGGTGGTCGTGGCGACAGTCGCCTGGATTGGCCTGATGTGTGGCTGACTATTTGGTTTATATCCTATGTTGGTTGAGTCTACTCTACGGCACTTTGGGACTGAGACGAATGCCCAAATTGTCGCCTACGAACTCTATGAAAATGGGCCTCGTAATACGCACATTCAGACTAATGATGTAAGCGTTGCTGATGGCCTGGCGCTGGTATTAAGTTATGACAATAGGACCTCGGTAGTGTTTATTGATTCGTCAGATAAAATGTTTACCTCTCTCTACCAAAGTATCCAGAAAGCAGGCGTCTATGAAAATATTACTATTCACTATTTCCCCATCTTGCCGGCACTTGCTTTACCTGATTTCGATCTCTACAGCAGTGACCACTCGATTTATCAGCAGATGGATTAGTAGCCAAACCTTATTTACATAAGCACAATAATATTAAATAGTATTGACATAAGGAAATAAGTTTGCTAAAATTGCAATTTGTAAACGCAAACTATAAGCGTTTACGTACCTTATACCCCCATTCTAACAAATTGTTAGATTGTTTTAGAGCGTGCTAGGCATTTAGTTGTTACCCTCCACTTGTGTTTAGCTTGCCTTCGCGGTAAGCGCTCTAAAGCATACTAACCCCTTTAACTACACCTCTGTTTACAGAGGCCCCTATGTGGGACAGTGAGTCTCAACGATGGTTGCTTGCAACCGGCACGAATCTTTACGGAGTTTTGGTTTCGATGCTTCGCTACGGTGGGTTGAAGGGACCGGTTAAATTTATTTTGACCTGGGGACGTCCTCGCGACTTCCCCGATAATCAGACCTCCAGTGGTGCCCACCCCCTCTGGAGGTCTGATTTTATTTAGACTAAAAAACTACGAGTTTCGACGTTAAGATCACCATTACCAAAGGCATATTCGCTTAGCATGGCTCCTACTTCTTTGGTAAGAGCTGGTATTTGAGCTTTCTCTTCAGCTGAAAATTTCTTGAGAACAAACGCAGCGCTATCTTCTTTATCACTTATTTCTGAGTGAATGCCAATACGTACCCGTCCAAACTCTTCGCCGAGGTGATCAATAATTGACTTAATGCCGTTGTGCCCGGCTGAGCTACCACCGAAACGGGTCCTAATTTGACCGAACGGGATATCCAACTCATCATGAACCACAATGACATGCTTCGTTTCAATTTTATAAAACTGTTTAACTGCCGCGACGGCTTCGCCTGATAAATTCATAAATGTGGTTGGTTTAATGAGGACAACCTGAGCGCTGCCGATGTTCTTTACACTAATAAGAGCGTGTAAATCTTTCTTGAGACTCCAGGCATCAAACTCGTTGGTTTGTGCAAAGTTATCGAGTGATGCAAAGCCGATATTGTGGCGGGTACCATCATATTGGTCTCCTGGATTACCAAGCCCCACGATCCCCATCGTAATATGATAGCCAAGCGTATATAACTGATTGGTTTGAAATTCTGGTCGTCTTTGAAATAATGCCACGTTAGCGGTTCCCGTTATTATGGAAGACTGTTGATTTTAGTGTATCGCGCTCGTTTTCAATTAGCCAGAGTTGAACCGCTGTTCCAACGAAGTTATAGCGTTCGCGCAATTCTCTCTCGAGGAAACGGCGATAGCTCCAGTGGATTGTCTTGGTATGGCTGCCGAAAATTTTAAACGACGGTGTGGGGTTATCGTTTTCTTGCACTATGTATTTAAGTTTCGGCACGATGTTACGGTGGGCCGGTACGGGGTGCCGAGCAATAACGTCGCGAAGCCATCGGTTCAGTTCACTGGTGGTGATTTTGGTATGGCGGTTGTGATCAATCTCAATTGCTAGCTCAAAGATTTTAGCAACGTTTTGGCCAGTAATGGCACTGGTGAAAATAAGAGGTGCCCATGGTACGAAGTCGAAAGTAGCAGCAATTTCCTGTTGTATCTGGTCTCGATCGGCCAAAACGGTGGCATCGTAGAGGTCTGACTTAGTAACGACCAGTATCAAGCCTCGCCCAGCATCTTTGACCATACCAGCAATCTTCTGATCGAGTTGAACCTGGAGTTCGTTAATGTCCATGACCAGTAAACAGATATCGGCTTTTTCGATGGCACTGATCGTTCGAAGGACGCTGAAGTGCTCCACGCCGCGCTCAATCTTGCCTGCTCGCCGAATGCCGGCGGTGTCCATCAACTCAATTGCCTTGCTCTTATAACGCACGATAGTTCGGTTGATATCGCGGGTAGTACCGGCCCGGTCAGATACTATTGCCTGTTGTTTTTTGGCTAACGAGTTAAACAGCTGCGACTTGCCAACATTTGGACGGCCGACAATAGCTACTTGTAGCAAGTTATTATCTACTTGGTAGGCTGCCTTCGGAATCAGTTTAGTGATAGTAAACAATAAATCAGTAATACCGCGTCGCTGCGTGGCGCTAGTTGCTAGGATGGTTTTGATCCCGAGGCGTTGGAAACTTGCCATATCAACGCCTTTAGCCGTATCGACCTTGTTGCATACCAGTAATACTGGTTTACGAGTCTTTAAGGCCATTGTGGCCAGCGCACGGTCCTCAGTGGTAATAATAACGCCAGCATCAATAACCACGACAATCACATCAGCAGTTTCAGCTGCTTGTTGGATCTGTTCCTGAATCGTCAGCTCGAAATCGTCTTCAGGATCTTTCACTCCGGCTGTATCGACGAGCCAAAAATGGTGACTCTCAACGCCCATAATAGTCATGACTGAATCTCGGGTTGTCCCTGCCTCTCTAGCGACGATCATTTCTCGTCGTCCCAGCAACGCATTGACTAAGCTAGACTTGCCAACATTTGTCCGTCCTACGATTGCGACAATTGGTAATTTTTTCATCACTATATTATGTCAGATTTTTATATTTCTTTCCAGTGGCTTGGCTGTAATTGTCCAATATGGTATGGTCCGAATTGTATTCGGTGCAGTTGCTGGACCGTATATCCGAGCGCCCAGAAGGTTCGTCTGATTTGTCGGTTATGCCCTTCGAACATTGTTACTTGCCATTTTGTACCATGTCCGCTCAGTTGCAAATGACTTATGTAATCTCCGATCAAAATCCCTTTTTTGATCTGTTGTTTATGATCTTCGTTGAGACTATGGTCCAGCTCAACTACGTATCTTTTCTCTTTGCGAAACGAAGGATGGGTCAGGTTTTGAGCAAGTTTCCCGTCGCTGGTGAGCACGAGTAATCCTGACGAATCTCTATCAAGTCGTCCGACTGCTTTGAGTGAATGATATTCTGTTGGCAGAATATCATAAATCGTTTTATTCCCCTGCCCATCTCGACTCACGATATAGCCGGCTGGTTTGTGAAATAGAATAGTCGTCTGGGTTTCTGGCAATGTGAGCACCTTATGGTCGAGTCTTACCTCATCGGTTGGTGTCACATCCTGTCCGAGTGAAGCAGTCTGCTGGTTAACGGTAACATGACCGGAATGGATAGCCTGATCAGCCGCTCGGCGGCTTAGATGACTGGCTGAAGCGATAAAGCTATTGATACGCATAGCATCATAGTACGATACCCTCGGTTAAATCTCACTATTTACATGGCAAATAAGGAGTAGACAGAATTGACAATACAAGATTAATATGCTAATATATATGCGTTCTTTCGTGAAGACCATCCCGTTAGCACAGTACCTACACAATCAAGGAGTGATATCTTGTCACAAACCGAAACAGCCAAAGCTGAAACAACCGTTGCCGCAAAGGCACTGGAATTCAAGAAGACTGTTTTATTAATCCAAGCGATACTTGGTCTTATTGGTGCAGCCTATTTTGCCGCAATTGGCACTGTAGTTGCGTATTACTCTATGTCGACGTATGCCCTAGCTATCGTTGGTGTAACTTGTTTTGTGCTTTTAATGGCAATTTTTTCCATTGTCCTTTTTATTAATGCTATCGTCAGATTCACTGTCTATGCGGTAATCCGTTACAGAGAGTGTCTCACCAAGTAATCTCCACGAAAAACATCCCTTTAGGTAAAGAGGTCCATGAATGTACCTTTGGTACATAAAACTGGAACCCTATTGGGATCAATGCCGTGTGAAATAAGTTGTGTCGTCTTTTTGTAGATGATGTTGGACCAATCAGGCCCATTCCCCATCTCAAACAACACAATCAATCACACGGCTTTTTCATAGTTATAAATATTGAATGCTTCTAAAGCGCGATACTATTGGGATCAATCGTATTATTAGGAGCACCAAGCGAGTTAGAGGGAGGAATTGGTGGTGGGTTTCCATTAGTAGTATCTTTCTGCTCTTCGGCCGCTAGTAAGGTGTGTATGTCAGGTCTTGAGAGTGGTCCGTCTGATGAAGGAGCTAAGATCAGCTTCTTTGATATCTCGACGTGGTCGTTGTCCCGATCGCTTGATGACGGCATTGGAGGAGCAGTAGCAGTTGGCGGTGGTACCGCCAAGGGGGTTGTCGGTTGTTCACTCGGAGGATTACCAATAATGTCTTGAATCTGTGATTGCATGTTTGACTCTTCTTCGCTCGCGCTTTGGGTCAATGTGGGGTCAAGACCACTCGGTTGGGCTGGAGGTGAAGGAATTGGTGGTGGCATGGCTGGAGGAGTTGCCGGGGATGGTGCTTGGACTTGAGTAGTATCGACGGGATCGGGTGCTGGCGAAGTAACAGGAATTTGAGTTGATACTGGCATAGGCGGAGTTGGTGGCTGCGGTGATGGGATCGTGGCTGGAGGAGCTACTGCTGGGGTTGGTATTGGACCTAAGTTGGATGGGAGCGGTGCGATCGGCTCACCAGTAGCAGCAACAGGAGTATCTTTCAAAATGTCATGAACTGATTTAACGACATCCTCGAGTGTTACTTGCGATTTTACCAGGTATAAATCAGCACCGAGCTTTTCGGCTCTGGTTTTGTCCTCGGCTTGGCCGAGTGCGGTCATCATAATGACTTTGGTATTCTTAATGCCTTCAGTTCCACGCAAGATATCAAGCATGTCGAAACCACTGATTTTTGGCATCATAACATCGCTAATAATAAGATCAGGGTGTTCTTTAACGGCTAACGCTAGAGCTTCTTCGCCGTCCTTAGCGGATACAATTACAAAGCCCTCGGCAGCGAGACGTGCCTGGTAAATCTCACCCAAATTAATGTCATCTTCGACCAGCATTATTTTTGCTGCTGCCATGAGTTTTGCCCTTAATCTATAAAGTTAGCCTTATTAATGCTTATGATCGATATTGTATCACGGACTTGCTAAGGAGGCGATGGGTGGTAAAGCCGTATCGGAAGTTTGAGATAGTTTTAACTGACGGGCTTTCTGGGCGTTCAGTCGTGGAATATTAATAAAAAAGGTACTGCCTGCTTGAAGCTTGCTTTCAACCCAAATCCGGCCACCGTATAATTCAATAATTTTGCGGCAGATAAAAAGACCAAGACCTGTGCCGCCTACCGTTCGGGTTACCGAACTATCGACGCGGTAAAACTTCTGGAAGAGATGCGGGATGTCATCAGCTGGGATACCAGGGCCGGTATCGCGGACATAGAGCTGGACAACGTTATTATCACCGGTCAAACCGATGGAAACTTTTCCCTGGTCGGTATACTTCACGGCGTTATCAAAAAGATTAGTTATAACTTCACGTAAGCGGTCTGGGTCAACGAAAACATAATAAAGTGGACGAACGACGCGACTGCTACCAGTCGGCTCAGCGGTAGTATCAATCAACTCACCTGAGCCAACCAGAAACTCGATCGCTAACTGCTTTTTTTGAGCAGCGAAGCGCAAGCCGTCTGTTAATTGTTCAAGGAATTCGCCCATCTCAACGACTGATGGGTGGCTGCTAAGCCGACCATCTTCAGCTTTGGCGCTGGTAAGGAGATCCTGGAATAATTTACCAAGATGCTCAGTCGATTCATGTGCTTTCTCGAGGTATTCACGAGCTTTGCTGTCAATTGAACTGACTTTGTCATTGAGAGCCAAAGCAAGATAACCTTCAATAGCCGCTACTGGCGTACGCATCTCATGACTAGCAGTACTGATAAACTCAGCTCGTTGTTGCTCTTCGGCATGCTCATGGGTTATATCACGAATAAGCGCAACTGCTCCGACTACTGTATTGCGAGGTGGCAAAACAATTGGCGAAATGGCGAATGACACGGTGGTATTCTTATCTGCCGGTCCGATCAAGGTAAGAATTTGAGCCTTTGGCTGCTGTTTGCGTAACGGTGTCATGAAGATATCTTCTTGTTGACTGCCGAGTGGCTTCCCATCATCCTTGGCAAGTTTTACAACCGAGTGAATATCGATACCAACCGCATCTTTAATTGCCCAACCGGTAAGGGTTGCAGCCGCTGGATTTATAAGGTTAATTTTGCCGCTAATATCAAACACAATTACCCCGTCGGTAATTGATTCGATGATAATTTCTGATTGTTCTTGCTTAGTCTGCAGCATACCTGCCAGCAGATTGACCTGTTGTGATTTTACGCTTACGAATAAATGCCGCCAGAACTGATAACTAATGGCGGCTATGATAACCGAGCCACCCAGCAAAACGAGCGATGGTGTTGACAAATGAGTGAGCTGGAAGCTGTTTTCTAGAAATACATAGACTACTGCCAGAAAAACTGACCCTACCAGGATCGGCAGACCGTATATACCCACAAAAGCAGCCAAAATCAACCAAACAATAATAAATAGCCAGTTGTTAGGCTGATCGAAAGTTGTAGCTGCCCCGTTAAGCAACACGAGTGTAGAAAGTAGTGAAGCAATAAACGTTGCTAAGTGCCAGCTGTGTTTGCGGACAACAAAATAGAGCGTCAGGCTGTAGATAACTTCAATAGCGGCAAGTTCTGCCATTGAAGATGACAAACCATATGTAACTTGGTACGAATGCCAAGACGAGACGAACTTAGCGAGAGCTGCAGCAGTACCAAGTACTGCGCAACATCCCAGCATAAGCCAATAATATGTTTTATACCATACCTTTGATACAAGCTGCATGTAAATTTCCTGACGACAGTTTTTATTATACGTATTGCTTGTGTTTAGTGCCAGAGGACTGCCTCAGTTTATTATCTGGACGTTCCCCTGTCTTATGTGTTAGCTTTGTATCAGGTAAACTTATCTACATGGCCCCGTCGTCTAGTGGTTTAGGACGTCAGGTTCTCATCCTGAAGGTCGCGGGTTCGAATCCCGCCGGGGTCACCATAAGCACTTTGATCGTATTATAATAATTATTATGGACAACCAAGACCAACAACCAACGGTGCGCAATCAGCAACCAGTTCGACAAGTTGCAACCACCCCTGCCACTGTATCGCTCACCCCAAACTCGGATCATAGGCCAAAGCTAAATCTATCAAATGAACAAGCTCGAGCCCTCTTAACGATAAATAACCTGGAAGGCGGTCACGTACAGCAGCACAAGAGTAAAAAACTGCCAATTAGCCTGCTTATCACTCTTGCCACGTTAGTGATTATTGTTATTGCCGCCAGCATCATATTGAGTGGTCTTAAACCTGGAACAAGTTCAAAAACCCCTCCTTCTGGTTCGACAACATCAAGCTCGCCTAGTTCTAACTCGAGTAGTGATAAGACCACAGAGCAAATAAATCAAGATGTTACCAGCTGCGCTAATCCAGTCGTTAACGTGTCCCAATGCTGATAAGGATAAATAATCTGGCCTCAATTCAAAGTTAGGTAATTCATTAAGATGCTTACGCTTCACTCCTGTTATAGTTCTTGACTAAATTAGATAATTATGCTAATATTGTACGGTTTCGTTGAGGTAAATATTTTATCTCCGAAGCACCTTAACAAGTTCTCTGTTATCTACTCCTAGGCGTTTTTTGGTTGGTAATCTGCGCGATATATATTACCTAGATTTCCAACCAAAACTATCCCAACAATAAGGAGCAAACAGTGCCCATTGTAACCGTGTACCATCGTCCAGACATTATGGACGGAAAAGCAGCTCAGCTGCTCAAGGACGCCATAAGGAGTGACGGACATTTTCGTTTCTCTCATCAGGATTTGAAGTTGTCCCCCGACGACTTTTCTTTTATCTTTGTCGAAGCCAAAGGCTACGATGAACTGACTCACGATATCATCGTGGCCATCAATCTACACGCTTTTCCCGAGTGGGTAGATAAGGCAGACGAAAATGCTGAGCGGATGAGTAATGTCTTGAAAGATGCCATCAACAGTATGCTTACTATTGAAGATGAGCTGACCATCGGCGTGGCATTATTGCATTCTGCTATGGGCTGGAATTCCATGGTCTTATTCAAAAACGACCCCTGGGCAGTCTGGCCGGGAGACCGTTAATCATCAATTAGTGTCCACAAGTTCAACAACAATAAGGAGCTACATTGAAGAAAGAATATGCTGGTCCGATTCTTCAGATCATTGCAGTCACTTTGGTGGCGGGGCTAATCCTTATGATTTCGAATTGGCCGGAGCAGCATCAGGCTCATCACAACACGGCGCAATTCCTTGTTGGCCTCTGCCTGGCACTGCCCGGTATCATCGCCTTCATAGGTTTGGTCATCTGGGTCAATATCTATTGCGACAAGAATAATATGGACAAGCGCTACTTGCGTTCATCAGAACATCTTTCGATTGAAAGAAGAAACTGGGAGAATAACCACTAGTAGTAGAGCCCACAGAGAGCTGCCTATCCAGGGATACGGAAAAAGTGACGCTTAGGCGTTATCTTTTTACCGTATCCCTGGCAGTTTCCCAAGAGCAAGATATAATAGTCGTGCTTTTAGAAAACTGTGTGCGTGAGGGAGTTATGCAATAGAGACTGAATCAAAATCCACATAGTTATTTTCTATATCTTTATCAGCTCTGTTTTCTAAGTTTTATTCTTGACAGGTTGCTGGTATGATTACTCAGATGAAATTATTGCAGCTCAATATGTGGGGCGGTCGCCTGGAGAAGCCCATAGTCAGTCTGATAAAAACTGTTAATCCCGATATTCTATGTCTTCAAGAAGCAATTGACCTTAAGGCTGGTAATAGTGCCATGTTTGTTGCTACTGAAGAGATTCAGGCAGTAATAGGAGCTGATCATATCTTCATGTCGCCTGTCTTCACTATTAACTATATGAATCGTAAAGCTGATTTTGGGAATTGCATCATTAGTAAGTTCCCAATTAAAGAAGCAGAAACTATTTTTACGGGTAGAAAATATGTGGCTGATTTTGATACTCTCGATCAAGATGCCAACATGCGAAATCTTCAACATGCCGTTATTGAACTCGATGGTAAGTCGATACATATACTGAACCACCACGGTCATCACCTACACCAACATAAAAATGGTGATGCAGAGACTATGAGACAATGTGGACTGATCGCCAAACAAATCAAGAAATTGACTGGCGCTAACCTAATTCTGTCAGGGGATTTTAATCTTGCACCACATAGCGAATCTCTTGAGCAGATCAACAAACTTCTAAGAAATCTGGCAATAGAGGCTAAGTTAAAAACCACCAGAACACCACTGACTCATAAAAATGAGGTCTGTGACTACATATTTGTTAGCGAAAAGATTAAGGTTGGGTCATTCAAAGCTCTCCCTGATATTGTATCTGACCATAAAGCCCTGCTAATAGATTTTACCGTATAAGTTATCCATTTAATGATATAGCGTCTATGCTTGCTGTTAAGATTGGCTTGGTACTACAATGACCAGATACAACTAGGGAGCGGTTTATGGACATGGAAGGCGTACGGAAACACTGGGACTCATTTGAGGAAGAACAATTGAAGTTTGCCGCCGAACTGAGTCTACACAGCTTAGCAAAGTTTGGGTTGGGTAAATACGTTCTTGAACGAGCTACTGGCGGTGAAAGAATTGAAAGCCGACGATTAAACACCGTTGTTGGTGGTATCCGATTCGAGAACCCTGTCATGGTGGGTGCGGGCTGGGATAAGAAAGGTTGGGCTGTTGATGGCTTTTACGAGCTTGGTTTTGCAGGCACAGAAGTGGGTACGGTCTTAGCTGATCCACAAGATGGTGGTGGTCGCCCACGGCTACTATATCAGGATGGCGTAGCATGGAATCGGTTTAGCTTTAATAGCCGAGGCATGGAAGCGGTTGCCGTAAACCTAGACGGACAACAAAGATGGGGTGTGACCGGTATTAGCGTCGGCAAGAATAAAATAGTACCTGACAGTGAGGCTCCTCTCGCCCATGCTGCTGTTGTTAAGAGATTACATGAATATGCCGATTACTTTGTTATTAACGTCACTTCACCAACCCCTGGCATCCGCGAGTTAGTGAAGCCGAAGCCATTGGCTGATATTATCGATGCCGTTAACGAGGTTCTTGAAACTAAAGGTCGTAAGCCGCTATTCGTCAAAACGACGGTTGATTTATCATTGGCTGAAATTGATGATGTGATCGAGGTTTGTTTGTATAAGGGAGTAACGGGAATCATTGACTCCAATACGACGGTTGATGAGCGACTAAAAGCTCAGTATGGTTGGCAGATTAGAGGTGGCGGTCTTAGTGGGGATAATTGGGAATTCCGGCGTCGAGCCAATGAGAGAATGAAGTACATCACCTCGACAACCCGTGGCAGTGGCATGCAGCGGATTGGTGTCGGAGCGATTAGCGACGTTGATTCGGCCATTGAACGCATTATGTGCGGTGCGCAAGTGCTTCAGGTGGTCACGGGGATTCGTCAGAGTAAAGGCCGCATTGCCCGCGATATTAACTTTGGTATTCTTGAGTGGCTTGATTCAGAAGGAGTAAGTGAGGTATACGACCTGGTTGGTTTAGCGGCATAAGGGGCATCTTTCCTTGTTGGCTGTAAGATGACCTCTGCGTATAAGCGTTGTTGATTGTGCTATGATGAGCATGTCGACACAACCAAACAAAGGAGAAGTGGCGCATGCGTGGCAAAACAGGCTGGATTACAGCGGGCATCGTACTCATTATCTTAATTGTTGGAGGGTTTGCTCTCTTTCGTACCAAGCCGAAGACCTCTCCAACCCTATCACACGACATAAGTCAGCCACCCGCAACTGGTACTAGTGTGGTCATGACAAAGTCATCAACGAGTGTCGGTCAGTATCTAACGGATGGTAACGGCAGGACGCTTTATACCTATAGCAAAGATAGTTCTGGTGTTAGCAATTGTAGCGGTTCATGTTTGAGTAGTTGGCCGCCTTACCAAGCGGTTGGAACGATTGTCAATCTTCCGGAAAATGTTGGCACCATAAGACGGACCGATAATGGCGAGGTGCAATTTACTTATAAAGGATTGCCACTTTATTATTTTGTGAGTGACGCAATGGCAGGTCAAATCACTGGCAATGGCCTCGCCGGCTTCTCGGTTGCTCGACCCTGACAGCACTTAACGTTGAGCAGGAAGTTTCTGGATAAACTCGATGAGCTGGCGTGGAGTAACATTTGCTTTAACCAAGTAATAATCGGCTTGCTGCTCAATCGTTGATTTAATAGATGGCCGTTGTTCAAGGTTAGTGAAAACAATTATTTTGGCATGAAGTTTCAGCGTCAGGCGCGGATCGCGAAGGATGCGTAAAATCTCGTCTCCGCTCATTGTTGGGACTAATAGGTCGAGCAGGATGAGATCATAATCATCTGTTTGAGCCATACCCAAACCTTTTTTACCGTCAGCTTCAATGGTGAGCTTATAGCCTGCCGCTTCCAGGGTTTGGCGATAAAGCATACTGATAAATTGTTCTTCCTCAATCCATAGGATGGTATGAATAGTCCGGGCTTGTTGGTTTGCCATAGAATTAGCGCCTGTAAAGAGTGTGATTCTTAATCCAGCCGTGGACAGCTCTAAAGTTGTCTTCTTTTTGTTTTAGTTTCTGTGATAACTGTTTATATGGCTGAACTGTAAAAGTAAAGATACTGCCTCGTCCTTCTTTGGAATGAACCCAAATATGGCCCCCATGCAACTCGACAATAGTGTTGCATAAATAAAGGCCAAGCCCCGTACCACTAATTTCTGATCGGTTACGATGACCACGGTAGAATTTATCAAATAGATGAGGAATAGTACTCTCCGGTATACCGATACCAAAATCCTGTACGCTGGTTTCAATGAGCCCGTCGGTGTCGAGCTTAGTACTGACAATGATTTTCTTATTCCCCTCTCCAGGGCTGTACTTAATGGCGTTATCAATCAAATTACAAATCACCTCGTAGGTGCTAACTTTATCGACACCGGCTGTCGGTAAATTAGGTGCGATCTGTGTTTCGATCGTGATATTACGGACGTTGGCTCGGAGCTGCATATCATTAACGGCCGAAGTGACAATCGAACTCCAGTTTTCTTCATTAAAGTGAGTCGAAAATTGCCCATCCTCAACTCGAGCCGTGTTCAATACATTATTAATAAATGCACCCAAAGATTGAGCAGCTGCGTCAATCTGTTGAATCGAACTCTTCTCTTCCGGGGTGGTCGTAGGAGTAATTTTTTCTTTGAGAACTTCGAGGTAACTGCGAATTAAAGTGAGTGGTGTGCGTAGCTCGTGGACAGCCAAGGCTACATAATCGGTTGCGTTATCGTCCCTTGAATACATAGCGGTTTGGTCGAATAACACCAGCATAACTTCGTAACCCATTGGATTATCCTTGTTATAGTACGCGGCTAGATCAAATTGGAGGCTTGTTTTCTTATCAGCCGAGACTGATTTTACTTGGTTCCACTGTTTTGTAGCGGTTACCGTGTTATCTTTCACTGAGTTAATCCATGCTTCGAGCGACTGATTATCAGGGAGTGCCATATGTAGCACGGAGTAGGCATCTTTACCAATGACATCTGTCTCAGCGAGGCTGATGTATTTTAAAGCCGTACTGTTAGCGAAGACGATGTTCATGTCTTTGTTGAGGACAAAAAATGGCAGCGGCAGATTCGTAGCAATATAGTTCATATGAAGATCAATGTTCTTCTGTTCAAGTCTGGTAGTGAGCTGATCAGCAGCAGTCGTAATCTTATAAATCTGTGTCACCAACTCTCTGACACTATCACGCCCCAAATGGACATTATCGGTGTCGGGAGCGGCCATCGAATCAGTGTCTGGTGAAACGTGGAGAATAGCTTGAGCGATTAACCGGAACGGCTTTATTAGGTATTGAGTACTCAACCAAGTAATTAAGGTTGCAATAATCACTGCCAAAACAACGCAGGTCGCTATCCAGATGCCTTTTTCGTTGTGCCAGATCCGTTTGAATCCCCACCAGCCAGCAACCAGCACAAGGTTGTCGACGATGAGGATTAAGAACAAATAATCGCTAATCTGGCGACGAAGTTTTGGCATGTTGTCCATTGATTTATCTACCCATTAGGTTGTATATGTCACGTCGCTCGCAGAACCTAGTGCCGTAATCCATGTTTGCCCAGCATTGAGTTTAAGAGGAGCGCCTTGAGCGTTTGTGAAAGTCAGCTGTGTATTATTGGCAGTTTTCTGCCATGTTCCAGTAGTGACGGTTCCATCTTGGAAGACGTAAACCTGTCCGCTGCCGATAACATTATAAGTCGTGTGTTCGCCATCAGCTTCCAGTCCCTGCTGCATGATCAAGGCCACGACTACTTTTGGCGCTACCTGAGTTTGGGTACTGTTTTGATCGACATCCATTTGCGGTTGACCGCCCTCGCTACGCAAATACGAGTTAGTTGAGGCGTTGTAGCTGTAGCTAACGGCATAATCGGCACTTGATGGAGAAAGATTAATGCTAGTAGCGTTTGGTGTCTTTGCAGGAGAATCGGCTTTACGGGGAAAGCCAGTGAAAGAGCTGCTAGTATAGCCTTTTGTTTGCTCGAGTGCATTTAACTCAGCGATGCTGGTGTAGACATTATGCGGAGCATCTCGGCTTGTGATGCGAGTGTAGTAGCTTCCGTTATAAAATTGGTCGAGATTTTTTACACCCCACGTTGCGATATCTTGGATTGCCTCAGGGCTGCCGCCAACATGCGCCAGTGGTGCATCAAAACCGAGATCCCACTGTAGATAATATGGTCGAGCGCTTCGGATAGGACCAATATAACCAGGTTGGGTATCTTGATAGAGCGCCAGAAAGCGAGTAATGCCACCTTCAGCAACCGCTTCAAAAACAACTCCAGCTTCAGCTAGGCCGGACTGCGGCCGAGCAAATGTGCTGTTCTCGATCATAATGCCCGTCACGGGTCGTTGATTAACATCAGGCGCAACCGGTAGACCGGTCAACGTGGAAGCAACTGTTGTGGGTGCTGGTGCTTTTATCATGGGCACTGATTTGGCAATTGGGACAATCGGTTTGGGTTTGCTCGGTCTCGTCAGCCCGTAGGTAACGCCACCGACGGCGAGGATCAGGATAACGACAATCCCCACTATCTCCCATTTGCTTGGTGGCCAATGAAAGAAACGGTGGTGTTTCTTTGAAGGATTTTTTTTGTTTGACTCCGGTAGTTCAGCAGCTGCCTCAGACGTAGGCTCTGCTTTCGCGTGGTGCGTATGGTGTGACGTGGGCGGTGGTGTATCAGTGTTTAATATTGGATCAATCGGTTGCTCAGTTTCGTTTTTCTTAGCCATAAGCACTATTGTAGCAAAAGACTCAACCAGCATTACTAAGAAATCGCGCCGACCATACTATCAATCCGGCTCAATACCTTCTCTTTACCGAGAACGGATAATGTTTCGGCGAGCGACGGACTGGCTGGAACTTGCGTGGTGGCTATGCGGATTAAGCTGAATAGTACTCCTGGTTTTTGCCCTAATTCTTCAAGCAATTTATTTAAAATATTTTGCAAATCATCGGGGGTAAAGTCTGATTGCTGTAGTGATTGCTTTGCTGCTTGCAACCAGGTTACAAGTTGGGGATGAGCAATAGCGCTCAACTGTTTGCTGTTGGTGAGTAGACTGAGATCAACCGGCAGATCACTAAAGAAGAAATTAGTGAGCTCAGGTAATTCACTTAAAAATTTTAGTCGCTCCTGCACCAACTTGAGCACGCTTTTTTTGTACTCATTATCGAAGCTGGCGGCTTCAGGTGGCCAGAAATCCTGGCAGGTTTTCAATAGCCCATCTACCGGTAATTGGCGGATATAGTAACCGTTCATCCAAAGTAACCGTTGTTCGTCAAACGATGCACCACTTTTTTGGACTCGTTCAAGCTTAAAGCTGTCAATCAACTGTTGTCTTGAAAAAATTTCTTGTTCGCTGCCATCATTCCAGCCCAGTGTGGCCAGAAAGTTAACAAATGCCTCAGGCAAATACCCCTCTTTTTCATAATCGAGGATATCTTTTGCGCCATCACGCTTACCCAACTTCTTTTTTCCACCAGGTGCCATTATGTATGGTAGCGTCGTCAGATAAGGTGGCTCAATTGCCAAGGCTTCATATAAATTCAAATATTTAGGGACACTTGAAGTGAATTCTTGGGAACGGATGACGTGAGTGATCTGCATCAGGAAATCATCAACGATATGTGCAAAATTATAGGTAGGATAGCCATCTGATTTTATGAGAATAAAATCATCAATAACTTCCGGTCCGGTACTTAAGTCACCGAGGACTTCATCGTGCCACTTATAGGCTTTTGGATCGGACTTAAAACGGAGCGGAAGACCACTCTTCCATACCGGGGGCTTATCCGGACGATGGTTACGAAACAAGAATGGTTGTTTAGCGCTCTTTGCCTGTTGACGAAAGCTGTCGAGTTCTTGCGGGGTATATGGATCGGCATAGGCCCTGCCCTCTTTACATAACCGCTCAGCCCATTCCTGATAAATAGACAGCCGTTCACTCTGACGGTACGGACCGTAGGGCCCATTATTATCGGGACCTTCATCCCAGTTCAGTCCCAACCAGCGTAGCGAATCCATAATGTGTTTTTCTGATCCGGCTACTTCTCGGGCTTTATCGGTGTCTTCTATGCGTAAAATAAATTGGCCATCAGCTTGCCTGGCTATGAGCCATGCAAAAAGAGCCGTTCGTACACCACCGACATGCATAAAGCCGGTTGGACTAGGCGCAAATCGAGTTCTGACAGGTTTCATTAGCTTGTATTATAGGAGAAAAGACATCGGTTGGGAATGAGGGCGGCACGCTGACTAGTCGAATAGTATTATTCGATAGGAAGTCGTAAATGGTTGAGTAGTATCAGGTGCTAGCGGCAAGACTGGTAATTTGGTCAGTAGTTAGATCAGCGGTTCCACTGATCTGGAAGAGAACGCCGTTGTTAACCCATACTGCATCGCCATGACCATAAACGTAGATTGTTCTTCCTTGAACTTCGAGTGTCTGATAACCAGCGCCGAGAGTACCAGCGTCATTCTCAATCAAAGTTTGGCTGTCCCAATTGGATTTCTGTTGAGCGACCGTTAGTGTTTCGCCAGTGACGACTGAGCGAAATGACACGTAAACAATACCGGTCGCATATCGAACTGGCCCGGCAAAGGTAAAACCAGCGGGCCGATAGGCTGGAATTTCGGCTGGTACCCCAGCGCGGAACGAAGCAATCTTTACTTCGATATTAGGAATGTTCTTATATATAAGAAATCCGCCAACCACCAAGATTGCCAGGACGGCAGTCATTACGCCAATACCTCTTAGGCCATGGTGATGTTTAGTGCGATGACGGCGAGCGGCTGCTAATTTAGTGGCACTCTGAGTAGCTTGGTGGGCGGTGGACGCCAGACTGGCTTCATGAGATGAGGCTGGTGAAGATTTGACGGCGAGCGGTGCTGTTTGTTTAATGACGGGAGTGGCAGTTGGCTTATGGGCACCGAAACGGCTGATGACGTGGCTTTTATGAACACTGTAGGCCTGGCGCAAGTGATCAGGGTTAATCTTGGCAACGTGCTGAGCGTATGGTGTGTGTTTAACTGGTGCCGTACCAGCATGAGTTTGGACTTGGTGAGACAACTTGATTGAAGATGCCTTTGGCTTTGGCAGCCCCGTTCGCATTAAGGTGTGGCTTGTTTCTGGCTTGTGGGCGTGCGTCAAATGAATCTTTCTTGGTGCTCGAATGGTGCGAGCCGGTAGTTTGTGAGGATGGCGAGGACGAAGCGACGGCATCGTTTTAAAATGAGGGGTGGCTGAAGACCGAAAATCATCGATGACTTTTTTGACGCTTGCCGTTTTGCTCGAACTTGCGTGATCGCTAGACTCAGATGAGACTTTGCTTTTTGGAGGTGATGTTGATGATTTTTTTTGTACGAGACCCGTATTAGCATCGTAACGTTTACCATTAAGTTCTATAATGTTGCTGTTAGCCACTGCCCAAAACCCTGCTTCTCTGTTTTAATGTAAGATGTAATTATCTTAACGCTACTTACGAGCTATAGCAATAGCTTGATGCGGGCCTAAGCTGACAAAAACCAAATTATTATGGATTTCATTGACCCCTTAAAACGCCGACACCACAAGATTCGCTTAATTCTTGGCTATGTCGTGCTAGGCACCGCCATTTTACTGACGGCACTGATATTGCTGTACCAAGCTAATGGTTATGGCTTTGGGAAAAACGGACAGATTATTCAGAATGGTCTGGTATTTGTTGCTTCTACCCCATCGCCAGCTAATATCTATTTGAATGGCAGTCTTAGCCAATCGGCTACCAATGCTCGCCTTGAGTTACCGGCCGGACAATATACATTGCAACTGACTCGAAGAGGTTACCGGCCATGGATTCGAGCAATTGGTGTTGAGGGTGACAGCGTTGAAGACTTTACCTACCCGTTCTTGTTTCCGACAGACCTTGTAACGACTAGTGTTCAGGACTATAGCGTTCAGCCAGCGCTTGAAACTCAAAGTCCTAATCGTCAGTGGCTACTGCTTGAGCAACCAGCAAGTGTCGGTAGTTTTGATGAATATGACCTGTCTAATCCTAAACAACTGGCGACCACGGTAAGTACAATCGCTATCCCAACCGGCATCTTAACGGCCTCAACCGGTGATCAGAGCTTGCAACTTGTCAGCTGGTCAGCCGATAACCGGCACGTGCTTCTCCTGCATACTTACTCTGGCGGCAGCGAGTATATTATGTTCGATCGTCAAGTGCCGTCAGACTCACTTAATCTCACAAAAACGCTTGGACTGAGTTCAGGGGTTCAGCTGTCGCTTAATAATGCTAAGTATGATCAATACTATTTATATGATCCGACGGCTCAAACGCTCAGTACGGCCTCAATCAATACGCCAGCTCCAGTTGTGCTCCAAAACCAGGTTCTTAGTTACACGACGTATGGCGGTAGTAGCGTTCTCTACGTTACCAGTACTGCTGCCCCGGCCGGCAAAGTTGATGTTGATATTGAGCAAGGCACGGTTAACTATGTCTTGACGCAGTTGCCTGTCAGTCCAACTTATGAGTTGAGCATAACCCAATACTCTGGTCATAACTACATCATTGTCGCTGCCAGCAATGACGCTAAACAGTATATTTATGAAGATCCAATTAGTCAGTTAAGTAATGGACCACTGGTACCAATCTATATTCTTAAAGTCACGCAACCGGACTTTGTAAGCTTCTCAGCCAATTCACAATTTGCCATGGCTGAAAATGGCAGTAATTTTGCGGTCTATGATGCCGAGAACAACAAGAGTTATAGTTATACCCTAACCGAGACGCTCCCGGCTGGAGACCACGCCAGCTGGATGGATGGTAATCACCTGATGGTCGTGGTGGGTGGAAAAGTTATCGTCTTTGACTACGATGATGCGAATCAGCAAACTCTTGAGCCAGGCATTGATGGTACTGTGCCTGTTTTTGATCCGTCATACAAATGGATCTATAGCTTGGCACCTACCAGCTCACTAACGACGACTGCCTCAGGAACGAGTGCGACTCAAGCCAGCGGAATATCGCTGACAAGTACTAGCTTACTGGTTCCCGCCGATCAGTAGTGATTTAGAATATATCGTTCCATAAACGGCTCCAAAGACTGGGTCCGTTACTGGCTAATTGAGTTGGCTGGGAAACTGCCGATACACTTGATGCCGGAGTAGTATTGCCTGATGGATCGGGGCTGATTTGCTCGCCGGTCACTACCAAACGATTAATGCTGGTTCCTGGTGGATCGCAAGTAATTAAAGTTGCCGTAGCCGTTTTCCCGTAGGTGTCATTAAGGACACTAACGTCATTCGGCGACACGATCTGACGATTAAATACCTGGTAGGCGTACACCTTCCCCTGATAGGTGAGATAGAAGACATCCCCGTTGACGAGTTCATGCAACAAAACAAAGGCAAATTTATATTTACCTGGGTTAAAGATGTTATTGCTGGAGTGCCCAAAAAACGCAGCGTTTCCGTTCTGGCCCGGCAAAACCGTACTCGGGTAATGCACTACCCCGTTCTCTAAGGCATTTTCAATGACTGCCTCGTCGTCAGTGGTCTGAGTATAGTCCACCGGTATTTCGACGTTGATTTTCGGGATAATAACTTGCGGTGTGGTGCTGTCACTGACGGTGTTGCTAGCATTAATAATGAGCGGCAGAGAACCAACGTGCCGACTGGGCTGAATAAACGGCGTGATTACCAACTCATTGAAGAAGCTAAATAAGAAGATAATAATCACCAAGAATCCCATACTGAGGCCGAATGCCAAAGATTTCAAATGTTGCTTGCTGGACAGCTTTTGACGATCGGCGATCTTGGCGACTAGTTTATTCTTTAGCTCAGCCGCCAGACGAGCATCGATCGGACCTGGGTTGGACAGGATTTGTTTAAAGGTTCGAGAACGATGCGGCCCGATGGTTTGGGTTGAAGGTGCTGCTTTAAAGACGGGCGAAACCATTCCGATCGACGCTTCGGTGGTCGGAGCTGGTATGGTCTGCGAATTTTGGTTGGCATCATAAAACTCTTGCCAGACCTTATACTTTTCATCGTCACTAAGACCAGCGTAGTAATTATGCCAGGCGGTTTGTATCTCAACGATACTTTTGCCGCTGGTAGAGAGCTCGTACATGAACTGCTGATGTTTTGAGCGCGGTCGAATAATAGTTGCTTCACGCAGCTCTTGCTCAGCGTTTGGTTCAGTAGCGTACAGATTGGCTATTTTTTGCCGTATGACATTAGCGGCCGCATTTTTATCATCGGCTGGGGTTGTCGTTGGCGTCGGCGTCGGCTGGGGGTTATTACTAGGAAAGAGTGGATTATTCATAGGCGTTCTTACTACGCTAGGCGATAGGCTAGCTTTCTAAGAATAAGTATAATACAATACACCTCTGTAAGCTATGATTTCCGGGGCGAGTGGCGGAATTGGTATACGCGCACGACTCAAAATCGTGTTCCTTTACGGATTGAGGGTTCGACCCCCTCCTTGCCCACCAAGTTACAAAGTGGTATAACAATATATATGATACGTATGAGCGCAGAACGTCCGCTGATTCAACAGCCTGAGATACCGACAACTGAAACGATTGCTCGTGGTATTTTCTTATTGTCCATCGTTGAAAAGCAGACCCGCGCAGGTCAAAGACTCGAGAGTTTTATCGGCGGGATACTGGTTTCGCATGACGGCAGCCCAGCTGGCGATAGCGGTGTTGGCAGTGAGTTTGGACTCGGAGAGTGGAGTGGTAGTGAGTTGCCCCTTCACCGCGACGATGTAGTAGCCCCGATAACTCATCACCAAGCTGGCTTGGAAGCGTACGCTAAAATCGTGAAGCAACTGCAAGAAGTTCAGTAAATCCATGTCGGCCGTCAAGGCCTCTTTATGGTGGGCACCACTCACCAAGTGTTGCAATTGAGTAAAACTCGGTACCAGTGTAGTGAATGATCGCTCTAGCAGCGGCTCGGGCGAGGTTATAAAATAATCGATGCCATCACCTGTTAAAGTGATAGGACCATCAAAATCGGTAGCATACTTCTCAAGCAGCATGGCTGTTTCGCTATTTTTTCCAAAGTCTCCAGCAAGTAGTATGCCGTCGGCCCATGTACTTAAATCAAGCAGCATGGCCAGCGCACTTTTACTGAAGCTACCACTAGGCGTTGACGGTGCAAAATCACTATTACTAAAAAGTTTTTGGACTGTTTTTTGCAAAACATCGGGCAGCAATACTCGGGCAGTACCAGTTCCGGCTTGCTCAGAGGCAGCGTAGGCGGTGGCAGTTGCGGCAAATCCATGCAAATTACCGCCGATTATCAGAAGTTTACCGGCAAGTGCACGATTCTCCGGGCGACTCCATAATAGTTGCGGGAAAAGTGGGGCTTGAGTAGTTTGTTTACGCCAATATGACTGGACCATAATACTGCCTAATTGGTTTTCTAACTCCAATGCGCGAACATTGTTCGCATAACATCGTAGTTTGATCGATCGTAACCATGCCCGGCCATGGTCCAAATGAGGGTACTGTTACGGGTTGTATTATGAAGTTCATAGGCTGTTGATGGCGGACAAACAAAGTCATATCTCCCTTGGACTATCCAGATCGGCATCGTTAATTTGTGGGCATTGTCGAGAATGTAGTGATCGGGCAGAAAACAGGTATGGGCTAGGTAGTACGACTCGATTCGAGTTGGGGATGGATCAAATCCTTCGAGACCAGGGATATTGATACGGTCATCAAGTGACATCAAGGCGCTCTCCATATTCGAGTAGATGTAGGCTGAGGCTTGCACCTCTTCCGGGTTTGAACCGAGAATACGTTTTCGGTGGTATTGTGTCGGATGCTTACGGTGTTCCTCTGGTGTTTGATCAAGATAGGCCTCCCAAACATCCGGGAAGAAAGTTTGAAACTTACCCTCATCCAAGTAATCAATCTCGGCCTGTGAGCCGGTGAAGACGCCCTGTAATGCTAAGGCAGCAATTCGGCGAGGGTGTTGCAGTGCATAAGCCAGTGCCAGACATGAACCCCATGATGAACCAGTCAGCACAAAACGTTCGAGCTTAAAGTAATCGGCGATCTTCTCAATATCTTCAACAAGAGCCGGTGTCGTATTGTTTTCGAGCGTACCATACGGCAGGCTTCGTCCGCAGCCACGCTGATCGAACAGAATAACTCGTTGCTCGTAAGGATTAAAAAGTTCAAGATGCCGGTTTTTTGAACGACTGCCAGGCCCGCCATGAAGTCGAATGATCGGCAAACTGGCTTTTTTATTACCCCAATCCATAGCGTAGAGTTGGTTGCCATCACCAACGTCAATCAATGCTTCCTGGATCGTAAATGCGTCCGGTGTCATGATTCTACGTTATCGCTCCTCTTTGTGACTTATATATCCAGTGTAACACTAATCGGACAGTGATCGGATCCCAACGCTTCAGGATAAATAGCTGCTGCTGAGACTTTTGATTTCAAAGCTGCTGAGACTAAGACGTAGTCGATTCTCCAGCCGACGTTGCGTTCCCTGGCATGGGCGAAGTGACTCCACCACGTGTAGAAGCCATTTCCCTGCTTGAACATACGGAGACTGTCGATAAAACCGGCGTCAATAAAATGCTGGAAACCTTCGCGCTCCTCAAGGGTAAAACCTTTTTTACCCTCATTCGGTTTTGGGTTTGCCAGATCATCCGGGGTATGGGCTACATTTAAATCGCCACAAAAAACAACTGGCTTTTGGGCTTCAAGTTGCTGTGCGTAGGCCAGAAAAGCCGGATCCCATTGCTTGTGTCTGAGTGATAAGCGACTCAAATCCTCTTTGGCGTTGGGAGTATAGACGGTAATGAGCCAGAAGTCATCGTACTCGGCGGCCATGACTCTGCCCTCTTTATTAGGATCACCGTAAACGTCACCGCTTACCTTATACTTGTCGATAATTGCTTCCGGGAAACCATTAATGACCTGTTTTGGTGCCTGTTTACTAAAAATAGCCGTGCCTGAGTAGCCTTTTTTATCGGCTGAATACCAGAATTGGTTGTAGTCGTCGAGTTTTACCTCGACTTGGTCGACATTTGCCTTGGTTTCTTGCAAACATACAATATCTGGCTGATGAGTAGCAATAAATGGCTCAAGACAGTTCTTTTTAGTGACTGCCCTAACCCCGTTCACGTTCCACGACACAATCGTTATCATTATAGGTACCTCATAAATAGTATAGCTTGCAGGAGCCGTTGTCTGCTAGACTAATTGCAAAGTGAAACCATATAAACGGATCCTCCTCAAATTCTCAGGCGAACAATTATCGGGAGAATTTGAAAGTGGTATTGATCCTACGATTGCCGGTTATCTTGCCGAGGAAATTAAGAAAATTACTCCAAGTGAGTGTCAAATAGTTGTCGTTGTCGGCGGTGGCAATATGGTCCGTGGTGCGGCGATGGCTCGTCAAGGTATTCATCGGGTGACGGCTGATCAGATGGGTATGTTGAGCGGCTTAATTAACTCAATGGCTATGACAGACATCTTCGAATCAAAGGGCCTGGCCACCCGTTGTTTGAGTAATATCTTTGCCGAGCAAGTAGCTGAGTCATTCTCGTTTCGTTTAGCCGAGAAACATTTGGAACGCAAGCGGGTTGTTATTGTAGCTGGTGGCATCGGTCGTCCCTACTTTACGCATGATACGGCAGCGGTTAATCTAGCACTTGAACTAGACTGCCAAGTGGTGTTGAAAGCAACTAAGGTTGATGGCGTTTACGACAAAGATCCTACTAATGACCCAAGTGCGATTAAGCTTGATCATGTCTCCTTCCAGCAAGCGGTTGAAGATAACTCAATTAAGGTGATGGACAAGGCAGCTCTTGGACTGGCCATGGAACATGCTATGCCGCTGGTAGTCTTTAACCCGATGCAACCCGGTAATATTATGAAAGTCATTAACGGCGAAACTGTCGGAACAAAGATTTCTGATCAGAACTAATTGAGGCTGCTTTTAACAAATGTCTTTTGGGCGCTATTTTCCAGCGTGGCAGTCAGAGTGTAATGAGCACAGAGCTTAGAAGTATTATTGCAAGTAGAACCGTCGGATGCGGTGACATCATAGGAGTAAACATCTCGAGCTGGCAGCATTACTAATTGATATGACTTAGCGGAAGGATCTCGCAAGTCATTATGATTGAGACTCTTTAGATTAATAGCCAGCCAATTAGTGTTATTCATATCAGCGAGTGTCGGATACTCGGAGTTTTCAACGTAATATGATTCCAGTTGCTGGGAAATGTCATTGATGGCGTCCTCGCGGGCTTGGTTCCGCTGGTTCCGCTGAATACTGGCGTGAGTCGAGACGATCAGAGCAATTAGCAGCCCGACCAAAACGGTAGCTACCAATAACTCAATGATAGTAAAACCAGCCTGTTGTTTGCGTTTTGCTTGCACTTTAATCAAACCCGTCCTCATGTCTATTCACTATAGTAGCATAAGCAGCCGGCCGGGAGCAGCTAAAGCTATTGTTGCTCTACTTTTTCTGGGAGTGACCACAATACCCAGAGCGCTGGCACCAAACTCCAGCCGGCAATGAGTGCTGTAAACGGTGTATCGGTGATGATAAGAACCAGACCTACGATCATGCTGCCGGCGCATAGTTGCCAGTACTTACGCATTGTCTTTTTGTGGGCTGCGGGCCGGTATTTTTCGCTGATTCGCCAAATAACTATACCGGCGCCCAGACAATTCCCCACCAGGCTAATCCCAATAACGATAATCGTAAAGTCTGACAGACTATTAAAGACTTGAAAGACATGGATGATGCCAGTAATAAACCAAAATAAGGCCGATAAGGCAGCACCGCCGATCAGCGACCATAACCACGACTTAAAGAATAATGTTCGACGATTAAAATTCATGCTGGGATTGTACCATGCTGGTGTTTATTTAATGCTGAACCAATGGCTCTATGCTACTGTTGTCAGTTGGCGTCTCGGTGCAAGAACAGATATAGAGCGGCCGCTAAGCTAACGACGAGATAACCGGTAAATACCAATGCTCCCCGCTCGGGCGTGATGGTGTTATTGAAGTTTACTCCCTCACCAATAACTTGATGCAGCGCGCTAAATGGTAAGTAAACAACATTTTTCTTCAGTAGTAATCCCAGAATACCCTCAACGGTATCAGGAGCAATCAGTAGCGTTATGATAGCTCCGACTTGATTGCGCACGAGACTACCAACCACAAGCCCTGCCATAGCGTATCCCCAACAGAAGAAGACACTGCGCCATAGTAAATTACGGTAATAGAACGTTTGGTGGATGAGCTTTAAGTGGTTAGCGTGGACTCCCAAGATTGATAGTAGCGGCGAAAGAGCTCCAAAGACCAGCGCAAATAACACTGCCAGGCCAGATATGACGAGTACTTTGGCGAGCAATACTGTCGTCCGATTTTTTGAAGCTGTCAGCGTGTACATAATGACGTTATAGCGGTATTCGTGGGTGACAAGTAATAGTGCAATCAAAGCAGGAAAAATCGACAAGGCATTAATAGCACCGGTTACGTCTTGGGATAAAAGCGAACGGTTGAGTAAGTCCTTAGGCCCAAGATGCACCCCTTCAATATAGAAAGCAATAAAGATGACGGCAATTAATGATACTCCCAAAAAGTAATAGGTCGTGCGAACACTGAATATTTTCCGAATTTCTGCTTTGAGGGCTGGTTTCATGACTTACCGCTTTTCTGTTCGTGGGCTTTAAATTGTTCAGAGCCTTCAGTCAATTCCAGGAAGACCTCTTCCAGTGAGGCTTGGCGGTTCGTTAATTCCAGTACCGGAATGCCGGCAGCAAATACCAGTTTGCCAATCTCATCAGTCTTAACACCCGTAATCTCCAAACCACCGTCAACGCTAGCGACACTGAACGACTTGTCTTTAAGGACCTTTTCAAGTTTGCTGATATTGTCGCTACGAATGAAAACACTCGACTTGGCATTGCCGGAGATCAGTTTTTTAATTGACGTGCTGGCAATAAGTTTGCCTCTACCGATTACGATGACATTATCTGCCATTTGTGACATCTCGCTTAGTAAATGACTCGACACAAACACGGCGTTGCCGTCATCGGCATATGATTTTAAGAATTCCCGCATCCAGACAATGCCCTCAGGGTCTAAACCGTTGGCTGGTTCGTCAAGTAATAGGTATTTTGGTTTGGCGAGAATGGCTGCCGCGATACCGAGTCGTTGACTCATACCTAAGCTGAACTTACCGGGTGATTTCTTGGCGACAGCGCTCAACCCGACAATATCCAAAACCTCATCGACGCGAGACAAAGGAATACTACCGGCGGTTGCTAGTATCTTTAAGTGATTACGGGGGCTACGTGTGGGGTGAAAGGCTTTCGCTTCCAGCAAAATCCCGACAATTTTCGAAGGTTGATTATAATCGTATAAGTTTTTACCGTCATAAGTGGTTGATCCGCTACCAGCATCCAAGCCCAACATTAGTCGCATGGTGGTTGATTTACCGGCACCATTTGGACCAAGAAAGCCGGTTACCTTGCCGTTTTCGATCTCAAACGAAATATCGTTAACAGCTGTTGTATTACGATATTGTTTTCGAAGGTTGGAAGCTTTAATCATTTGTTACTACACAGTATAAAGCACTCGTCCACACAATGAGTAGTCTTTCCTGCATGGCAGTAGCTTCATCTTCTCAAGGCAAAGGTGTGATTGGTGTAGAATATGTATATATGACCACAGTACAAATCAGGCAGATGGTATGAGCGATAGCGACGGCGTTATTCACGGTGGTCTGGAACATCGTCAATCATCACATAAGCTAATCGGCATTATCGCTGGTACATTTGTGGTTGCCGCTATTCTGGCAGCGGTTATTTATTTTGGTTTTATTCGCTCGTCTACTAAGAAGCCAGTTTCCAACTCCGAGTCTTCCAGCCAGATGGTTTCACCAGTGAATGCAGTGAGCCTACCGGCAGCGAGTACTCAGTATTATTCAAATAACCTCAGCCTTGGGTTTAATTATCCTAAGAGCTGGGCAATCAGCGATGTACTTGGCAGCAACCAAATAACCGCTATCTCGCCGGTTACTCAGTTAGTTGATAGTAACGACCACACAAGTTTAGGTAAGGTTATTCTGACCATTATCAATACCCCACCTCCGCCGGTGCTGGCCGCTTTCAAGTCTGGAAGTGCCATTGCGGTGTTGCCCTCTCAAATCATCACCTACACTAACCCGACTCCTGATCAAAAAGCGACCAGCTACATTAGTTTTCTCCACTACGCCAGCTCAACCACACCGCTTACCACGATTGATGGTATTTACATCACCGGCAATGCTGGGTACCAAGTAAATCAATACTCGCCGCAGACTGATATCTTAGCGGTTAGTCCGATTGTTTATTTCTCATTCGAGCGGTGCGCTACTAGTGCGTGTAGCACTACAACACCATTGAGCCTACCGTCTGCTATTTGGGAGAATAAAGCATTCTCTCAACCGATTCTGTCGATGCTAGAATCTCTTTCGATTACTTAGTAGATAATCTCGAACTTACCAATTGCTGTGGTCGACCCAGTAATAATAAGCTGCTTGCCAATTGCCGTAACGACTGTCTGCATATGAGTTTGCCCATTTTAGCTGTGTCACGGGGTTTGTTTGCCAGTCTGACCCAAAGCGGGCCATTTTACCGGCGGGTGTTGCTTGCCCCAGACCATAGCCTATGTTGTCTGAAACTGAATAAATTGGTTCAAAATGACCCGGGCAGAAACCAACTTCTCCCTGCCAAGCGGTCGGGCACCAATTTGATTCGTGAGAAATAATATAACTGGCGTAACTAAAATCACCACTTGGGATGCCAGCCTTTGCCATGAGACTATCAGTAGCGGTAGTGTTTGTGATGGCACGACCTGATAATTCTAGAGTATCAATAGCGGCTGTGGGTGGTTTTGGAGTTTTTATGATTGAGCCGGCTAGTCTCGCATAGTTTGCGGCAACAGATTTGCGAACCTCGATTGGCAGAACATTCTGGGATTCTCTACTAACGGCTGGTGGTGCCGGTTTATGGGTTGGTTCGACGATATTATCACAACTGAATCCTAAATATTTTGTTTGATCGTTTTCTAGACACACGGAAAGACTAAGGCTGCCCAACCACTTTCTGTCCAGATTTTGGGTGTGAATTAACTCCGGGAGAGCATGGGAATGCTCCCGGTAATTCAAGCCAAAGAGTGCGACCCCACCGACGGCTGCCACAGTCGCAGCTAGCCTCAATGGGGCAAAATTATTTTCAGGGCGTGTTAACACAACAACCCCCTTTCACCTAGTGAGATAGTGAAGGAGCTTGGGTGTAGTGTTTGCTATCGAGATTATCTAAGGCGCTTATTTATAGTGCCGCTTCAATCAAGTTAGTAAAAACTAATGTAAATCCAAGCAGTCTGTATTATATTCGCTGGTTTAAGATATGGCAACCCGCTCTGGTTGAATCTAGTGGACTATTGAGTCCAGTTTTCGAACTATTTTGTACGAACAAATAATTCGAATACTGTTTTGCCAAACTCGGTTGAGCGATATTCGTGACGTCGTGGCCTATTGTTAGATCTGGCTTTGGTTTCATCCTCATAGCTCCCCGTCGTCAGTCCGTAAGGCAGTTCAAATTTACGAAGGATCGGATAGACTGTTCCCGATTTACGGTTAATAGCTCTTAGTATCGCTAAGCCGTAAAAGGTCTCCCTTGTCGTAAGGATATCTGCAATAGCTTGCATTGTCAGCGCTTCTTCAAAGCTAACCTCACCCCGGGTTTTTGCTCCTTCCGCATAAAGCAATTCGGATGCGGCAATTTTAGCTTCAATGAAGCCACTTAAGGTTTGGTCTTCAAACATATTAATAAAAGAAAGATACCACAAGAGTGGTATTTAAGGTATTGCTCATGCTTAAGGGGCTGAAGTCATCCAGCTTTCGAACTAAACAAAGGTTAGTTAGCTTTTTCTGGCGGCAATATACGTCATTACCGCTGCTGCTGCCACCCAGTTAGGTACGATAAATAAAATAGCTATAGGTAATGAGGATGTGTCGTTAACACCTACTATCGAAGTAAAGATAAGATATGCTACAAAAGGTGCATACATCAACCAGCCCGCTGAGCTGTTAGGTAAGTAACTACCCCTAACTTGGGTAAACCATGCTCCGGGCTTTGATTTTACGTGTTTATTTTTAGTTTTCTTAACCATATACATAAACTATAGCAGAGAGGTAAAGCCTATTACGGTGATGACGATGCTTGGCGGAGAGGGAGGGATTTGAACCCTCGACAAGGTTTCCCCTGTACCCGCTTTCCAAGCGAGCGCACTAGGCCACTATGCGACCTCTCCAAATTTATGCGCTCTAGTATAGCTTAAAATCACAACAAAAACACCTTGCCCGCCCTGCAAATAGAGGACTACACTTAAAGATAATATGGCCATTATTGAATTAAGCGATCTTAGCAAACTGTATGGTTTCGGCGATGCTACAACGCTGGCGTTGGACGAGATTAACCTGCGTATTAACAAAGGTGAATTTGTGGCCGTTATGGGACCGAGTGGTTGCGGTAAGTCAACGCTGATGAATATCATCGGGTTACTCGACCGGCCGACCAATGGAACTTATATGTTGCATGGACGTTCCGTAGCTAAGTTCCATGCTAATCATCAAGCACGAGTTCGTCGTGACGAAATTGGTTTTATCTTTCAGTTCTTTAACCTAGTTCCCCGTCTTAGCGTGCTCGAGAATGTTGCATTACCGCTTGCCTACCGTGGCGTTACTCCAGTCCGTCGTCTTAAAATTGCCAGCACGATGCTTGAGCGGGTGGGTTTGCAGGACCGCGAGTATTATTTGCCTCGTCACTTGAGTGGTGGTCAGGCTCAAAGCGTTGCTATTGCCCGAGCATTGATTAATGACCCACCAATTATCATTGCCGATGAACCTACCGGTAATCTTGATAGTGATAGTAGCCGTCTGATTATGGAACTGCTAAGTGAAATTCATAAAACTGGTACGACGGTGCTGCTGGTAACCCACAACCCAGAACTAACTCGTTATGCCACTCGTGTTGTTTATATGCGTGATGGGATTATTATTCATGATGAGAAAACCAAGTTGGGTGAAGTGGCTCCTCTGGCGCGTAAGGAAATGTATAATTTTCATCTTACCGCCACCGAAGAAGATGATTTGGCCGGAGTTTCAATTCTTATGAAAGCTGTACCGGTGATGCGCGAGCTAAAGTCCAGCTATCGTCCACGAGCATCTAAAGCCAAAAAGCCCAAGCGTCGCACGAAAGCCAAGAAAGCATAATATGCAGTCATTATTTTCAGGCAATATTAAAATCGCCTTCAAGTCGCTTCGGGGCACACAGTGGCGGAGCTTATTAACGGTATTGGGTGTTGTTATCGGCGTAGCCTCAGTCGTGACGATTGTGAGTATTGGCGAAGGTATTAAGCATCAAATAGTGGCTCAGGTAAATCACTTTGGTAGCGACCTTATCACGATTCGCCCTGGCAATATTCAAACCAGTGGTTCACTAAAGTCGCTCGGCTCGTTAACAATCTTTTCTGGCCTCAATGATGCCAGCAGTTTAAATGCGAAAGATTTGCAGGTGGTCCAGTCAATTCCCGGTGTTAGGGTCGCCGTTCCCTTATCGATTGTTCCGGGCAACATACAAGTTGGCAACACTCAGTTTAGTAATATTTTGGTTATCGGATCGACTAGCGGTACGCCACAAGTTTTGAATCAGTCGGTTGCCTACGGTGGCTTCTTTAGTGACGATCAATCCGATACCAACGGCGCAGTATTGGGGGCGACAGCCAGTAACAGTCTTTTTCCGGGTCAAATAGCACTCGGCCGCAGTTTTACTTTCCATGGTCAGACCTTCCTGGTGAACGGTATCTTCAGCCAGTTTGATATTGCTCCCTTGTCTATCGACGCCAACTTCAATAATGTTATCTTCATTCCTTTTAGTGCTGCGCAGCAGATTGGTAACAATAATGCTCCGATCTACGAAATACTAGTTAAACCCATCGACTCAACTCGCACTGCAGCTGTAGTGAATAAAATAAAGTCTCAGCTGCTGGCTGCTGATGGCGGTGAACAAAACTTTAGTGTACTAACCCAGAATACTAACTTGTCAGCAGCGAACAATATTTTGAACCTTCTGACTGATTTAATTAGTGGCATAGCGGCAATTTCCTTGCTGGTTGGAGGCATCGGTATTATGAATATTATGCTAGTAGCCGTAACTGAGCGCACTCAAGAGATCGGCATTCGTAAAGCTCTGGGTGCCACTAATCAACAGATACTTAGTCAATTTCTAACCGAAGCCATTGTTCTAAGTTTTTTTGGCGGTATCGTTGGCGTTATCATGTCGTTGATCATTAATGGACTAGTACGGGTGTTTACCAACTTAGCGCCACTCATCTCATGGCAGATTATGTCATTAGCACTTCTCGTCTCAGTTGTAGTTGGGGTTATCTTCGGTATTACCCCAGCAGTAACAGCTGCCCGAAAAGATCCGATTGACTCGTTGCGTTATCAGTAAGCGGAAATGGACTTTGAGGCTACTCAGTTACTTGTACATCACGCCAAAACGCGAGGTAATTACTAAAATCTTTTTTCACTATCTTGATAGCTGATGGCTTTGGCTCCGGATAAGACCAGGCATTGTCTTTACTCCAGTTATCACCTTCTCCAACATCGAAGTATTGGCAATCGCCTTTCCAGGGACAGGTGTATGGTGTATCACTCTTTCGGAGAAATTCCTGTTTGACGCTAGTAGGTGGAAAGTACCAATTTTGCTCAATATAAATCAAATCATCCTTGTCGGCTTCAGCGATAACTTTCCCGTTCCAAATAGCTTGCATAGTTTTAATTATACTCTTTATCCCGAGTATCTGAGGTGTATCGAGGCAAGATCATTATAGTTATCCCGAGTAGCAATAGAACAATTGCAAATAGTCCAGTAGCCAACCATGTTTCGTTGGCTGGTGTGCCATAGCCCGTATCAGGAGCGGTCGTAGTCGAACTTTTCGTACTGGTGGAGCTTGATGAACTGCTGCTAGAGGTAGTAGTGGTGACAACAATCGGGTTAAAGGTACGAAAGCTCGTCAAAAATGTGTCCTCACTGCCGCTACTGGTAATTGTATCACTGCCGCCTGGTCCGTCGAACGTGGCTGTGCCATCAAAAACACTCCCAACATATAAATTGCCCAGCGCATCGGTTGCCAAGCCAGCGGCATATCCCTGGTACGTCACTATGTCACTACTGTTCGTTGGGTCAAACGTCTGTGTCCACTGGTAGCTACCATCATTGCCATACATCGTAACGGCACCGCTATTGGATTGAGTCTGCGTATCGGTTCCACTGCTACCTGCGAAATTGACAGTACCGCTAAAGTTGCTGAGTATATAAACTCCGCCATTCGGATCAACTGCTATAGCTTGTGCGGCACTCCAACCACCACTGCTGGTATCATATGTTCTCGTGTAATCATACCCACCTGACGAGGTGTATTTCGTCAGATACGAATCCTCATTCCCACCAGCATCTGTCTGGTTATCTGTACCACTACTGCCAGCAAAATTGACGGTGCCACTGAACGCCCCAGCGGTGAAGATATTTCCATTACTGTCAGTAGCGATAGTATTACCTGGAAAGGCCCAGCCATTTGTCGTATCGTATGAGCGAGTCCAATTATAAGCACCGGCAGTTGAGAATTCGGAGACAAAACTGTTGCCTTCCCCACCAGCATCTGTCTGGTTATCTGTACCACTACTGCCAGCAAAATTGACGGTGCCACTGAAGTAACCATTCACCACCACTCCATCAGTTTGATTAACGGTGATACCGGTGGGTGACATGTATGAGCCGCTGGTTGGGGTAAAGATCTTTGTCCAGCCGTAACTGCCATCAGCATTCAGCTTGGTTATGAACCCGTCGTCATCCGAGACTGGATCCGCCTGATTATCGGTCGTATTGTCGAGTGAGCCAAAATTGATCGTTCCACTGAAGTCGCCAGTTAGATAAATGTTATTGTTGCTGTCAATAGCGATACCGACCAAACCAACCGATACAGAGTTATTCGGTGGGTTAACTACTTTTGTCCATTGATACGTACCGTTACTCGAATATTTGGAAACATAGCTCCCCTGACCACCCGTCGTATAGGTATTGCTCCCGCCTGGCCCATCAAAGATCACGCTGCCTGTGTAAGGCCCGGTAATATAGACATTCCCATTGCTATCAGTGGCTATACCACTAATATTGGCGGAGCCACTATTAGTAGCAGTATCGAGGATCCTTGTCCAGCCGTAACTGCCATCAGCATTATGTTTTGTCAAGAAATCGTCGTAAATACTTGATGATTGAGTGTCAGAGCCGAGATTGCCAGCAAAATTGATAGTGCCGGAAAACTCACCAGCCTGGTAGACGTTGTTGCTAGAATCAGTGGCAACGGCCTGGGTGAGCGCCCAACCACTGGTGATGTTAAAATCATCGGTATAACGATAGCTTGGAAGAGCCTGGGCGCTTGCTGGTAGCGCTTGGCTAAAAAACAAAGCGAGCGGTGCCAATGCTAATATTGCCCCTGTCAGAACGAAACCAAATCTATATTTTTGCTGTCTCACAAAAAAGTACACTCACCGTTAGTAGTTATGCTTAGTATAGGTATAGGCTGTTATAGCTGTCAATGTCGCTACTATCAACGGAGTGCTCTCGATAACTATCTTGAGAGATGCTGACCGTAGTAATACCAGAAGTGCTTCAGAATTAAGGCCAGAATAATAAGTAGCCACAAAATAAGAATGTCTAAGTGGTGACGTACCAGGAAGTTAGCAAACTGCTTCCCCTTCCCGCTCGTTTTAATAACACCCGTTTGTAGGTTGTATAATGTGACATATACAAAAGTAGTGATGGTAATCACCCACACCCCCATACAGTACGGGCATAGAGCGTGGATTCGGTAGACGCTTTCAAAGAATAACCAATGGACGAAACCAAGCCCGAAAATAGTACCTGCCTCAAGTCCTAGCCAGTACCAACGTTTTAGCTTAGCTCCACTCAACAAGACAACACCGGTGGTTATGAGAATTGGGAAAAACGCTAAACCTACAATCGGGTTTGAAAAACCAAAGGCGTTCGATTGCTTTGATTTCATGACCGATCCACAACTAATAATCGGATTCAAATTACAGCTCGGAATATAGTGTGGGTTGTTCAGTAGCTGGATTTTATCGAAGAGGATGATAAACGAGCAAATAAGACCAATGACGCCTCCAACGATAAGCAAATAAGGCATAAACTTGCTGAAATCTGGCAAACGAGCAGTTTTGGTGGTCGTTTTAGCGTTCGGCATATATCGTAACTAGTATAGCATGCGAAGTCGTGCTGTCTTATTCGGCGCAAGCCCCGGTTGAGACAGGCTGAGATGATGCCTCTGCCTGATGAATTTCAGTTAAGACCTGGGGTGTTGTTAAGGCATAGCCGACTTGATTGTATTCAGTTGATTCGGCAAAGACGACGCCAATAACCGAGCCGTTAGCAGTCACAAGCGGTCCGCCGGAATTGCCTGGTATAACCGTGGCTTTAATTTCGTATACATCGCGAGTGGTATTGCCTTGATCGTAAATGTTACGGCCCAGTGCGGTGAATTTGTCTAGTATAACCGCTGGACTGACATTAAAGTTGCCGCCTCCTGGATAACCGAGTACTGCTGCGTCGGTGCCATTGCTAACAGTGCTACTATCTACGCTCAGGGCGGTAAACGGTAAGTTATTGACTTGCAGGACGGCAAAGTCAAGATTCGGGTCGAACCATATTGGGGTTGCACTGAGCTGGGTATTGTTCGCATCAATTACGTAGGGATGCTTAACGCCGGCAATAACATGGGCGTTGGTAGCAACTAAATCAGGAGCTACCACAAAACCGGAGCCCTCTACAATTCCACCACAGCCCTCACCTTCAATTTTAACGACTGAGCTTCGATCTTCATTGACGGCAGCTGTTAGTTGCCCTAGCGCGGGGAGCGGCGTATTCGGATTGATTGGTGCCGGTTCGTTACCGGTAAAAACTTTTGGGAAACCATTAGGATCAATGACTCGACTCAGCTCGGCAATAACATTGGGGCCTGACGGGAGGCTCTGATTAAGGAGATTGACAATGGCCGAACCGCGCAAATTATTCTGAACACTTGGGAATGGTAAATTAACTAATATTCCGGCTGTTAGCCAAACAGTTACCAAGAGTGTTCCGGCACCAACCAGTAATCCTAGTACTCGGTCGGCTACATCCACCCGATGGTGGCGATATTGCAGCTTGGCTTTTAGAATAATTCCAAGGTACTCACCGGCTGCTAACAGAGCCAAGGCGAGGCCAAGAGTAATAATAAGAGTCAACCACGAGCGACTAGCTGCTGTGTGAGCAAAATGAACAACTTTTGGTTCAATCCAAGCACCTAAAAACAGGCCGCCAAAGAAACCGACTGCCGAGCAAATCTGTCGGATGGAGCCGATGTCAGCACCACGTACCATCGAACTTATCAGAAAGACAACAATAATAACGTCAACCAAATTCATAATAGTCTGGTATTAATAGTAGCGTATTATCGCCGACTTCGCATCATAAGCCGTCATTACCTAAGAACGTGTCCGCCGGCGCATTGCCGAGCTGCTTGGAATGCAAAATAAAATGACATAAGTGCCACTGGAATCTCAACGAAAATTGCCAACATGGTGGCGTGGAATTCATCAATGCCATGTCGAGCCGTTAGGATATCAAACCAAGCATCAATAAATAATGAAGTTGCTACTGAGCTAGCGGTGAGTGTTACCCAGATCGACTTGCGGGCAATGAAGTAGGCAGTTAATAGCAGCATGATAAAAACTGATACATCAAAGCCACTCCATACAATGTCCCAATGTCGAGAAATAGTGTGTGTCGGCAAACTTAAAGACAAAAAGATAGTCCAAGGTACTAAGAACGCCGCTGCTGAGGCGTAAAACAAAGCCGCCCAATGCGGTAATTCGATATTGATCCTTTGTCCTAATCCTGAACGAGTAAGTTTTTTCTTTGATTTAGCCATTTTTATTTACGAGTTAAGCTGTTATCGATTATAAGTTATGCTGTGATCAATGCAAGCACTACTCTAGTATGGCCAAGGCTCTAGTGAGCCGGTGCGCCAGAACCTGGCTGGTAGACGGCCATATCTTTCTTACGGATTAGTACAAAGCTTGCAACGGTTCCAACGATGGCAACAACTGCAGCCACACCAAGAATAAGGTTGAAGCCATTGATAAAGGCTTGATGCGTGACGGTAGTGGCAACTGCCTGATAATGTGCCGGAAGACTCGTAATAGCTTGGTGTGACTCGCCACCTGAGACGGCAGCTACCATGTTGGCGAGCTGAACTTTGCTTAAGTGTAACAGTGCGAGGTGTGAGCTGACGGTGTGCGAAATTGAAGTTTGGAAGATGGCTCCCAAAACGGCGATACCCCCTGCGATACCGACCTGTCGAAAGGTGTTGTTAACCCCCGAGGCCATGCCACTCTCTTGTGGCGGTACAACGCCAATTGCCACATTGGCCAGTGATGGGTTAACCATGCCGATACCGAATCCGGCCACAATTAAGCCTGGTAACAAGTGCGCCCAACCACTAGCAACGGTAATACCACCGGAAATGATGAGTCCTAAGCTTACCAGCAGCAAACCGACACTGATCATATACTTACCAGGAATACGAGATGACAAACGTCCGGAAACGCCGGCGACCACAAACATCACTAAGGTAATTGGTAAAAATCGCAGACCAGCTTGGAGGGCTGAGTAACCAAGAATATCCTGGAAGTAGATCGTGATGTACAAAAACAGCGATAGAATTGATCCTGAGATAGCCAGTGCCGCCAACTGGGCGCCGGTAAATGACGGTATATTAAATAACGATAGTTTTAAAATTGGTTGCTTGCGGTAGGCTTCAATCCCCAAGAAAACAACCCCAAGAATAAAGGATGCCGCCAGCAAACTTATAATTGAGCCGCTTGACCAGCCCCATAAGTTCCCCTTAATTAAACTGAAGACTAAGCAGAATAATGCTCCACTCAAAACGATGACACCTGCCCAGTCTGTCTTTGTTTCTTGAGTATTGCGTGATTCGTGTAAGCGGAAGTAAGCCGTCAAAAGTGTGGCGATTCCAATTGGTAAGTTAACGTAGAAAATCCAGCGCCAGTTGGCATAATTAATGAGTAAACCGCCAACCAGTGGCCCAACGGCGACCGCCGCTCCCGTGACGGAACCCCATATGCCAAAAGCCAAACCCCTATCCTTGCCATGAAAATCCTGAGCTAACAGCGACAATGAAGTAGCAAACATAATACCGCCGCCAATGCCTTGAATTGCCCGCGAAATAATCAGCATGGTGGGCGAAGTAGCTGCGCCGCAGACGGCCGATGCGGCCGTAAATAACACGATTCCGAGCATAAAGATTTTTTTGCGTCCGTAACGATCGGCCAACGAGCCGGCATTAAGTACGATGGTTGCCAGTGTTAGTGAGTAGGCATCAACTACCCACTGAAGATCGGCAAACGACGGATGGAGCGCAACCTGAATTGGCGGTAGTGCTACATTGACGATAGTAATATCAAGCAACAACATGAATGTCGCAGCGCAAACTGCCAGTAACGTCCACCATTTACGATTATCTTTTACTACTTCTTTTGCCATATGATTGTGCCCCTATTGGTTTATGAATTTAGCATAGCATTGTCGCTCGGCTTGGTAAAATACTACGTCTGCGAACGATTGATTAAGGGTAGCGCTAGCTCTTTTCTTTGGTAAGCTCACGTAATTCAATCTGCTTCTGCCATTCCAGAGCCGTCATAATACTGACAAATACGTCGAAGATGGTGAGCCCGATTAAACTGTAACTAGTATGGTGAAACATCAGGATTATCTGATAGACGATAAATATAAGAAGCACTACTATCAGCAACGGATAAGCCCAAAACTTATTCTTTAGAACTGCAATCACTAAAACAAGCTTAACGACCCCATGTGTTAGTAAATAAATTGCCCCAAATAAAGTTGAACTGCTGGCTACGTGAGACGTGCCATGGATGATAGTGGTAGCAATGAAATTATGCGAATGTCCAACGGCTACCTGTCCCCAGTGAGCAATTTCGGTTGGTGTTACAAAGAAAAGTATCGTTCCTCCGATTACTTCGAGCAAAGAATCCAACCCTTTTAGAGCAAGACTGATCCGGAAAACAGCGTCAAACCGCGTATGCATATCCCTACTCTATCATGGTCAATAAGCTCAATCGTTGATTGTGGTTACGTTTAAGTTTGATAAGTTACAGAGCAAGCCCAGGTGGCCGTGTATAATGATGAAACTATACGTAAGAAGGAGGGTGCTATGAAGAGACGAAAATTGGGGAGTAGTGATTTGGAAGTAAGTGAGATTTCTCTTGGCTCATGGCTGACTTACTCCGGAGGGGTTGAACGTGATCAAGCGGAGGCATGCACTAAAGCTGCTTATGAAGCTGGCATCAATTTCTTTGATACTGCCAATGTTTACGGCCGAGGCGCATCCGAAGAAGCCTGGGGAGAAATCCTTTCAGCCTATCCGCGTGACTCTTATGTTCTAGCGACAAAAGTTTACTTTCCTATGAATGATACTGACCATGGTTTATCGGCTGAGCAGATTCATAAGCAAATCGACGCTTCCCTCAAACGATTGAAGACGGATTACGTTGACTTGTATCAATGTCATCGTTTTGATGGTGAGACGCCGATTGAAGAAACCATGGAAGCATTAAGTGATGTCGTGAAGAGTGGCAAAGCTCGCTATATTGGTTTTAGTGAATGGACTGCTGATCAGATTCGAGCCGCACTGGCTGTGCCAGGAGCGGTTAAGTTTGTTTCATCACAGCCTCAATATCATATGTTGTGGCGTGGCCCAGAAAAAGAAGTTTTCAAAGTCTGTGCCGATAATGGTATTGGTCAAATTGTTTGGTCACCGCTTGCTCAAGGAGTCTTGACCGGTAAATATAAGCCCGGACAGCAACCGCCAGCAGATTCTCGAGCTGCCAATCAAGAAATGAATGGCTATATTGGTAAGTTCATGTCAGACGATGTGCTGCAAGCTGTCCAGGACCTGCAACCTATTGCCGACCAGGTTGGCTGCAGTATCGCACAACTAGCACTCGCATGGGTACTGCGTCGTAGCGAAGTATCTTCGGCTATCATTGGGGCATCTCGACCAGAGCAAGTTCTCGAGAATGTAGCAGCTGCTGACTATCATTTATCTGATGATGTTCTGCAAGCAATTGATAAAGCGCTTGGTGATCAGGTGGTTTATGAAGATCAAACTGAAAGTCGTGATCACACCATCAAGCACCGCACCTAGTCGTTAACTTAAGCAACCGCCAGGCTGGTCAATCGTTGCAACCAGCTATCCCATGCAGCCACGGCAGTGTGAAATTGGGTTTCTCTGGCATGCTGGTCAATGCCGTAATTTGCAAAATCTTCAGTCGTAACCATACTCACTGCAGCGCTGATTTTTGCTTGTTGATGGAATAAATAACTGTTCACCGCCGGGTAGTCAGTGGCATACTCTAATAATTTGATGAGTTGATTATTGAACACATCGGCTACAATCCATCGAAGGCCTGTCTCTGCTTCTCCGGCGGTTTGAGCTTGAACGTGGTGAGCAGCCCGAAGAGCGGTTCGAACGTAGCCTACTCTCTCGATAGCATTGAACATTCGGCCGAGTCTAGAGGAGGAGTCAAATACGATTTCATCTCTTGCTTGAACAATGGTCTCTCTCATTGGCTTAGAAATATTTGGACAAAAAACGTCCAAGTTGGATTCAAGTTGCAGTTTTTCTTCAGCCTCATCAGCCTCAGTTTTGTCTCCGTACGATATATCGCCAACAATGGCTTCTCCTTGATCATGAATCATTGCAGCAACTCCCAGCAGTGACTTATCCATTGAGCTAAGGCGATCAGGTTGTTGTCGAGCAGTCTCTCTTATAAAGTCCTGGGTAATACCATACGTAAGCGGCATGTGGGTTAAGTTGTTAACATCAGCTCCCAGTAATCGAACCCATTCCTCATTGGTTAGATGGGCGATATTATACTTTTCGTAGCGAATGGATTGCGACAACTTCTCGCCATATTCAGTCGCCGCGAAGGTATTGTGCACTGCAAAAATGGTTTCGTTAATTTCCTCATTGCCTGCCATACAGCCATGATCGCTCAAGTCTTTCTAGTTGGCAAGAGTGGATCTAGCTCAGGGCGCGTGATTTAGTTGCGGTCAATTTTATCAACTGTCGGCATACCCGGCGGGCATCATGCCGGATTAACGTTCTTCTAATGATCTTATCGTTTGGATCTTGGGCAGCAAGACTACGAGCGACGAGCGAAGCCCCAACGCTATCGGCTTGGATTTCACTAAACCTTGATTCAGAAAATGCCACTGGAAACTCACCTTCGGAGGCGTATTTCTTAAGCAGTTCATCTGAGATGGGTGCGGTGTTATATAAGACAGTATCGATTCGGCCTTCGCCCAGGTACTTCTCGAATTCTTTTATAAAATCTACGACATGCCATCCATCGGTCTGCCCGGGCAGTGTTACGAGATTAGTGACACTGACAATGAGGGCTTTTGTGTTGGCCATGGCCTCGGCTACTCCGTCGACTGCCAGAATTGGCAACAGCGATCGATACACATCACCAGGAGCAATGACAATCATATCTGCATGTTTAATGGCTTCTTTTGCCTCGGGGTTAATCATGGCACTTGGTTCGAGACGGACGATAGTATTATCATGGCTGATATGATGATCACCAATTTTGAACTCACCATGAATAGTTTCTGCCCCATCTTGCAGTACTAAGGTATATTTATCGAGTGTTACTGGCACAACTTTACCGGTAATATGCAGGATATCACTGGCAACACTAATAGCCTTGCCAAAATTGTTGTGTTGAAGCTCAAGACCGGACAGGATAATATTGCCGAGCGATTGTCCTTCGAGTCGTCCTTCACCAAAGCGGTAATTGAAGAGGTTTCGTACCTCAAGACTGTCGCTCAACGCAACCAGACACTGGCGGATATCTCCTGGTGGTAATACCCCTAGTTCGTCACGCAGAATTCCGGTCGATCCACCATCGTCACTCATGTTAACAATTGCGGTTAAATAGGGTGTTAGTTTTTTGAGGCCTTGCAACAATGTGAAGCTGCCGGTGCCTCCGCCAATTAATGCGATTCTCGGTGTTTTACGAAACATACCTAGTATTTATACCACAGTCTGAAGCATAAACAATTTGCAACTTTCAAATATTTCTGAGAATATTAAAATAACCACAACCAATATAAAAACAAGGCGAATAATAATGGATACCGCAATAAAAACCACTGGACTCTCAAAGCGCTATGGAGCCTTTGTGGCGTTATCATCCCTTGATTTAGAGGTATATAAAGGTGAGATTCTGGGTTACTTGGGACCAAACGGTGCCGGTAAAACGACTACTATTCGATCAATACTCGGTCTTATTAAACCGACCGGAGGCAGTGCAACGATTTTTGGCTTGGACACGCAAACCGATAAAGTCAAAGCCCACAAACGAATTTCTTACGTCCCTGGTGAGTCGATATTCTGGCCTTCACTGACGGGTGCCGAAACGTTGCATTTACTTGGAAAAGTTCATGGACAGGTTGATATGAAGTATCAAAAAGAACTGATAAAACGCTTTGACTTTGATGCTAATAAAAAAGTACGAACCTACTCTAAAGGTAATCGTCAGAAAATAAATCTGATTGCTTCTCTGTCAACGAGGGCTGACTTACTGATTATGGATGAGCCGACGAGTGGGCTTGATCCGATTATGGAACAGACTTTTAAGCACAGTGTGCTTGAGGCGAAAGCTAATGGGCAGACAGTATTCTTGTCGTCTCATATCTTGGAAGAAGTTGAAGCGCTGTGTGATCGTATTGCCATACTGCGAACGGGTAAATTGGTTGAACTCGGTACGCTCGCCGAGATGCGGCATCTTTCAGCCGTAACTGTCCAGGCAACGTTTGATGACACGCCGCCGAAAGTGAGAGCGATCCCGGGAGTAAGTGATGTCGAGATTGCCGGGCATCAGCTGACCTGCCAAGTGAGAGGACCGATTGAGCCGTTATTTAAAGAACTTATCGCCGCTCATCCTAAAACTTTGTTGAGCCGTGAGCCATCTCTTGAGGAGCTTTTCCTGTCGCTGTATGGTGACGAGGAAGTTACCAACAAGAAATCAAAACGATGAGTGGTAATGAGTAGTAGTCATTCTGCAACGGCTTCAGTAAGTATCAGGCGTTTTCACTCGCCGAAGACGATGATTGGTAGATTCATTACTCGCCGAACACTGCGGGCTGCTGCTCTTTGGGCAATTGTTTTTGGTGGTTATGTTGCTTCGAAAGCGGTTGGTTTTGTTGATCTCTATCCAACCATGGCTGCTAGGCAAAAAATAGCTGAAACCTTTAGTAATAATGTCGGTATTGAGTTAATGTTGGGGCGTGCCCCGCACAGCGCAACAACCGCAGCCTACGTAGCGTGGAATACGGGCGGCATCATGGTAGTAATTGGTGCTATTTGGGGTTTGTTGCTGGCGACAAAATACTTTAGAGGCGAAGAAGATGCCGGTCGCTGGGAGATTTTGTTGTCAGGGCAAACAACGGCTCGTCGAGCGGTTATTAATGTATTCTCAGGTCTTGCTGCTAGCCTAGGCGTCTTCTATATTATTCTGGCGACGTTATTCATTGCGATTAGTAAATCACACGGTGTGAATTTTAGCACTCATGCTTCACTGCTGTTTGCGCTGACGGTCGTTCTTGGTATCACGCTCTTTATATGTATTGGTGCGCTGATGAGTCAGCTGATGCCGACGCGGAGTCGAGCAGCTGGCGTATCAGCCGTCATTTTAGGAATTTGTTTTCTTATTCGAGCCATGGGCGATGTAACTACTCTGCACTGGCTACTGCCGATTACTCCTCTTGGTTGGGTTGAAAAACTTCAGCCGTTATCCAATAGTCAACCGCTCTGGCTCATACCTTTTGTGGCATTAATTATCATTACAAGCATATTGACAGTTTTCTTTGCTGGCAAACGCGATCTGGGAGATAGCATCATTGCCGATAAGGCGACCGCTCGCCCGAGATTACGGCTGCTTAATTCCCCGGTGGGAGCGGCCTTACGTTTAACTCGTAGTAACAGCGCTGGTTGGCTGGCTGGTATCTTTATGACCGCATTATTGTTCGGGCTTATTACTAAATCGACGGCTCAGGTTTTTAGCCAGTCAAAGAATTTCGAAAAAGCTATTAGTCGGTTGGCCCAACAGTCGCGCCTATCAAGTGCCCTGGCTTTCTTGGGGATTGTTTTCTTTCTGGAAATGGTGTTGATTATGGCCTATGCAGCGAGCAGTATCGCTGCAGTTCGTCGTGATGAGGCCGACGGCTATGTTGACAACTTTTTAGTCCGGCCGGTCAGTCGTATACGCTGGCTATCGGGCAGATTACTACTGATTGGCGGGGTTATCGTTGGAGCGGGTTTACTGACAATGATCGCATTATGGGTGGGACTGGCGAGTGAACATATGAATATCTCACTGCATACGTTAGTGCTCGCCAGCATTAACGCTCTTGTACCGGCGATGTTGACATTAAGTGTCGGCGTGCTGGCATTCGGTTTTCGTCCACGACTCACCAGTTTCATGGCTTACGGGGTACTGGCGTGGTCATTTTTGGTAGAAACCGTCAGTTCTGGCCTTAATTTTAATCACTGGATAGTGGATACGTCGATCTTGCATCAGATTGCGTTGGCTCCAGCAGCTAATCCTCAGTGGAAGACTGATGGCATAGTTGTGGCTATTGCTGTGGTGCTATGTCTGATCGGGGCGCTACGTTTTGTTCGACGAGACTTGGAGACAGAGTAATGGTTATGACCGTAAAGTCCACGACGCTCGATAAATCAACAATCGACTTTATTGAGAATCTCGGCTTATTTATGCAAGAAGTCGGATTGCCTCGTAGTGTTGGTCGGGTGCTGGGTTTGCTGTTGATTAGCCAGCCTCGTTATCGTTCGTCAATGGAAATCCAAGGCGACCTGCAACTATCAGGTGGATCGGTTAGTGCGGCAACTTCCCTGTTGCAGAGGATGGGTATTGTTAAACGAGTTACCGTTAATGGCAGCCGCCAATTATATTATGAATTGGACCCAGAATGTTGGCAGAAGATTATTGAAACAAGACTGCAACAGATTAGAGTCGGTATCCAGATTGCTGATCAGGGCTTAAGTATCAGTAGGAATAATCCAAGCTTGCTTGGCATGCGCCAGCTCTATGTTGAGTTTGAATATATGCTGCAAAATATCAAGCTCAGGCCTCCAACTAAAACTATAGCCTGACGAAATAAGAGTGTATTATAATCAAATAAACATAAAGGGCTTTACATGTAATGTCAGAATTAATCGACCTGAGACCACCTGAACAACAAACCGATTTACCCCTGCCCTATGAAAAAATACTCTTTACCGAAGAAGAAGTAACCGCTCGCATTGGTGATATGGCGGCCGAGATTCGTCACCGTTATCGTAGCGACGACCCATTATTTGTGTGTCTGCTGCGTGGAGCGAACCCTTTTGCTTCACAATTGATGTTTTCTATCGCTGAGCAAGACATGTATTTTCATCCAGAGATGGACTACATGGCAATTGTGACTTACGGCAAATCGCGCATTCCTCGCCCTCCCAAAATTAAATTTGGTTTAGCTCCCAGTACAAGGGTTGAAGATCGACCAGTGGTAATAATTGATGACATTCTGGATACTGGCGTGAGTGCCGCTCGTGCTGAAAGTTATATGGAGGAACGCAACGCGACAAGCGTGGATTTGGTGGTGCTGGCTCAAAAGGTTAAAGACGAGCAACGACAGCGAAAAAACTGGTCCCAGGCAACAATTTTTGGTTTTGAAACCGAAGATCGATGGATAACAGGCTACGGTATGGATGACGCTCGACAAGGCGATGAAGCTAATCGCTGGCTGAAATGTATTGCTCTTGCGAGAGATGTTTCACCTGAAGCGGTAACCAGAAGAAACTCAATTGTTGGTCGACTGTCTCAACTAATTCGCCCGGCTTTGGGAAACGTCTAATAGCGAAGCATTAATAAATGCCTGAGATAGTTAGTCTTTAGATGACGGTCGATGAACAATCGAGGCGTCACTAAAGCCGAGTATTGTCCAACCGATAAACGAAAATAGGAAAAGTCCGAAGAATCCAAACAGACCATTTTTACCAAAACGTTTGGCGATCTCAAGCTCTGCTATGACGAGCATTACTACGGCGATCAGATTAAGTAGTGGTACCAATAATAGGAGCGACCAGAATCCTGATTGCCCGCCCATCTCATAGATTATCCAAGCACCATATACTGGTACGATAGCCGCCCAGCCTGGTTTCCCTGCTTTTTTAAATGTCTTCCACATTCCAATGACTGGTACGATCACAAGTACTATGAGTGCCAGCAGAATAACAAATCCAGCTTCGATTAATAGCTTTTTTTGTGCAGCAGTCAGGCCGGCTTTTCGTTTCGTGTTAACGTGACTCGACACTTCGGTGGTAATGTTTGGGAGGTTGGCAGGAGGACTTATGGTATCGGAGCCTGTTGTGGCGCTACTGCTCGGTGTAGTCGTGGTGGTAGTGGGCATTGTGGTGCTTGTTGCTAGGGGCTGACAAGTTGTTTGGGCCAGCAATACCGCTGAAGAATCCGGACCATTATATAAATAGAAAGTTACCGGCGATGAGCCAACCGGATAAGTACCATCAACTGACTCTGACGAGTTGTTTACTGCTCCTCCGGACGCAACTTGGGTACCTTCATATAAAGAGACTTGGCTGACGGTATTGGAAAACGAACCGGTTACGTCCCAGTTAGCATTATCATCAATCAAATTACAGTTAAGTGAGCCTGTTCCTGGATCAATGTCCAGCGTAGCATCAGATGTTTGCGTACAACCGGTAGTGGCGGCTTGGGCAGTCATTACGTCCTGACTCTGTAAATCACTGAGTAATATTGAATAGGTGCCATTGGCCGATACCGTGAAGGTGCTGTAAGGATAGTTGATGGTTACGGTCATGTCAGTAGAAGAGGTGTTATTAATAGTTAAATTGACACTATCGCTCTTCGAAATGCCGTAATCATAGGCATTTGGGTTGGCTGATCCGGAGACTCCGTTTAAGGTTCCGGTGCAGCTTGGTTCATCCCAGGAAATATTAGCAGTAAAACTTTGGGTGGCCGCGTGAGCTGGTGATGGATAGAAGATCAGAGACAGCAGTACAAAAGCAGTTAAAAAGCCCCCCACCTTTATTAGCTTCATAGTCTTATGACTTTCAGTTTAAATAATTCTAAGGCCAGTATGCAGGAGTGATGAAACCGCTGTCAATAGCTCCTCCTACACTATAATCTTCACGCTTCCCCGAGAAGGTCTATCCAAATTCTTACCCCTGTTAATATTATTGACTTATATTCCACATTATGATAGAATTACGTAGCTTCGTTGAGGTAAGCAATTACTTCCGACGCACATTGACAGAGTAGTTTTTAGATACTACTTCTAGCTAGATTATTGGTTATTCATACAGTGTATGAGTAGCTATTAACCTAGCTGGAAGTTCCAGTTAAGGAGAGAGGCATCCTACCATGTCCAGAACAACCGGCGCAGAGTTTGTTCTTGTCATCGGCCAGGTTCGAAGCGACGATTACGCCCACGTGCGTTTCTTTGCTATTTGCCGCGGTTACCGTCCTACGGTCAAGCGAATTAACGCTGCCGTTTGGAACGAGCAGTGTGCTCAATTTATTGATGAGATCAGCAAGATTGGCCAAGACTCTAACGATAACACGCGAGAAATCGATCTCTTGGATGTACTTCACTTGCCTGCTGTAAAGCGAGCGAAAATTACCGCTATTATTGCAGCCTGCACTGATACCGATTCTCGAACCAAGGGGGAATATACGATTGCAAGAGATAAATTGCGTCGCTCTCTAACGAGCCAGCTCGGCATAACCGAGGACAAAACCTTGGTTGGGGTTGTAGTTGGCGAAGACGCTTTCATTAATGGCGAGATAGCCCTGGCTCTCTTAGAAGCCTTTGATGGTGATCTTAACGAAGATGACATTGGTCTCGTTGATCGACAAGTCGGCCAAGTCGAGCTCTACTGCAATCCGTAACGGGTTAGGAATATGAGACAGTCTTGTCGGGCGGGGACCATAGGCAATTGTCCTATAGCAGTGAACACGTCGTGTTCAACTCAGGTCCCCGCCCCGGGCATTGATGATCATATCATCTCCCTCTCTCCCTCAACTCTCAAACTACTCTGTCACTTAACCCAAGTCTTGAATTACTTTCAAGTTTTAGGTTACGTACCGTGTCCGAGGTAACAGCTTCACGAGGCTGCAGGTTACAATAGATGTAACATTATGGACGATGAACCGTTACCTATTAAAGAGATGCTGAAATCCAGTGATGATTTTGAAGCGGTTTATGAGTCGCACGCCAAGTCGATCTATAAATTTTTGTATTGGCGCACTAAAAACGTTCAGTTGTCCGAGGATTTGACCAGCAGCACTTTTGAGAAAGCATGGACTTCAAGAGCAAACTTTCATGGTGGTTCAGTTCGAGCTTGGCTGTATCGGATTGCTCGAAATGTCTTGATTGACCATTGGCGTAAGAAAAAAGAAGTACTGGTTGAAGATAGCGACACCATTCAAGAAGCTACTCAAGCCGACAGTAGTGAATTGCTTGATGAGGGCATTCGTCTGCAAGATTTGAAGAAAGCTCTAACTACCCTGTCAAAAGATATGCGTTCGGTGATTGAACTGCGTTTTATCGAGGGACTGTCATGCCGCCAAACCGCCAGAAAACTTCATATTAGCGAGAGCAATGTACGGGTTATCCAATACCGGGCGCTCAGAAAGTTGAAAGAGTATTTGCAATGAGCCGTCAGGCCCAGAACAACTTATCAAAGGAGCTGCGTTCGGCCGGAGCAACTGATTCTGAGATTAATGAGCTAGTAGTCGTAGTCAGCAAACTGAAGCAACTAAAAAAGACTCCTCAGTCGTCATCAAAAACTTTCATCAGTTTTCGAAAGTTGTTACCCGTAGGGGTTGCTTCACTGACTGGTCTGGTGGTTGGGACGGCACTTATTATAGTGTCGCAAACAGTACTGCCGGGCAATGGACTATACCCTATCCAGAAATTATCTGATAACCTCATCATTTCGGTGAATGCCGACTATCGGGGTACGGTTATGATGAAACGAGCTCAACAGGTTAAACAACTTATAATGCGGCATGCCAGCAGTAAATTAGTACTGGCTACCCTCGCCGATTATCAGACTGAAGCGGCCGCCTATCATTCGGGTACTGCGAATTATGCTGAATTTGAGTATTGTAAAGACAATTTGCAGCAGGCATCTCGACTAGCTCCACCTTCTGAGCAGCAGGCTATTAATAATGTAGTTCAATCCCTTAAAGACGTTTAGCGTTGGGTACATTTTGTAACAAAACCGTGGCCTGTACGTTATAGGTAGTAGAAGAATGGTGCGATAGAAGCGTCTGCCATTTTTCATCAGACCGAAGTGTCGATTAGAGAGTTCATATTATTAAATAAGAAAGGAATTGCAATGAAAAAAACAGGGCCAAAAATAATCGGAGTGATTGTTATAGTGCTCGTCTTAGTAGTGATCTATGCGGTTTTCCATAAACCAATGAAAATGATGCCAAGCGCCTCTACTACATCGAGCACCTCAACCACTCAGTCGACCGCCATTAATAATGCTGTTCTGGTCACCAAATCTAACTCCAGTGTCGGACAGTATTTAGCAAACCCGAGCGGTGACACGCTTTATACCTACAGTGGTGATAGTACTGGCGTCAGCAACTGTAGCGGTTCGTGTTTATCCAATTGGCCCGCGTATCAGGATAAAGGTTCAACCAGTGGCTTGCCCACTAATGTCAGTACCATCAAAAGAAGTGATAATGGTGAAATTCAATATACCTATAAAGGCTTGCCTCTCTACACTTTTATTGGAGATAGCCAAGGCCAGATTACGGGCAACGGTGTTTCCAGCTTCTACGTCGCTAAGCCTTAGTCAGCTGATAGGTTGTTACTTGATAGTAAGATTAAATCAAAAGCGATATAGAATAGTAAGGTGAAGAAAACAATCAATAATCACGATATAACTTCTTGGTTGCTACGAATTGGTCTTGCGCTTATCTTTCTCTATGCTGGTATCTCATCGCTCCAACACCCGTTGGAATGGGTAGGATTCCTGCCCACCTTTCTTACAAAGGCAGTAGCGGCTACGACGCTGATTAGAATCTTTGCTATTTACGAACTCATATTAGCGGTCTGGCTGATAAGTGGCCAGTATACAAGGTATGCTGCTTTAGTCTGCGCTCTTACCTTGGCCGGGATAGTGGTTACTAATCCAACTCAACTGATCACTACCTTTAGAGATGTCGGACTGGCCTTTGCTGCCGTGGCGCTTTTCTTTGCCGAGAGTTAACTCGATGAGTCACCGGTTTAAAACTTTCGTAGATAGATGTATTTATGATCAAAACGACAGGGTTACAATATTCCAACTGCCAAATTTACCGCTCGTTGTTTTTATCGTAGCCTCTACTTTGGCAAAACTGTTTGACCATTGTGCGATAGATGACCTGTTGAAAGTAGTAGCTTTTGGAGCTATTTTCACCTGGTCGTGGCTTGAGATCTTTGACGGCGTTAATTACTTTCGACGGGTCTTGGGACTGGTGGTTCTGATTCTCAGTGTTATGACAGCGATTGGTTTATTGAATCGATAGATAACCGGACGGTAGTAGCAACAAACTGATTAATGCTGTGCTTGGTCGTCTTCAATGACTGAGAGAATGTTACCGGCCGGATCTTTAAACCAGGCAATGTCGGGGCCCATATTGGTTGCTTTGCCACGGGCAATTCCCTTTTCATCAGTTTTTAGTTCTCCGTCATAGTGCTCGAAACTGACGCCTTGAGCAGTAAGATTATCAACGGCTTGATCGATATTGTCGACAATAAAATTCAAGACGGTAAAAGTAGCTGGCTGATGATTCTCTTTCGGATAAAGAAAAACAGTACCATCTCCAGGGAGTTGTAACTTTAATCCCATTGATTCGTCAATTAACTTCAACCCAAGAGTTGATGTGTAAAATGTTTTTGCTTTTGCTAAATCGTTGACCGAAAATCCGCTAAAAGATGCTATTGCCTGTAACATCGTTGCCTCCTTGATTAAATTTTGCCGTCTATCTACCTTTCAAGTATAGCAAGCCGTTGTTACCTGCGGTTAAGAGCCAGTGTATGGGTAATAGTTGATTGATTGGATGGTCATTTCCCACGGGCCAATACTGTTATCGATGCCGTACGGCGGATATTGCTGAGCCTCTGTGCCGCCCTCGGTTCCTCCCATTGCAATATTAAGGATCAGATAAAAAGGTTGGTTATAGGGCCACGCAAGATAAGTGTCGGTGGCTGCTTTAGTAACGGTATGATAGGCTACGCCATCAACTAAGAATGTCAGCGAAGTGGGTGTCCATTGCAATTCATAGTCATGGAAGCTTGAAGTGTCATTATCGACGTTAAGAACTGCTCCTCGTTCGTTATTATTACCGGGGTTGTAGGTATAGGATTGAGCTGATGAACTTATCTGCCCGGGAATTGAACCGGTAGCTTCCATAATGTCGATCTCACCATCCCGTAGCCAGTTATTTGGATCTTGCTCGCCACTAGGTGTTGTTAATTCATATGTAGGGTTGACAGGTAGTAGCCAGATAGCTGGCCAAGTGCCAACACCGGCTGGCAGTTTTGCAACAATATCAAGCTTACCGTAGGTGAAGTTTAATGATGGCAGTGTTGTAATGCGCGCCGAACTATAGTTAAAACCATCGATTGCCTGTTGCTGCGCTTCAATAATGAGATCCCCATTTATGATCTGGACATTGCCGGGACTGTTAGTGTAGTACTCCGCTTCATTATTACCCCATCCGGGATTACTGGGGCCACCGTTCCCAAGATTATATCCCCACAAGCTATTGCTGAGTGAACCATTGGGCATGGTTGCGAAGTTTTGCGACCAGGTTGGATTGGCCGCAAAGCTGCTGGCGACCGAAGGAGTAGAAGATTTTATGGTCGATGATGGAAGAGAGACTGGTGATAGTGAGTGTGAGGTTGATTGAGCTATCGCGTCTGGAGTTGATAATGTCGGCGCGGTTGCCGCTTCTGGTTTGCCTAAACTATAGTCAGTGGTGGTTAATAATGGGTTCTCGGTTTGCACTGATCGAGCAAAAAATAGGCTGAGCGAGAATCCAACGACCATCAGAAGAAAGGTACTGGCGATATAATATCGACGCATCCCGCGTTTAACGCTGCCCCCTTTGAGCGTATAAGTGCGCCTCATTTTCCCCCGAGTCGGTATGTCTTTAAATAGATTTGATTGATCCTCAAGTATGTATAGACTACCGCTTAGCTACAAGTAATTGCAAGCAGCAGAGGTTTGAGCTTTGCAGTTATTGCTAATGCTTGCTAATTATTGTCCTATCCAGATAATAAATAATATGAATATTTTTGAGGAAACTGGCAGTCAACTGGTTGGCTTTAGTGGTACCAATGGTAGTGGAAAAGACACTGGCAGCAATTATTTGGCTGAGCGGCAAGGCTTTATGCATGTTTCAATCAGTGACATGTTACGTGAGGAAGCTACCCGTCGTGGTTTGGATCATGAAAGACCAACGCTGGTTGAGGTTGGCTTCAGCCTTAATGAACAATATGGACCGGGGGCTGGTGTATTGCGAGCGATTGAACGCTGGCGCGAGCAGCGAAGCGACTATCTGGGTGGGCTGGTTGTTAGTAGCATACGAGTGGTTGCTGAGGGTGAAGCTATTAAACGTCACGGAGGAACCTTATTATTTAGCGATGCACCAGAAGAAATACGGTATGAACGTAGTCTAAAGCGTCTTCGCGATGATCAAACGTCCATAACTCTCCAAGAGTTTATAGAACGAGAACAAACAGAGCTACGGGGATTGGCTGGACCGGATCGACCCAATCTTAGGGCCGTCCAAGCCATGGCTGATGCTACGATTATCAATGATAAAACAATGGATGAATATACTGACAGGATTGCTACGGTTCTCTCGCTGCCGTTGTCACATGAAGCTGCCGTGCCCGAAGGGCCAAGCATATTTCAGCGTGCAGCAATCATCCTAGATACCTACGAACCAATACATCAAACCAAACCTAACAATTTGTTGACAGTACTTGCCGGTATGGGTGCTGGATTCGTAGCTAAGGATCATATTGATAATCTGTTTACGCTGAACCATCACTACCAAGCCCAAACACAGTATATTTATAACCTAGAGGCGGCACGTACCAACCTTGAACAAAATACTCAATCACTTCGCCGTCACGGTGTTCCATTTAATACGCGTACCGAGCAACAGAAGATGAAACAGTATACGGCCGAAATTAACCATGCGTCATCCACGTTGCCTGGTGGCTATCAGCCTCACGTGGAAGCTGCCGCTGATATAGGTGCTTTTCTGACCGGCGCGGCAATAGCTGGCCTTCTGGTTCGTCACATCATTCGGAGTTCCGCCAAACATGGACGGGCTCGCTTGGCAGCGAGGGCTCCACTAGCAGAATAATTATCCAGTGTTTTGCGAGCAGCGGTTGCTCCCTACATTGGCGGCCAACAATTTTTTAAAATAAGCAAAATACTTGCGCTTTACTGATTCGTCTGTTAAATTCTATTAAAGTGTGAACAAAAAACAACCGGTTCTCAGAAACGAAACAAGCTATCATAGTCGCTCCGAAAGGGGCGATTTTTTTAAAACTCAACCGGCTTGGCTTAGTCTAGCTGACGGTACAAAATTTGCCGGCTTTATGCCACATTGGCAAGCTAAAACTCAGACTGGTGAAGTAGTTTTCAATACTGGTATGACAGGCTATGTTGAATCATTGACCGATCCGTCCTATGCCGGTCAAATACTTGTTTTTACCTATCCATTAATCGGTAATTATGGTGTCCACATTAATGCAGCTGAGTCGAACAAAATCCAAGTTAGTGGTGTCATTGTCAGTGAAGCGACGGTGCGTTGGAGTCACAGCAGCTCGGATCGCTCTTTACTGGAGTGGCTGCAGTCCCAGGAGATACCAATCATGATTGGAGTCGATACTCGTTCTTTGACAAAACATCTTCGTGCTCACGGTACGATGGCGGGCTCAATTGGGACCCAACCAGTCAAAACTATTCATCTAGAGAAGAAATTAATATCGGTCGATCAACCGATTGTCTATAACCAGAAATTTAAAAAGAAGATCATTTTAGTAGATTGCGGGGTGAAAGAAAACATTCTTCGTTCTCTTCTGCGTCTGCCAGCACAAATAAAAAGAGTTCCTCATGATTATGACTATAGCCATGAATCATATGATGGGGTTTTGCTTTCCAATGGTCCTGGTGATCCAGCTGACTATCAGCAGACGATTGCCATTGCCCGGCGTGGTTTGACGATTGGTAAACCATTATTCGGGATTTGTCTCGGCAGTCAAATCATGGGACTGGCTGCTGGAGCTCGTACCTACAAATTAAAGTATGGCCATCGAGGACACAATCAACCATGTCTCGAAACACAGACAGAGCGTGGTTTTATCACCAGTCAGAACCATGGCTATGCTATCGATGAGCGGTCATTGCCGAGGGGATGGTTCGTGTCTTTCAAAAACCTTAATGATGATTCCGTGGAAGGTATCGAACACCGAACGAAACCATTTTTCTCAGTTCAATTTCATCCGGAAGCCTGCCCTGGCCCGACCGATACGGAGTGGCTTTTTACAAAATTCTCGACAGCCTTATGAAGCAGTCACTGCCGAAAAAAGTAGTTATTTTTGGTAGCGGCGGTTTACGAATTGGTCAAGCTGGTGAGTTTGACTACTCTGGCTCACAAGCCATAAAAGCGCTCAAACAAGAAGGCATCTATATCGTATTAATCAACCCTAATATTGCCACGGTCCAGACGGATGATGATATGGCTGATCGGGTCTATTTCCAGCCGCTCAATGTTGCTTCTGTTACCAAGATTCTCATTCGCGAAAAACCTGACGCAGTGATGCTAAGTTTTGGCGGCCAGACGGCACTTAATCTTGGCCTGGAGCTTGATAGTACCGGCATCTTTAAGAAACTCCGCATACAGGTCTTAGGTACGCCGGTCTCAGCTATTAAGATTACGGAAGATCGTGATTTGTTTAAAAAGTCGCTGGCGGTGATTGGTACGAAAACTGCTCGGAGTATGATTGCTACTAATTTGACGGCGGCTTTGCGGGCTGCTCATGAAATCGGTTATCCGATTATGCTGCGTTCAGGCTATAGTCTTGGCGGCTTGGGCTCCGGCCGGATCGATAATGATCAACAGCTTCGTCAAAGAGTTGGTGAAGTCATGAAAGCGGTCCCGCAAGTATTAATCGAAGAGTATCTGATGGGCTGGAAAGAGGTAGAATACGAAGTCGTGCGAGACGTCGGTGGTAATGCTATTACGGTTTGCAATATGGAGAACTTTGACCCGATGGGCATTCATACTGGTGAAAGTATTGTGGTGGCTCCGTCTCAAACCTTGACCAATGAGGAGTATCATCATTTGCGGCAGATTGCTCTGACCACGATTCACCATCTCGGTATTATTGGCGAATGTAATATCCAATACGCCCTTAACCCCCGGAATGGGGATTATCGAGTTATTGAAGTCAATGCGCGATTGTCGCGTTCCAGCGCACTGGCATCAAAAGCCACTGGTTATCCGCTGGCATTCGTAGCTGCCAAACTTATGCTTGGCAAGAAACTGACTGATTTAAAGAACTCGGTTACCGGGACAACTTCCGCTTTTTATGAGCCGGCTCTTGATTACATTGCGATTAAAATGCCGCGCTGGGATTTGGCGAAATTAAAAGCCAGTGATCATCATATTGGCTCTGAGATGAAGAGCGTTGGTGAAGTTATGGCGCTTGGCCGGTCGTTTCCGGAAGCTCTCCAAAAAGCTGCCAGAATGGTCAATATTGGTGCCCAAGGTCTTAGCCTTCATCCATATCGATTTACTAATCCGCTGACAGAAATTCGGCAGCCTACTGATCGTCGATTGTTTGCTATTTATGAAGCGTTGAAAGACGGTAAAACCGTTCAAGATATCCATCGCATATCACACATAGATCCGTGGTTTCTGGAACACATGGCCCAGATCCAGCTCACCGAAACGCGTTTGAGCAAAGAGCCGCTTCGTGCCGATTTGCTACGACTGGCAAAGCAGCAAGGTTTTTCAGATAAAACAATCGGTTATATAAAAAAGGTCAGTGAAAAACAAATCAGACAGCGACGCCTTAAATTCGGTATTGTACCCGTTATTAAGCAAATCGATACATTGGCTGGTGAATTTGAAGCCGAAACGAATTATTTATATGTTACTTATAACGGACAGAGTTCCGACGTCTCGCCGCTGAGTCGACAGACGATGGCTATTATTGGCTCGGGTCCATACTGCATTGGTTCTTCAGTAGAGTTTGACTGGTGTGCTGTTAACGCTGCTAAAACACTGAGCCAGCGGGGTTATCGCACTATTATTGTTAACTCTAATCCTGAGACTGTTTCGACGGATTTCGACCGCTCCGACAGATTATACTTTGAGGAACTGAGTCTAGAGCGCATCCAAGATATTGCTGATTTTGAAAAACCCAAGGGTATTGTGGTATCGGTTGGCGGCCAAATCGCTAACAATCTGGCCTTGTCTCTAGCTGACGGGCACTACCCTATTCTTGGCACGAGTGCTCAGCAAATTGATAATGCAGAAGATCGTCAAAAATTTTCTTCGATGTTAAATCGTTTAGGTATTGATCAACCTCCCTGGAGGCAAGTTACTGATTTAAGTGCTGCCAAGCGTTTTGCTGGCATGGTTGGCTATCCGTTGCTAATTCGGCCTTCCTATGTTTTATCAGGGGGCGCTATGAATGTAGTGCAGTCTGAGTCTGAACTTCGCCAATATTTAGAGGCAGCGACTCGTCTATCACCGGATCATCCGGTCGTGATTTCGAAGTTTATATTAAATGCTAAGGAGTTAGAAATTGACGGCGTGGCACAGGACGGCAGATTAATTATTTATGCCTTGTCTGAACATATTGAAAATGCTGGCGTACATTCCGGTGATGCAACGGTGGTATACCCGGCGCAAAAGCTTTACTTGGAGACCGTTCGTCAGGCAAAATTTATCGCCAAACAAGTCGTTAAGAGCTTGAATATAACTGGTCCGTTTAATATCCAGTTTATCGCCAAGGATAATGAGCTGAAAGTTATTGAATGTAATGTTCGGGCATCACGATCGTTCCCTTTTGTCTCAAAAGTTTCTGGGCATAATTTTATTGCGATCGCGATTGATGCAATGCTCGGCGTCAAGAATGCCAGTACTTACCAAACATTTGATCTCGATTATGTAGCAGTCAAAAGTCCCTTGTTTTCTTATAATCGACTCAAAGGAGCAGACCCCGTAGCTGGGGTTGAGATGGCATCAACTGGTGAGGTTGCCTGTTTGGGAGCAAATCTGGAAGAAGCGTTTTACAACTCGTGGTTGGCGACTGAGCAGCAGATACATGGAAAAAATGTATTCATCAGTTTACCGAATGAACAGAAACATAAATTCATTGATGAAGTGAAGCTGTTACAGTCTGATGGCTGGAAGATATATACCACCGAAGGGACGCATACTTATTTTACTCAACGTGGGATTACTACTACCAGATTATATAAAATACATGACAAGAAACAGCCTAGCGTAGCATCGGCTATTACTGACAGAGTTTTTGATGTTATGATAAATATTCCATCACTAACCGAGCTTAATGCCGATGCCTACACGATTCGACGGCTCGCCATTGATAACCATATTCCGTTACTAACCAATGCTGAAACTGGCCGTCTGCTACTACGCTGTCTGGCCGACCCTCAACTCAAAGACATCGTGCCGAAACATTGGGCGGAATACGTTAGTATGGCCGGCTCATCACTGACTCATCGATAAAGCGTTGTTTCGTAGCATTTTTTAGAATTTCATTGTGCTTATGCTTGCATTTGCTATCGTAAAAGCAAAAAATGAAACGATGGCAAAACAAATTGGCTATGAACTCAATGCAAACGGAACCTTGGAAGTTATCGTTTCTCCAAAAATCTTAGATAAGGCTCGTCAACTTGACCCGACGCTGGCTCCCCGGCTTGAAGAGTATAAGCGCCGAGAGTACCTGCCTGCAATTGGTGACTATACTGAGGATGACTTTCTGTGGAGATACGTGCTAAAACCAAAAGTAATCGGCCGGATGGTTAACTTTAACAAGAAACTAGAGGCAGTAGAAGGTGTCACCGATGCGCTTGGCACCTTAATCTGTCGTGCTCCAGAGCCTGATGAAGACAATGAGCGACTATCGTTTCCTGGCTTCTTGCTGGGAAGGGGTGACTTTGGCTTTCATGCGCAGGTATCGCTACCGGATGCGCAACCTAATTTGGTTGCTTCATTTGTAAAATCAAGAATGGTAAGGATGTGTCGTGATTTACAACTTCTTGAAGTAGACGTTGATGATCAGATTTATGAAGATCAAGCTGACGTTGACTACGACCATGTAAGGGGCGTTAATTTATGTCTCTCGGCTGACTCCAAAGTCTTTACAGCAGCTGATGATTATACTCCCTGGTCAAATCGGGTAGAACTGAGCGGCAATAATGTTAGTAACTATGTCGATCCGTTAGTGTATCTTGCCGGTTCGATTGCTCTAGCCTATGCTGACACGTACCTCGATCAGCTGGCCGAGATCTAAGCATTGCCTGTTCGCAATCTTGATTGAAGTGCTATTTATCGTTTAAGATTCCCCTGCTATACTCCAAGCAGATCATGCCAAAAGTAAAAAACGATTCACCACACAAAGTAGTAGAGCCATCAGTCAAAAAAATTCGTCGTCCACAATTATCAACCAGCCAGACAATTTTATGTATGGTCTGTATCGTATTGCTGGGCTTTATTACCTATCAAGTATGGTTTGATCACTATATTAACCAAGCCAACGCTGAGCTTGGTACTGGACAGTTACGTCAATACCTGGAGGGTGCTCTTAATAACCTTGGGCATACCGCTGTACTTGACGGTCCAACGACACAAGTTTACCTACCGGAAGCACGATTGGTTTTACCTGCCTATCCAACAAGTATTGCGTGGGTGCGCTATCTTTATCAACCGGCCCAGGGTAATAATTTCCCACTGCAAATTTCACTGACTGATTCACTGGCATATGAGACTGCTCTCAATTCTCTCTCTAATGTTAGTTCGACGCCAGCCTTATTCAAAGGCGTCCCAAAAGCGGAGGCTTGCGACCAGCAGTTTGAGCTGACATTCGGTACCGTTAGCCCAGCTGACAGTAGTTATAAGAAAGAATTCTCGAAAACGTTACAGGACAACCGGACGATTAATATTTATCTTAACTCTGGCTGTAACAACAACTCAAAAATAGTCCTTCGTTATCTTGAACAGGTACAGAGTTACTAGTTAAATTGGGCTTAAAAAGAAAAAAGCGATCTGGTTCATCATACATTTGGGGGTGTAGAGAGACTCAGATCGCTGAGCCCAAATAGGACGGATGAGTTTACATCCTTTTCAACCTATAAGGGCTACTTTACAAAGGTGACAATTGTTGTGACTAATCGTTTGAATGCTGGCGAGAGAATCTCTCCCAATCACGTTTAAACTGACGGTTGGTAGATGATGACCCTCGCAGATGAGAGTTAGACCGTGATTTCCGGAAGAGTTTTGGTAGATCTTTCGGTCGACCAAATATCCAAGCAGCTGCCAGGAAGAACGGTGCAAAGACAGCACTGAGAACGATCTCCCAGAGAAAGAAAACCTGGAGCGCTCCCCATGCAATTCCTATCCCATCAGTAGGATGAGCCTTTGCTCCGTGAACAATGGTGACGATGCCTCCAACCAAGACGATACCAATACCAATGAAGACGGCTAACGCGATGCCAGCCAGTATAACCAAGATGCCGACAAGGTGTCTTAGTTTCAACGTAACTCCTTTGCAAAGAGCATCCCGAGCACAGTACTCTGGGAGGTTGTCCATAAGGGCAATATTAAGATAATACCATAAATCTACAAAAAAACAATTATAGGTGGAGCGAATAATGCGAGATAAATTTGCTTTATTAACGGCGTAATAGCGCTCAATTCAGCGAACGGTCTATTCGTGTGGCACCGTAATCATGGCACCGGAAGCTGAGAATGATCCTAAGCTGTGTATGATATTTTTGCCGTGATCAACAATACTTTGGATACCTTCTACGCCTCTCCAGATGGCTGATGATCGCCACTGGGTTACTATATCGGGGCAAGGTGTTTCCGTAGTAACACCCAAAAGCGATATTCGGGTGGCTGCTACTGAGAAGATATTGTCAGAATCAGGATGTTGAGGGTCTGCTTCTGGTGCTATTAATCCAACATACGGGCGGTCCAGAGTACGGGGAGCGATATAACGCATCATTCGATCAAGATGGGCGTTCTGAGCTACGATGCCAATTGGTCGTTTCTCGCGCGGAAACCGCCAATAAGAATAAGTAAAGTTTGTTACCGTATCAAACGAAAATGGTTCGATGATAATTGATTCACCAGGTATGCCCATATCGAGGAGACAAAAAGCACCAAGATAAGCCTCAGGGATGCCTTTAAAGTAAGGCTTCTCAGCAGGCCAACTATCTCCGTCGTGATCAGCCGGTGTCTTATAGCCACTTACAATAATCTTGCCACCCCTCTCGGCTAGGTTGTGCTCTACATAATATTCTGCGGCTGCCTTGATACGCTGGAAACCATTAGGAGCAAGTGCGGTGCCTTTTTTAGCTCGTCCTCTTCCCGGTATAAAAAGATCTATGACTTCGTCGGCTTTTGTTGAGGTTGCTTCAGTACTCTTCATTTCATTCGACTATAACACAATATTAAGCGAATGCAAGAAATGGTCTGAGTATTGAACTGCTGTTGCTTGCAAACGATTTTTCTATAATAGACAATGAAACGTATTGTATGACTAAGGAGATAATGATGGCAGGAGATAACAATAACCACCCAGTATATGAAACAATGGCGGAAACCATTCGGCCCGTTAAGATAATGGACGCTAATGATCAACTTCACATTCAGCAATGGTTGAGTGAAATTGTTAAGAGAAAAGAAGAAGAATTCCCTTGGCATCCGGGCAGACTCGGCACGTTCGGCGGTCTTGATGAACACGTTAATCAAAGGCTTGCTGATGAGATGCCGAGGTGTGACCTTGATGAATGCGGACTGAACGTTGAATTACGTGGTGCCGAAACTGGTGATGCAGTGGCTTGTCAGTTAGTCTTCCGTTGTCCGCTGCCGCGTGAGACAAGCAGTGATGCGGCCGTAGCGATGAATGCTCACTGTCTCCAATTTCAAAATAATGAGGTAACAGTTTTTCATCGGGCCGTTCGTCAGATTCTACATGAAGTTGCTACGGCTGAAGGGCGTATTGCTGAGGCCCAGGTTGTTATTGATAGCAATAACCGATTAATTAACGGCATACTCTAAATAGCCGAAACTTTTTAGCATGGTTGATAAAACTGTCTAATTTGTGCTTCAATGACGTGTGCCTCAATACTGACATCTTCTGCCTCAAGACTTTCGGGTGTTGGCGGTCGACTGACGTTAGTTCGTGTCATGCTTGCCCGGCTAAATGACATGTCGTTAAAATCGTTATCCCGTAGAAGTCCTAAGATGGCAAGCACTCCCTGCTCCAGGGCTCGCTGCTTACCTATTAATGATTGGCGTGCCGTCCAGCCGATACTAATACTGCCGATTATTCGCTCGTCATCGTGTTGATGATAAAAATTAAACGACGGAGTTTTGAACCCAGCTGGTGGGTAAAGGAGGCCGTCAATTACCCATTTATGTCGTATTTCCTGATTTTTCTCGACGTCGATGATTCTCGGATCATCAAAATCAAGCGTCACAAAACAAAAAATTGTTGGGTCAGATTCTTCAGTGTTGGGTCTAATTTCACTCATATTATTTTAATTAACAATATAGTAGAGATTGCTTACGCATAACATTAAGTGAGCTCGTTAATTATTACTCGCCTATTACTGAATCGCTGAGCAAACTAACTTCAACTTGATCTCGGAGTTCTTGTATTACTGCCGCTCTCTCATGCTTGAGGCGGTCTTTAAATTTTTGGTTTACCAGTTTAACGAGGGGGAGTTGAATTCGCTTACTGTTGTTACTGCGGGTATTTGGGTTAGCTTTGGTATCGATCCAAATGCATCCCTTAGCCTCTAGTCGCCGAACTGATTGTCGGAATTGTTCCTCTTTTGACGGGTCAATACCAATATCACGCATAAGTCGTCTGACCGTTATTCCTTGTTGGACGTGCTGCAGTTCAAGCAAGGCTGTAAAAACATTGTCGGCGTTCAAGACATCGATGTCTGTCCAGGCCTTGGGGTTATCTTTTTGTAAATTAGTATCCTTATCTGAGCAATTCTCTGACTGCCCGGCATTGTCTTCCGGTTGGGAAAGCGATAACAACCGCCGTCCTCGCTCTGAACCGTTATAGTAAAAATGTTCTTTGCCAACCAGCTGCCTAATGAGTTCTCTGGCTTCGTTATTATTGATGCTTAATTCCCTCTCAAGTTCGTGAGCAATGAACGTGACGGTTTGTTTATGGGACTCAGTGTCTGACAAGAGGCTGGTAATGAAAGCGACCTGATCTTGCTCGGTTTGAAGTGAGTGTTCGGCCTGCTGCTGTAGCGTCGTTTTAACGAGTGGTTTCTCTGGACGGATAAATCGATATCGGTCTTGGCGTTCGGCCTGCCGGATGGGTTGAATAACTGGTGGTTTTTGAATAGTCCTTGGAGCAGCAGCGGGATTACCATCAACGTTATCAATAATTAACTGGTATTTTTTACCTCGTGCTTTACCAGCTTCGTCCCAGTGTACTGCGACTCCCCCACGACGGAGTCTCGCTTCTACTTTTGCTCGTAAGTTGGTGAAGACCAGCCTAAATGTTACATACTCACCAGAAGACAGGTTGGCGACACTAGGAACATTCTTGCGAAGCTCTTCAATACCAAAGAAAGCGTGCGATAGAGCATAGCGGACGACATCGTCTCCGATTGGTCCAAGCTTTAATACTTCGAGTCTTTCGTTGATTGACGCAGGTTGAGCGGTATCAATCTGGGTTTCCAGTACAATCGCTGGTTGGGGCGGCAACTCAGAGAGCGTATTAGGCTCTATCGGCGTAGTCTCTACTCGAGTGGTCGCTCTTCGATTATAGCTGAAGCTTTTACCGTAGCGGTGGAGCTTTCCTGCCTGGACATAAGAATCAAGTAGTCTGATAAAGTCTCTCTCTTCCTGCCGTGATAAATGAGATTTGCCATAAGCGGCAGCAACGATGTGCTTAAAACTTTGTTGCCCATGGGCAGTTCGCAAAAACTCGACCGCCATGGCGGCAATCCCATTAGTTTCGGTAGATTCTGACTGAGATTTATCAGCTACTAATTCTCTTATACTGGCTGATGAAGACTCAGTATTTTTTGGTGTTGTTGGCTCGGTAGCCGGTAGTTCGATTGTTCCCGAATCAATGATGAGACGATATTGTGTGCCTTTTTTCTGACCGGTTATCTCCCAGTGAGCCTGGGTTCCCTGAATTGCGAGTTGTTCAAGGAGCGCTTGTCGCTTCTCAGGGAATGCTAGTCTGAAAAGCTTAAAATCTTCTGCGGACATGGCTTCAAGTTCAGGAATCGTAGCACGGAGTTCTACCATCCTAAATGATTCATTAGCTGATGCAATGGCGAGGATTTGCTGATCAATGTGGTTAAGTACTGGAGTTGGGGTGGTTTCGGTTGGCCTGACGACTTCCACGTGTTCGTCGGTGACAATGTCTGTTGGCAGATCGTTGAGTGCGTTACATACGTCAGTGAGCAGATTGCCGATAGTATCGGCTGCATCGGCTAGTCTGTTGCGCCACTCGAGGTTGCTTTCAGTAGCGCCATGTGCGGCAACTGCGCCCAGCGTTTGTAATATCTCTGGCTGCAAAGATTCAATAATTGCTCCAAGATTCTCAAGAATCTGGAGTGGTACAACTGGTAACTCTTCCTCAGGATTGGTCATAGCGCAACAAGTAGAGTAAAACAAAATAGTCAGCAACGCAACTATCAGTTAAGAATAAAGAGCCTGATCATTGTATTAAATGGTTGCAGTGTGCGTTAAATACGCTTTTGAAACTGTTATCGCAAACTGTTGACTTGATAAGTCTGTGCAGTGAAGTTGTAATTCCTGCGCATTAGCAAATAAGCGGCTGTACTCTGGATTAATTTCGTCGAGTTGCCGTTGTCGTGTCTGGTCGTCAAGTTCAACCATCGGAACATGCCTCATATCAAAACCTTTAGCACTCAAATGCCCCCGAATCTTTGCGTTAAATTCTCTATGTGTCTCGGTGTGCAAATCAGAAATAGTCTGGCCGACATAGTTAATGGCGTTTATGAAGTGTGAGTGATATTGCCCTTCCCTAAAACTTAATCCATCCGTCGTGAAAGCTACTTCTGGGTACCATAGCACCGGCAGAATATGTCGGGATCTCTTTACCAGCTTATTTGCAAGTGGTTTATCATCGTTGATGTCGTGGGCCGCTAAGTCTGACAGCACAGCTTTTTGCTCCGGTGTGATAACTTTGCGATGACTACTGGAAAACTCAAATCCAAAGCTATGCCCGTCTTGTGTTGCTTGACGCTGCTGGAGTTCACTAATAGCTAACAGTGCTCCATAGCCACCAAGTTTGTTCTGGATGATAGTCATATTAACAGGCTGTAAATCAACAAATACGGCAACGTTACCAAGGACGTCAATAACCAAAGCATTTTTTATTACTCGTTCATGAACATCGTTTGTGATTGATCCGAAGGCGATCTCAAAACTGTTTTTCATAAAAGTACAATAACATGTTTAGAGCTGAGCGGTCCTGCCTGGTCGTAACTAATGTTTGAATAGTTTTGTCTAGGAAGCTACTTCTCAGGTGTGACCTTAGCCGTACAAAACATACAACGACTAGCGGCTTTCGGAATTGTACTTAAACATTCTGGGCACTTTCGGTCTGATGGCTCCTCGGGCGTTTTGTTGCGGGCTGCCAGAGAGTGAAGTTTATTTAGTGGCTGAACGATGAAGAAGAATATTACGAAAGCTATTAATAAGAATGACACGATCGCATTGATAAAATCACCGTAGAAAAACTTACTACCGTGAACAATAAAAACCAAGTTAGAAAAATTCGGCTTACCAACAATTGCTCCGATGATAGGGGTAATCATATCTTTAACCAGTGCTGTCACCACGCTACCAAAAGCAGCTCCAATAACGACTGCGATTGCTAAGTCGACAGCATTCCCGCGTATAATGAACGTTTTAAAATCTTTTAACATGCCGGGCTCCTTTGAGCATTAATTAAGCATCACGTGTTTGTTGTATACACCAATGATAGCCTTCTGACAACTATGACAAAAGAAAAAAGGACCCTTACAACTAAAACACAAAACTCACCAATAGTGAGATTATAGCCGAAGCCACGTGTTTTGTTGGGGGTCCTATATCTAGGGGAGGCCAAGAAGTGCCTGCTTCGAAGTGAGACGTACTCACTTTTACTGAACCCTAGATACCTCTTGGGATGCTAGCTGACGTCAGTCGATATATGTATTGCTTGTACGTTCAGGTATTGCCAAAACTTCCTCGAGTCCGTTCTGGATGAGACCGCGACAGGTCCAAGCTACCGCATTGGCAATGACTTCGTCGAACCACGACTGGATGCCGGAAGGGGCAACAATAATATTACCAAGGATAGTACTTCCCCAGAACATAATGTCTTCGAGCTCCAGTAGCTCTGGTTGCATGAGTTGCACGTGTCGTGATGACATGCCCGTTCGAGCGGTGAGGTTGCCTTTGGCGAGAGCGATCGCTGCATAATTATGCTCCCATTCGTCGGGTGACCCCCAGGACCTTTCTGCAAGTTGGGTCCAACTCCACGGTGTTGTGGTAGTGTCGTGACGGCCGATGATGATATGCATGTGTTGCCGTTTGGCAACGCTGGAGCCGAGGATACTATCAACAAACGGGGTGGCAATTGCCAGGGCGTGCTTTGCAAGCAGTGGATTGAAAGCGTACATATGCCTTCCTTTGAAAGTTCGCTGGGATTTCCCAGAGGTATCTCCGGTGTTGGAGAACAAGTTATATTAACATAATAGGCAGTATATGTCTAATATAGCAGCTAGCGTAGGTTGTGTTACCTAGGCCGTGACTTCTTCAAAGGAAATGATTTTATCAAAGGTCACCGCTTTCACCTTAGCAGCTGAGGATGCGGCATTGTGAATCCCCTCTTCAGTCAGTGGCGTATCAATCCAGCCAGAAAAACAGCGCCTCTTATTGTTTTCGGTTTCGCCATGCCGGCACAGATAAAAGTAGTCATCACTTAATCATAACAGATAGCGGAACTCTTGAGCTGATCTCTGCCTTAGCAGGTCGGATAGTTCGTAGTTCTTTAGTAATGACCTTTTGAAGAGGTATACAATTCAGCTCCTGGAGCGCCAAGGATATCAACAGTCCGATCGCATGAGAACGTTGAACTAATCGCTGCCGGATTCGGATTAGCGTAGGCCACAGTCGTGTCAAATACGCAGTCATAGTTGCCAACGACTTTTTCGTAATAGGCATCAGGCGAATAATCGATACCATGGTAGGTTCCGTCGACCAGGCTTGTTAGTGTTACGCCATTACCGCCATCTTGCCAACCGTTTTTCTGTAATGCATTCTGAATATTTTGTGCTTGGGTCTCCAGATTTGCTTCACCAGTTGAGCTCTTTGGAGTCTTTGTATATCCATGCCTCTCGGCTGAACAGTCTATCTCGGTGTGAATACTTTGAGCTTGTTGCAGGCTACAGCCCGTTCCAATTTTGTTAACTGAGGTATAGCCAAGCTTGACGAAGGGATTCTGCAGATTGGACATCTCATTATCGAGAGTCGTTTGGATGCCGTTATTATAGAACATTGAAAATGATTTTGGGATAACAGTAACACGGAACCACCCTCGAAAGACAAATAATAGCAACACGATAACAATCAGGCCTCCAAGAGCAGTAAGATAATTACGAATCGGGAAAGTTTTTGGCGCAGTACTCACCTTTTTCGTAACTGCTGTGCTTGGTTTTTTTACTGGGGATTTCTTCTTTGCGGGCATGGTGTGTATATAAAATATTTACAAGCTCAACTGTATGACGTTTCTTTCATAAGAGCAATAGCTGGAGTAAGAGGGTGGAGCGTGAAACTGGTTACTACTTTTTAAGTTTTTTAGCAAAGATACTAATTACATAGACCGCAATCAGTACCAGGCCCAATAAAAACAACACGATCCCAGCGTAATGAGTAAGTGTGTGCCAACAATTGCCCCCCATAATCCCAATAACTAACCAAGGTGTAGTAGATCTAGTCTCAAGCCTACCTAGCTTGCTTATAAAGTTAAGTATATACCAAATAGAGACGTCGTATATCGCTGTTTTTTTGCTTGTATCACTCTAGTAGCGTGTGTGATAATACGTTTGTGCTTACTTAAGTAAGGGGAAATTGGTGTTCCGGTATTACTCTGTTAAATTGCCGAAAAAGATTTGGCGCCGCGTGTTCAATACATATTGTCGGGAATTGTATCGTTTTCTGTCGCGCCTTCAATATCGAAGGTTCGGTATACGGACTACTCGACAGTATCTATTTTTTTCTCAGATTTTAACAGCAACAGTTTTAATAGTTCTAGTAATTGTTGCAGGCCCTCAGGTAGCACGAGCTGGTCCTCACATCGCTAGTGCAGTAATCGGCCAGTCCAGCTTCAGTGGCTATTTGCCAGATAGTGCGAGTATTAGCGCTAATGGCATGTTTTTCCCTGACGGTTCTGTCTATGACACTAGTCATCATCGTTTGTTTGTGTCCGATACCGCAAACAACCGAGTCCTCGTGTACGACACTAGCTCTGGCATAACCACTGGCATGGCGGCCAGTTACGTTATCGGCCAACCGGATTTTAGCAGTGATGGCTTAGATCAAAACGGTAGTGAGCCCTCCGCAACTACTCTAGCCAACCCTCGCGGTTTAGCCTATGACGCCGTTGACCAACTTTTATTTGTTGCTGATAGCAATGCTGGACGAGTTTTGGTGTATGACGTAAGTAGCGGTATTAGTAATGACATGGCCGCCAGCTACGAACTTGGCCAAGCCGATATGACTTCCTCCGTCTGTGATAATCAGGGTAATAGTACGGCCAGTAGCCTATGTGAGCCTGATAATGTCTATTATGACTCAGGATCTCACCAACTGTTTGTGTCTGATACGAATGATAACCGTGTTGTCATCTACGATTTAAGCGGTGGTATCACCAATGACATGGCCGCTAGCTATGAGCTCGGTCAACCCGATTTTTCTAGCGATATAGCCAATCAAGATAATGGTAATCCCTCTGCAATTACCGTGGCCTTCCCTCGTGGTTTAGTTTATGACGCCGCTGACCAGTACCTATTTGTAGCCGATCAGGGCAATTCTCGCGTCCTGACCTACGATCTGAGTGGAGGTATCACCAATGACATGGCCGCTAGCTACGAATTCGGCCAATCGGATTTCTTTAGTAATTCTTGTGCCGGAGGTTCAACCACTACATTATGTAATCCTCAAGGTGTGACCTATGATGCGGCCGACCAACTTTTATTTGTTGCTGATACTGATCATAGTCGCACCCTCATCTACGATCTGTCGGGAGGTATCAGCAATGACATGGCCGCCAGTAATGTCATTGGCCAACCAGATCTCACGAGCTATGACTGTGAAGCTACTACTATTAGCAGTACTTGTGCTACCAGTGATGTGTCGTATGATCCGACGACGCAAGACCTATTCATAAGTGACACGTCAGAAAATCGTCTACTCGTCTTTGATTTGTCAGGAGGGATTACTGATGGCATGGCTGCTAGCTACGTTTTGGGCCAACCAAACTTTACCGGCAATCTTGAGGATGGTGCCTCTGTTACAGCTAGCGACCTAAACAGTCCTAGTGGTGTGGCCTATGACACTACTCATCATAGGATGTTTGTAGTCGATGAGTTTAACAGTCGGCTACTGATCTACGATACCAGTTCAGGAATAACTACTGGCATGGCTGCCAGTTACGAACTCGGCCAACCCAACTTTGCTGATACTGAGTGCAATACGGGAGGGAGAAGTGCCAGCACATTATGTGATCCGCTTAACGTTGCCTATAGTGCGGTCACCAACCAGTTATTCGTAAGTGACTCGAGTAATGCCCGCGTCTTGGTCTACGATTTATCGGGAGGTATCACTGATGGCATGGCTGCCAGTTACGAACTCGGTCAGATAAACGTAAATAGTGCTAGCTGTACAGGCACTATTACGGCCAGCACACTGTGTTTTCCAGCTGGCCTAACGTACGATGCTACATCTCAACGTTTGTTTGTAGGTGATAATTCTAATTACCGCGTCTTGGTCTACGATTTATCGGGAGGTATCACTGATGGCATGGCTGCCAGTTATGTTCTTGGTCAATCAGATTTTAGCTCAGGTAACTGTAACGGGGTAAGTGCTTACACAATTTGTGATGCTGGAGGTATGACCTATGACTCCGCCGACCACTACTTATTCATAGCTAGTAATAACCCAGCTCGCGTCTTGGTCTACGATTTATCGGGAGGTATCACTGATGGTATGGCTGCCACATGGGTATTGGGTGAACCTGACCTTTCTTCGTCTAATAGTTGTAATTCGATTACCATTACTACCCTCTGTAACCCATATGGCCTCAGCTATGATAGTGCTGACCATCTCCTGGTAGTGTCCGATACTGCGTTTTCCCGTATTATGGTCTACGATTTGTCGGGTGGTATCACCGATGGTATGGCTGCTGTTGATGTCATTGGTCAACCTAACTATTCGAGCTTCCAGTGCGACCAGGCGCCTGATGATGCTACGACGATCTGTAATCCTCTGGGTCTGGCTTATGACGCAGATGATAGTAGTGTGGTAGTGGCGGATGGTAGCAGTAGTCGAGTCCTAGAATTTCCGTTAACGGTACATATTACAACAAGCTCACTGGCTGATGGTGAAACCGACGTACCCTATGATCAAAGCATTCAGACACTCTATGGCCACAGCCCGGAGACCTTTAGTATTACCAGTGGTAGTTTACCCGACGGGCTGAGTCTCAACTCTGTGACAGGCGCTATAACTGGTACGCCTACGACGGCAGCAACCTATAATTTTACAGTTCAAGTGGTAGACAATCAGTCCTACACGGATTCTCAAAGCCTGTCTATCGAAGTTGATCCAGGAGTCCAGATTACGACGTCGTCCCTACCACCAGCTGTTCAAAACATTGAATATGACAATAATAACGCCGCAGTATATATTACCAATGGTAATGGGCCGTATACCTACAGCCTCATAAGTGGTGATCTACCACCAGGGATTAGCCTAGATAGTTCGTCGGGCGCCATAACCGGCACACCAACCACTGTTGGCAACTTTAACTTTACAGTTGAGGTCAGTGACGTCAATGGTGCGACTGCTGATCAAGCCTTATCAATTGACGTGTCGGCCGCAGCTAATTATTTGGCCAGCGGTGTACTTGGTCAACCCAACTTGACATCCGCGGCTTCTAATTATGGGGGCAACACTGGTCTCGCATCCCCTCAAGCTGTCGTATCCGACGCGACAGACCACCTTTTATTCGTAGCCGATACCCAGGATGATCGAGTTCTCATCTATAACACGAGTGCCGGTATCAGTGCTGGCATGTCGGCCAGCTACGAACTTGGCCAACCGGATCTTACTACCAATGGCTGTCTTGATACCCCCACGGCCAGCAGCCTATGCTGGCCCGAAGGCCTCGCCTACGACACGGCAACAGATCAATTATTTGTGTCAGATGATTATAACGCCCGTATTATGGTCTACGATTTGTCGGGTGGTATCACCGATGGCATGGCGGCTAGTTATGTCTTGGGTCACACCGACTTTACGACCAGTGCGTGCAATAGTGGTAGCTCAATTAACGACGCTGGTCTCTGCTATCCAGTAGGTATCTCATTTAATGCTACCACTGACCAGTTGGCAGTAGCTGACGATAGTAATTCTCGAACTGTGATCTACGATCTGAGCGGTGGTATCACTGATGGTATGTCGGCCAGCTACGAACTCGGCCAAGCAGATTTTACGACGAATAACTGTTTATCCCCGGCGATTAATGACGATTGTTACCCCAGCGACGTAAGCTTTGATTCTACGAACAATAGCCTATTCGTAGCCGATACAACCAACAACCGTGTCCTCGTCTATGATCTGAGCGGTGGTATCACTGATGGTATGGCTGCCAGCTATGAACTAGGTGAACCAGATTTTACGTCGCGTGCCTGCACTGATAGTTCTCCTCTAACTGCTAGTAGTATATGTACTCCCATGGGAGTGGCCTATGATAGTGCCACGCAACAGCTGTTCGTATCGGATCAGGACAACTCCCGTGTCCTCGTCTATGATCTGAGCGGTGGTATCACTGATGGTATGGCTGCCAGTTATGTCTTGGGCGCGCCGGACCTTACAACCCCGGGATGCGATATTACCAGTAATACCTCACTCTGTTCGCCACACGGACTTGCCTATGACCCAAGCCTCAACGAGTTATTTGTGAGCGATATGAATAATGATCGAATTATGGTCTACGATTTATCGGGAGGTATCACTGATGGTATGGATGCCAGTTACGAACTCGGTCAGCCAGATTTTTCAAGTGAGAGTAATAGTTTGTTTCAAACCAATGCCAACGGTCTTGAGTATCCTGTCTCGGAAACAATAGATACCGTACATCACCACTTATTTGTCAGTGATAGCAGCAATAATCGGGTGCTCATATATAATCTCAGTACCACAAATACTCTCGTCAGCCAAACTCCAAGTTATGTACTTGGCCAGACGAGCTTCACTGGCGATGAGTGTAATGGACCTACTGAGGTGGAAAGCGCAACAACACTATGCGATCCACTGGGTGTAAGTTACGATCCAACGCATAACTTCTTGTATGTGGCAGATCCTGACAATGGTCGTTTGCTCGTCTACGATTTATCTGGTGGCATCACTACCGGCATGGCCGCCAGCTACGTACTGGGGGAACCGGATATGCAAACTACTGACTACGCGACGTCTCAAAATCTACTGGATTGCCCGGCTGGTATTTCCTACGACGCCAGCCACCAACGACTATTTGTCTCGGACGAATGTGATAGTCGGGTTGTGGTCTATGACCTGAGCGGTGGCATCACCGATGGTATGGATGCCAGCTATGTCCTCGGCCAAGCAGATTTTACGAGTTATAATTCGAACCAAAATGGTAGCCCGGCAGCTAATACGATGTACGATCCCGATGAAATCACCTATGATTCGTCAACGAGCATGTTGTATGTGGCTGATAGTGGGAATGGTCGAGTGCTTATCTATGACCTGAGCGGTGGCATCAGCAGCGACATGAATGCTAGCTACGTCCTTGGTGAACCAGATTTTGTGACGACAGCTGACGTTACCAGCCAAAGTGGTCTGGATTGCCCGGCTGGTATTTCCTACGACGCCAGCCACCAACGACTATTTGTCTCGGACGAATGTGATAGTCGGGTTGTGGTCTATGACCTGAGCGGTGGCATCACCAATGGTATGGATGCTAGTGATCTTCTTGGCCAACCCGGTTATACGCAGAATGATGAGAACCAAGATAACGATACTCCATCAGCTAGTACCCTAGCTGATCCCGTCTTGATCACATATGATCCGCTCAGTTCGACACTCTGGGTGGCTGATGGTAATAATAACCGTCTCCTGACATACAATTTTGCTCATATTACGACAACTACCTTGCCTCAAGGCCTCATTGATACGAGCTATTCGCAACCTATCACTGAAGCCGGTAGCCAAGGCACGGTTAGCTATGCTATTGTCAGTGGTAATCTACCGGCAGGCGTAACCTTGAACAGCTCGACTGGACGATTAACTGGTACGCCACTACTGGCCGGTAGCTATGCCTTCTCGGTCGGTCTCACCGATGATAATGGCGTAGCTGGCATCTACACCGATACTCATGCCTACAGTCTGGTGATTTTAGCAGCAGCGGTAGCCCATTCCGTGTCAGCCAGCAGTGGTTCGTCGAAAGCAGATACTATAGTTTTGAATAACCTAGCCGACTTCTTTAGCAGCAGCGGTGTCACTATCACTAATCTAACGGTTGGTGAGCAGCTCCATCTTTGTATTTCTGCCACCGCTACCTCCACTTGCAATTCAAGTAGTTCAAATTACCACACCATAACGGTGAAGAGCATTGATCTGGCTACTAATTCGGTAACGCTGACCTTTGCTTCGACACCGTTTGACGTCAGTTTTGTGCTCAATCAGCCGCAGGATGTTGATCTTAATCATGATGGCGTGAATGATATCCGAGTGATGCTGACTGGCCTAACCGCCACGACCGCTGACTTTAATTTTGTTGATCTGCTTGCTAGCTCACCAGTGGCTGTTAGTGCGCAGACGACTACACCGAGTCACCTCACACCAGCTCACGCTGCCACACCGCATCGTTCGGCATTGGTCTGGTGGATCGGAGGTGGTGGTATTGCCATAATTCTGCTGCTTGTTGTCTCGCAGCAGCGACGTCGACACACCACGCTTGATCACTCAAACCCAACGAGCCTATGAGCTCTTTACTTAAAAGACAATATTACCTGCTGATTGCTCTTGTACTTATTAGTCTGGTAATTGGTGGACTAGCGGGGTCGGCTCTGCAGAAACATCACACTGCCACGCAACAGGCTTCCACCAACCAGGTGCTTCAAGCCATGAAGCGGGCACTGAGTAGAGCACCTAACTCGATTCCTAGTAGTGGTAATCTTATGTTAAGCGCTGGAGTGAGCGCCCTATCGATCAACGGTAGTCTGAGTGTTCAAACGTTATCGGGTACGACGTACCTGCTGGTGCCAACTAGCCGGACCACTGTCATGCGAGGTAGTCGTGTGGTACCACTTTCTACCCTAAGAATCGGGGATGTTATTAATGTGCTTATCGATGTCCAACCGAATGGTTCCCTTCAACCACTCCGGATCACCTTACTTTAACCATAGTCGCTGTTGCCATCCTTTAATATATGGGACTGCTAACAGGGTGCTTACCTCTTGACATAGCCATCACCTTAGCATAAGCTAAAAACAGTAGTTTTACATTAAAACTAAAAAGAGAGAAACAAAAAACGCCCATATGTGGTGGAGGAAACCGAGTTATAGGTATGATAGAACCTATCCGCGATCAGCGGTTATGCTTCATTTGGTCTATAAACGGACGCACTACCGACTCCACAACCTACCCAACCGGAAATTTCTAGGGCTATGGTTTAGCCGTAATACGGTTGTTGTGTCGCAAGTGGTCCTGGTTTTAGCGCTAGTTGTGCTCGGCACAATCTTTAAGCAAACAACGGTTCATGCGGACGCCAATAATCCAGCGGCTCAGTATATTCTCGGCAATAATGATTACACGACTGATTATTGTTATCAGGCACCCGGTGTTTGCGGCCCTGCTGACGAAGTCTATGATGCGACTGATAAGCTTTTGTTTGTTGATGACGACCAGAATGAGGTATTGGTTTTTGATTTTCGTACTGGTGTGGCAAGTCTGGACGATGCGAATTATGAACTGGGCCAGCCTGACTTTGCGACAAATGGGTGCAATAGTAATAATGCCAATGCAAGCAGTAGCTCGGTGTGCTATCCCGACGGTCTGGCTTTCGATCAAAATACTGATCAGTTATTTGTATCAGATACGGGGAACAATCGTATCTTGGTTTACGACCTGTCTGGCGGCGTCACCAACGGCATGGCCGCTAGCTATGTCTTGGGTGAACCCGATTTCGTCACCGTCACTGGCGGTACCAGCAGCACCACTTTAACCGGACCAACAGCTTTATTCTTCGACTCTACAACGAATCAATTGTTTGCGGCTGACCAAGGCAACAATCGGGTACTAGACTATGATCTCTCCGGTGGTATCACCAGTGGCATGGCCGCTAGTCACGAACTGGGCCAGCCTGACTTTAATAGCAGTGGTTGCAATAACAGTGGCGATGACGCTAGTGATATCTGTACTCCTACGGGGATAGGACTCGATTCAGAATCGGATCAGTTATTTGTGGTCGACAACAGCAATAATCGTGTGCTTGTCTATGATCTCTCCGGTGGCATTACTGATGATATGACTGCCAGTGCGGTACTTGGTGAGCCGGACTTTGCAACTGAGGGCGGTGGCACGTCGGCCACTACTTTGCAAGGTCCTACGTCGGTTGTCTATGAATCGTTCAACAATGAATTATTTGTCTCAGATACCAACAATAATCGAGTCTTAATGTACTATCTCGATACTGGACTTACTACCGGCATGGCTGCCACGATGGTCCTGTCTCAAGCCGATTTTGACAGTAATTCAGGAGCGGGTTGTGATGGTGGAGGGCTTGGTCCTGATATGATCACTGCATCGACACTATGTCAACCAACTGGTATAACCTACGATGCAACTGATAACATCTTGTTTGTATCTGATGCCAGCCGTGTCATGGGCTATTATCTTGTTTTTAGTTTTACTCCGACCACCCTCCCCACCGTGTCTGTCGGTAGCCCGTACGATCAATTCGTGAGCGAACAAAACGGTATTGGCAATGTGAGCATTAGCCTTCAAAGTGGCAGTTTGCCGGCCGGTCTGAGCATGGATGTAGAAGGAGATCAGGTTGAAATATCTGGTAGAGCAACCGTGCTTGGACCTTCAACATTTACGCTGGAAGCGGTCGACTCATTAGGAGAAGTCGCCACTCAAACCTATACGATCCCAGTGGAAAATTATTATTTGCCAACTACCGGCTATGGTGCCAGAGGTGGTGGTCAGGGGGGATTGTCGGAACCGTATGGTGATTACGTTGATAGCGTCAACCACCGCTTATACATTGCCGATGCCGAAAATAGTCGGGTTCTCGTGTATAACCTGAACACAAATAATAGTCTGGCGAGTCAGACGCCGAGCTATGTGCTTGGCCAGCCCAATTTTACCGGCCAAACGCTGTTTGGCAATATAGATGATGATCCGCCTGCTGAGCAGAACTCTCTAGCACTTCCGACGGCGGTAACTTTTGATTCGACTGATAATCTTCTCTTTGTGTCTGACGCAGCTAATAACCGTATTATGGTCTACGATCTGTCGAGCGGAATCACCAATGGCATGAATGCCAGTTATGTGCTCGGTGAACCCGATTTCACCAGCAATGGTAGCCAGCTTGAATGTGGTAATGGCTCCTACCAACTTGCTCCTACCCAAAGTAGTATGTGTCAACCTGCTGGGCTCGCTTTCGATAACGCCTCTCAGCAGCTATTTGTCGATGACGGAGGTCATAACCGCATCTTAGTCTACGATCTGTCGAGCGGAATCACCAATAATATGAATGCCAGTTACGAGCTTGGCGAACCAGACTTTGTGACTGACACCACAGCCACTACCCAAAATGGAATGCACGCACCAGCAGGAGTTGCGTATGATCCGACGCATCAGTACCTATACGTAACGGACGCTGATAACGAACGTGTTCTGGTCTACGATCTTAGCAATGGCATTAGTAATGGTATGAACGCTAGCTATGTACTTGGACAACCTGATTTTACGACCACCGCATCATGCAGTACTCCATCGAGCAGCGACATGTGTCTGCCTTTTACGATTGCGTATGATGCTGCCGATAACTACTTATTCGTATCTCAAGTGTACTATTACCGTCTTGTGGTTTATAACCTCTCCGGCGGCATCACCAACAACATGAACGCTAGCTATGTACTTGGACAACCTGATTTTACATCTGATTCCCCGGCGGGATGTTCCTTCCTCGCGCCGACCTCCAGTTGTCTAAACGGTGGTATCGCTTATGCATCTGGTGCCCAGCAATTGTTTGTATCTGATTCGGAGAGCGGTATGGTCCAAATGTTTGATCTCTCGAGTGGTATAACGAATGGAATGGCAGTGAGTCAAACGATTGGCGCGGTGTTGACTACGGATGCGACCGCTAGTGTAATTGATACTGAACACCGTCGCTTGTTTGTCATCGATAGTGGGAATCACCGGGTCCTCGTGTACAACCTTAATAGTGATGGCGCGGTGGCGAATGGTTACGCTGCCTACGTGCTCGGCCAGCCGAATTTTACGACGAGTACTCAGTCAACGACTCAAAGCGGCATGAGCTATCCATTTAGCCTTGCCTATGATGCGACCGATAACTATCTTTTTGTTGGCGATAATGATCGAGTACTTGTTTATAACCTCTCCGGCGGCATCACTAACGGCATGAATGCCAGTTATGTGCTCGGTGAACCCGATTTTACCACTACTACCAATAGTCTTGGCGGAGGCTGTACCACCATGACTCAAAGCATTATGTGTTATATCAATGCGTTGACCTATAATGCGGCTACTGATCAGCTGTTTGTGTCAGATGCTGGTGCTCGGATCATGGTCTACGATCTCTCCGGCGGCATCACCAACAACATGAATGCTAGTTATGTCTTGGGAGAACCTGATTTTACGAGCACGGAACAAGGGTGTGGTGTCAGTATTTACTCACCAAACTCCGAGGACCCGTCTCAGAATAACATGTGTCAGACCGAAGCGCTGAGCTATGATCCGACGACTAATCAACTGTTTGCTGTCGATAATTTTCTCGACCGCATTCTGGTTTATAACCTCTCCGGCGGCATCACTAACGGCATGAACGCCAGTTATGTGCTTGGACAACCAGACTTTACGAGTAGCTTTGTCTCCGAATTCTATCAGTTGCCGCCGGCTCAGAATGATCTCGATGAGCCGGATAGTTTAGCGTTTGATGACGCCAATCAAAGTCTGTATGTGGGAGATGAGGGTAACGGCCGTGTCCTGATCTTTAACCTCTCCGGCGGCATCACTAACGGCATGAATGCCAGTGCGGAACTCGGCGAACCAGACTTTACGACGGCTGGCCAAGGTTTTGATGATTATAATGACACAGAAGGTTATGCAGTTTTCGGTGCCTTCCCTAACATTGGTTCTATCAATGGGCTTAATCTTGATAATGACAATAATAATTTATGGGTATTAACAGGTAATTATGACGGGCCAAGCATCGATGTCTTTGAGCTGGCTAGACTGGCGAGCTCAGTTCCGGACGGTACTCCCGGAACTGTCTATGGTCCGGATTCACTTGGTTCACAGACTCAGGGTACGACAACGTATAGCGTGATGTCCGGTGCACTGCCGCCGGGCCTTAGCCTGTCATCGTCGACTGGGGTATTAAGTGGTACTCCTACTACCGATGGAATCTATGACTTCACGGTTCATTTAGTTGATAACAATGGTACTGATGGTCAAATGACTGATGATCACCCCTACAGTTTAACGGTTTCAACACCAGGCAATAATAATGGCGGCGGTAACAATAATGGGGGTGGAGGAAGTAGTAGTAATGGAGGCGGTGGTGGTAGTAGTGGCTCCGGTGGATCGTCTTCTTCGGGCTCCTCGGGGACCACGGGTAAGAGTGGTGGTTCAAGTACAAGCTCCAGCACTGGTTCGTCTGCTTCATCAACTACCAGTTCGACAACGACCGTTGCACCAACCTCAGCAACGACGACTCCGACCACAAGTTCGCCGCAGACAATTGTTTCCCAAGCGGTTGTACCTGGTGTAGCGCACCAGTCATTTATCCAGAATCTCTTTGGCCAGATTGCCCGCTCGACTGATCGATTGCTCAACTTGATACCAGCACCACTGCCTACCCTGCTGCCGTACTTCTTATGGCTGATTTTGCTTTATATTGCTCTGCGACTGATTCGGCAAGCTATCAACGAGACTCGTTTCCTCCAACTGTTACAGACGGCACTTACCAAGCAACGATTACTTAATGAAGAGAAGGATAGCTTCATAGAACTTGGCTCGCATTACCTTCGTACTCCCGTGGCAACACTGGAAGGCGGCGTGGACTTGCTCGGAGTAGGATTGAATCAAACTCGAGCCTACCAACTCAAAGCACCGCTCAGTACCCTAAAAACGAGCGTCGAACAGATTGTCGTGGCGGCTGAGAAAGGTATCTCATATGTCGCTCCCCCGAGGACAACGGCAAAGCAACTGACCAGGCGGCATCTGCCTCGTATCTGGGCTCCCATGATCGCTATAAGTGCATTAGCAGTCTTTTCTGACTACCTGTTTCATCATGTGCGTCGCTTGGATGCTGGCTATCTTTTCTATTTAAGCCAGTTGTTTATCTATATCGCAGTTGTTATTAGTAGTTACGTGTCGCTTCGCTATCTCCGTATCCAGTCTCAGCGTCGAGCAGAGACGCAGCATTTGCTGCGTGAGCAACAGGCGCTTGATAATGCTCGCAATGATTTCATTAATCAGTCCAGCACAAATTTGACTCAGCAGATCACCACTATTAAGGAATTAATCTCTCCCGTCATCGATCCATCAAACGTTGCTAAAAAGAATATTGATGCAGCATTGCTGCAATTCCAAGCTATGCTCGATAAGTTCAACGTCTTAACCAAATTACAGGCCGACCAGTTGAGCGTCAATGCGCAGCCGATTCGGCTTAATGATATTTTGCATAATTTACCGTCAGAACTTACTACCCAGGCACTCACTCATTCGATCCGACTGCTCGTTACTGGGAGCGAGAATGCCGTTGCCATGAGTGATGGTTACTTAACACGACTCTTGCTCTACTCACTGATTGATAATGCTATTAAGTTTAGTCGTGATGGCGGTACAGTTGAGATACACGTCGGCGAAGATCATAAGCAAGTTACGGTGAGCGTTCAGGACAATGGTCCAGGCATACCGCAAGATGAACTGGCTCATTTATTTAAGCCGTTCTCTCGAACAGAGGCCAATGCACTTGACTTCGCTCATAAAGGACTTGGCTTCAGCTTGTACCTTGATAAGGTTATTCTTGATTATCTTGGTGGCAGTATCGCGGCACAATCAACTGTCGGCCACGGCACGGTTTTTCAGTTACGTTTGCCGAGCGAACTTGGTAGTAAACTCCCGATGGCAGCTGGTCTTCATTCATTCACTGCCAAAGGAATATCTTAATCTATAAATCTTCAGATGGTTGGCTCGGAGTTTCAATGGTTTGATCAGGTTTACGTCGCTTTAGCACTAGATCGTTTACGATACCTTCCACTAGCATCCCGACACTGGCCCCTGCGCAGTCCATGCCGATCTGAGACAATAGATTCTCTTTACCGAAGCTCGTACCATATACTTCCGCTACCACAATACCGCCAATAACGGCAGCGGATATCAGTGTTCCCGATCGCCAATTCTCTCGCAGTTCTGCTCGCATACCATTACCCATAACTATTGGCAGTATAGTGTTGGCTCGAACATTATCAAGATGTAGTGGTATGCAGCAATTGCGGTATGATATTACTGGCTCTACCTCTATTGCATCTCTGAATGCTTATGCTATGATTTATATAAGCTTATAGGGTATATATAGCAAACTAAAACACGCACATACCATGATTATCAAAGAACAAAAAAAGTCAGCAGTACTCTTTGTTATAAAAAATAGTACTCTTTCTGTCAGTGGAGTTACCTCCCTGTCATGACTCAACGCCTTCCAATACCAGGTAGTGATGACGGTACATGGGGATCTATCCTCAATGGTTTCTTATCAGTCTCTCTTAATGCAGATGGCACATTAAATACGACTGCAGTTACTACTGCAGGTGCAGAGATGACTACTAATAAAGGAGCAGCTTCAGGCTATGCTCCACTGAATAGTAGTAGCCTGGTTCCTGCCACTAACCTGGGAACCGGCAGTGCCAGTTCATCAAACTATCTACGAGGTGATGGAACCTGGGTGACTCCCAATGGAGGATCAAGTTCTCTTGCTTCTGATTCAGATGTAACGATTACGTCTCCAGGCAACAACCAGGTACTGACTTACAATAGCGGTGCTGGTAAGTGGGAGAACCAAACCCCAACCACAGCTCCAGTCTCCTCAGTCTTTGGGCGTACTGGCGCTGTTACTGCTACAACTGGAGACTATACGGCAGCTCAAGTCACTGGAGCATTGGTAAACACCAATAACCTCAGTGATGTCTCCAGTACATCAACTGCCAGAACCAATCTGGGACTAGGTAGTGCTTCTACTCAATCAACCGCTACCTTTGCTCAGACGGCTAACAACTTAAGTGACCTGGCGAGTACTTCCACTGCCAGAACCAACCTAGGCCTTGGTAGCGCAGCTACCATCTCCTCCACGGCAGGTGGAGATCTCTCAGGAACCCTTCCATCTCCAACCGTTGCTAAGGTTAATGGAGTAGCAGTTACTGGTACGCCTAGTAATGGCGAGGCTCTGGTGGCGACCTCTTCGTCTGCTGCGAGCTGGAGTGCGGTCACCGCTTCGGGAGTGCCAACCGTTATTAATGTTAAGGACTACGGCGCGGTTGGTGATGGTAGCACTGATGATGCTGCGGCTATTCAGTCTGCTATTAATGCTTGCCCTTCGGGCGGACAAGTCTTTTTCCCTCGAACGGCTAATTGTTATATTGTTGGGAGCACGCTGGTTATCCCAAGTAGTGTTGAGCTTAAAGGTCCAAATGGACGGGCTGGCAGTGGTTATCCAGGAGGATTTAATGACGCCGGTATTATTCAGGCGAAAAATAGCTCAAATCTGGATGCGGTTATTGCCTCTACCGCTTGGTACAACAACAGCGGCGGCATTGACGGATTTATTAGCATTGTTGATCTTACGATTGACCCGAACGGTGCGAATCAAAGCAGCGGTTTAGGGCATGGTATTGCTATGTCGACGTGGCGCGGTCGAGTCAGCAACTGTATTATACTCAACGGTCGTGGCAGTAGTATTTACCTCGGTACCCTGACGCGTAACGGTTCGACAACAGCGTCTGGCAATGCTATCGAGAATCATATTAGCGATAATATTCTCTATCCAACTACGGCTGGTATCCTCACCAATGGTACATTGGTAACTGATAACTGGTTGACGGATAACGTTATCGTAGGAGCATCAGCTGGAGCCAGTGCCGGTATTCAGGTTCTTAATAACGGTGGTGCCGGCAGCTTGATTAGCGGGAATCATATCTACAGCTGTGCCAATCAAATCAGTATCGGTAATGTCAGCTTAATCACCATTATTAATAACTACCTTGAGTCGTCAAATGCAGTCGCTAGCACCGGGAGTCTCTATGCTATTAGCGTTTCACCTGTTGGTGGTGAAATTATTATTAGCGGTAATAAGGTTGGGCTTCCGACCTCATCTGTTTCTGGGAATACGTATTATGGTATTCGCTTATTCTGGGTAGCCAGTGCAGCGGGCATTGTCGTTTCCAATAACACGGTGAGCGGCGGTACGTCGAGCAGCGACGTATTGCTTTCAATGGATATGCAGACCGGTACTGGCTATGCTTCGGTCAGCGGAAACAGCTTGGCTCCAACCAATAGCGCGGTCCCTCTTTCCAATCAGTATAGTCCGATTATGGATTCCTCACCGACTTACCAAACGGGTATTGCTAATTCAGCTACTGCTGGTTTTGCAAAACTGCCAAGTACGGCAGGCACACCGACTGGAACGCCGTCCGATTTGACTCAAGGTATTCCAATGGTTGCCGATACGACCAATAATAAGCTGTGGATTTATAATAGCGGCTGGCAACCATTTAGTAGTGCCTCGAGTGCAATTGCCGTTGTCAGTAAAACGTCAACCTATACGGCCAACAATGGTGATTGTGTTTTAGCGAATGCCACCAGTGCCAGCTTTACCGTGACCTCTCCATCGGCTACACTTAATGCCTCAGTCATGCTGAAGAAAACTGACTCAAGCGGTAATACGGTAACCTTTTCGCCTGCCACCGGCACCGTTGATGGTAACGCGACCTTTGTACTGACAAATCAGTATGATTCTTATCGATTTATTTCTGATGGTACAAATTGGTGGGTATTCTGATGAAGCATAATAATACGAATGTAAGGATATTGTAATGTCATATCGTGCACTCAGTACTCAACCAACGACCACGTTTAACTCGTCAGGCACCTATACGGTAGCTGGAGGTGTCACAAAACTTAACATTATTGCTGTCGGTGGTGGTGGCGGTGGTGGTGGCGGTGGTTCTTCGAGCTCAGCAACTGCAACGGCAGGTGGTGGCGGTGCGGGCGCTGGTGGTGTTGTCCAGCAGATTGTTTCTGTGACCTCGGGACTTGTCTTGACCGTAACGCCAGGAGCTGGCGGTACTGGTGGGGCTGGTGGGGCAGCCGGTGGCAACGCTGGGACAACCGGTAATCCCGGTGTTAATTCAACGATTACTGGTACTGGAGTTAGTATTACGGCGCCGGGTGGAGCCGGAGGAGTTGGCTCAACAGTTAGTTCAACCTTTACGAATGCTGGGGCGTATGGTGAACCATACCAGCAGATAGCTACTAACGGCATGCCTTCCACTGGCGCTCCTTCTAACTCAGGCTACGGTGTTTATGGCGGTGCGCCACTCGGCCTGGCGGCTGGTGGTGGCGGTGCGGGTGGCGCGTCAACCGCAACCCTTGGCGGACTTGGTGGAACTGCCGGCACAACTCAAGCTGCCGGCACAGGCTCGAATCCAGGTGCAAACTCAGCAACAGCTGGAACCGTTGGTGGCAATGGTGCTGCGAATTCGGGTGGTGGCGGTGCGGGTGGTGGTGCTGGCGCTTATAACGGTGGCACCGGATCGGGTGGTGGCGGTGCGGGTGGCAACGGTGGTTCTGGTTATGTCATAATTCAACCTATCGGATGATTAGCGCCAATCCTCTTGGACCCTCGATACCTGGCGGTGGCTGGAAGATAGCCTTAGCCGATGATTTTAATGTGCCATTTGGTTCAGGTGCCAATCAAAATAACATGTGGCACTTAAACCGAGATTATATGACGACCGCTAGTAATAATGCGGGCGGTTTTAATGGTATTGAAGTTGAAGTTTTTAATTCCTCAGCTGTCAGCCAAGCTAACTCGGTGTGTAGCCTGACGGCCACCTATTCGAATGATGTTGCACCGGCCACTGGTAATGGCTCGGGCAGTGATACTTCAAATTATGTTCAACGTAATTATATTAGTGGTTGTATCACGACCGCACCTGTTGGGGACAACTCGCCTGGTTTCTTATGGATGCCTGACCAAGGGGATTACTGGGCATTTCAGTGTGTTTGTCAGTGGCCACGTAATATAGCCAACGAAATGTGGTGGGCCTTCTGGTCGGCTGGACCGGTTGATGGCTGGGAGCAGGAACGTGATTTTGTTGAAACCTATCCATCGGGTCAAGGCGCCATTGACAGTGACTGGATCTGGAATACCGGTGATGATCCTGGAGGCCTCGAGCAGGACTGGTACACTACAACGATTGGTAGTTTTGATCCGTCATGTGGTTTTCATACCTATACCTACTACATTATGCCGAATCAAAGCTGGCAACTGTATATTGATGGTGCACTGCAGACATGGGTCGGCTCATCAGGAACAGGCCCGTCACGCACCAGTACTGACGTTTTAATGCAGGTAATGTTGAACTACTCACTGAAAATCAATAGCTGGACGACCGGTTCGCAGGTGTTGGCGGTTGACTCGGTCGCGGTTTATACCACTGGTACTAATTATCAAGGAGGAGGACTGGCGACTGGAACGGTTATTGGTCAGCCGGTTGGTCCAAACTCTGCGACGTTGATCGGGCTTTAAATAAGCAACAGTATATGATAACAATAAGTGAGGTACCATGAATCCTGACAAGCCCGATGACAATCAACCAGTAATAGCTGCTCCCCCGTCGCCACCAGTTGAAAATGCCCCACGTGGCGGCTACCTTAACCATGTCGCAACCATGGTGACCAAGGTCCAAGATAACCAGCACATTGATTACCGGGTTCGTAATAGTTTGAGTGCGCTGATTATCATCGTGCCGGTTGCGGTTATATTGCTAGTGCTCGAATTGTTACCGATTCCACCGACCGGTAAGATAATCGTGGCGGCTATCTTTGCTGTGCTGCTGATCGTGAGTTGTGTGGTTATAGCCATTAAATACAGCAAGCAGGACCCTTTATCTTGAGTTTTGATTCCAGTGCTTATTATGAGTCAGTTGGTTCAATGGCTTGTGAGTGCAAATAGTTGATGAGACCACAAGTGACATTGCGTGGACCAAATAACAAGTATTTCTTACGCCCAATGTCGGGACCAGGACAGCCGACTTCTTTGATAGTATTCCAGGTCTCGGGTGTGACTGTTAGGTTGTCTACTTCGTCACAGGCGGTGTTGACCAACACGTCCTCGTAGGTCGTGGACTGGTCAGTATCAGGGTTGGTAATGACGACGTCTTGGCGTGATAATAAGCTGACTTTGGTAGTGACGGTACCGACTCGCCTATTTCGTGGCGGCAGCGCCTGTCTAATATGCAAAATGTAGGTATTTAAGGGAAAAAAATAGCGTTCAGTTTCTGGATCACCAACAACACACGTTTCGCATATACGAAGCGCGTCAGGACCAGCTGAAGTTGGTAGCGATGAATGGTTCTCTGACATAACCAAACGACTATAGGATCAATCGAGGCATATAGCAAGGGATATTCCTTATTGCCGTAAACGAGCCATAGCCTGAGCGAGGGAGCTGGCAACTCTCTCTACCTGAGTCGGATCGCTGGCAATAATGTCTGCTCTGCTTGGGTGTTCGGGAGTTTCTTGTAGCAATAACCCAGTGGCGGTCCACTCATCAATAATGCCTTCAGTAATAGCTGGTCGGATAAGGTTGTTCCATAGTGCCAATACTGCTTCTCGTGGCTGGAGTGTTTCATCAGGTAATGTATTAAACTGAGTGTGCGGGTAGATCGTAACGCCATCGGCGGTGGTTAACGTAATTAAGGCATCGTTTACTTCAACTCCTCGACGAGTGAGTGCATTGTCTGAATAAAATGGTCCAAGCACCTCGCCCCATTGGTTTATTGCTTCACTCATGAATGAATTTTCTAATAGCTAGAATATAAATGCAAGCACAGGAGGTTAGCAGGCTTATTAACTTAAGACAGTCTGTCTTCGGCACTGTCTATTTGAGGATTTGATTGGTTCCATTCGGTAAGTAATTCAGTGATAAAAGCGTGTGTCTTTTCCCCGATGCCTGGTATAAAGCCTAGCTCCCTTGAAGTGTATGCTTCATCAAGCTGTGGCATATTGAGAAACAGTCCCTCGTCCCGACCCCGATCATTGTAGAGGTCATCATCCCTGCTTACTAAGTGAGTAGTTCCCGTGTTGGCAAGTAGGTAAGATTGTGTTCGAGCGGCAATGTCGGAAGAATAGCCCCGTGAAATAGCAAACTTACGAAGTAAGGCTAGGTTAATCTTGTCACCAACCCCCTTTAGAGGATCTGAGCTGGCTACTTCTTGATCAGTTTCTGTTGGTTGAATACCCAGTTTCAGTAAGCTACTGCTGACCATCGCCAGGTCAGCTTCGAGCAGTTGCTGTCGATTCAACAGCGTACTGGCTATGGTATTTGCAATGAACGTTCGCCGTCTTGAGCGGATGAGATTGGCGGTATTACTGGCCTCAGATAATGAGCCGGATGCTCTAAGGTTATTCGCCTCTGCCCACGCCAGTATTTCCTGGTTGCTTAGTTGCATAATTACCACTATTATAACATACTAATAAGATAACTACAAATTAGGTCACGCTTAGTTGCCTGGGAATAGCTCAGTACCGATTATCGGCTGCTGGTATAAATTCAGTTCTATCCTGAGGATCCATTACCATGACATGATACGTCTGGTGGTGCCCTTTTTGGGTATAGAGTTCATGGTCTGTGGCAGCATCTGCTTCTGTGAGATAGGTAGTCGGCATTACAAAGCGGTTACCGTAAATATCTTCTCGCCATAGACGCCAGACCACTTCTGATGGTTGGGAAAGTACCTCTCGATCTGTTGACAATTGTTCGATGTTTGACATAGTTGTTAGTCCTTATTTATGGTTGGAATGAGCAGTCTCTAAACGCTGTTCGGTATCAGCCAGCACTGATTCAATTAATGACAGCGAGGTTGGTCCTATACCGTAAACGTTGTCGAGTACTTCCGATAAGAAAGCAGCTCGCAAACCATTATATGAAATTTCGTTATCGTTGAGACAAAGTTCCTGATGCCATGAGGGCAGACTGAACTTCCGAGGATCAAATAGTCTTCCCGGCACATCGGTATCTCGTAATTTGGCCTCATTGTACCTTCTCCAAGGTATGACTAAAAAGTTCCAGGTTTTCGGTGCGATGGCCTTTATCAGCCCGCTCGTTTCGCCCGCTCGTTGAAAGTCAACTTCATGCAGAGGCACATCTTTTGGCTTAAGCTCGGCAGCCATCTCGACAATAGCTTCGGGAGATAGTTCGATTACATCGATCTGCATGCGTGTTAAATTACGAACCAATGTCTTGAAGTGTTCAAGTTCCATGGCGTGCAAACCTTCACCTGACAAGATAAGATGTTCGGGTACGCATTGAAAACTATCGACAGTCTCACTCATAGAACGAAATCATACTATAAATTTTTATAATCCGCAATATTGATGAAGAGCAACTACGCCCCGATGGCAGGTAAATATCCTCGTACTATTGAGTAAATTTACCTGCTGTAATGGTTATGGTAATATAAAAATGTTAGATATAGAGATTGAGGATGTTTACAAAAAAAATCAGCAAAATACACATTCAATCGAAATTTCTTTTGAGGGTTGTTTTTGCATCCCTACTACTCGCTCCCACAATCTCCATGTTTGCTAGCAATATTGTCACTGCTTCATCCCCAAGCTGGTCGGGTGCATCGTTTATTGACAATACCACCCCGGCGACGCTTCGATCAGTTTCTTGTGTTAGCTCTTCGTTCTGTGTAGGTGTCGATGGCTCTGGCATTGCCTATAAATATTCAGGGTCTTCGTGGGAGATTATGAGCGTGATAGAAGACCAAGCTTATATGACGGCTATCTCGTGTCATAGTACAAGTTTTTGTGTAGCCGGCGACGCTAATGGCAATGTACTCACCTACAACGGTAGCACTTGGTCCTCACCGGATGATGTTGATGGCTCAAACGGTATCGATGCCATCTCTTGTACCAGTAGTACATTTTGCGCGGCAGTTGACTATGTTGGCAACGCTCTTATTTACAACGGTAGCACTTGGTCCTCACCGGATGATGTTGATGGCTCAGACTCTATATATTCGGTATCTTGTACCAGTAGTACATTTTGCGCGGCAAGTGCCTATAATGGCAATGTTCTCACCTATAATGGCAGTTCCTGGTCGGCACCAGATGATGTTGATACCAATAATGCTGTGCTATCCGTATCATGCGTAAGCCACACTTTCTGTGTGGCTGGCGATAGCAACGGTAGTAGTCTGACCTACAACGGTAGCACTTGGTCCTCACCGGATGATGTTGATGGAGTAAATTATTTTTATTCAATAAGCTGTACTAGTACTACTTTTTGCATGGCAATCGATTCCGATGGCAATGCCCTCAGTTACAACGGTAGCACTTGGTCTTCGCCAGATAACATTGATGGAAATGATTTCTTGTCCGTCTCTTGCACTAGTAGCACATTTTGTGTTACCGCGGACCTGTCGGGTGATGATTTGACCTACAACGGCAGTTCTTGGTCCTCACCAATCTATGCACTTGGCCCGAGCGAGATTACTTCCGCCTCATGTGCTGCAGATACGTCATTTTGTGCTGCCGTTGATACTGGTGGCAATGTACTCACCTACAATGGTTCATCTTGGTCCTCACCGCAGGATATCGACGGCGTTACCCAACTGAACGCTATTTCTTGTGCTAGTAGCACACTGTGTGTAACGGTTGATGGTAACGGTGATGCGATTACCTACAACGGTTCATCTTGGTCGAGTCCGCAGCAAATCGATACGAAATATTTAATGGCAGCTTCTTGTGTCAATTCGACGTTTTGCATGGTTGGTGGAAATGGAGACGTCATCACTTACAACGGCAGCACTTGGTCCTCACCGTCTAGTGATGGTAATACAACCTTAGATACCCTTTCCTGTACGGCGACTACTTTTTGCGCCGCAATCAGTGACTATGGTGAAGGGTCAATCTACAACGGCAGTTCTTGGTCCTCACCAGTAACAGTTGATAGTGTCAATGATGAACCTTCTCCTTTATCGTGCGTTAACTCATCATTTTGCGTGGCAGTTTTCTCTAATGGTGAAGGGTCAATCTACAACGGCAGTTCTTGGTCCTCACCAATCACCATGGATGCCGGCAATCACCCAAGTAGTATTAGTTGTAGGAGCACTACTTTCTGCATTGCGGTTGACCAAGAAGGTAATGCAATTACCTACAACGGCAGTTCCTGGTCAACACCGCTTCTCATTGACGACCCGAAACCATTGGAGTCGGTTTCCTGTAGCGAAGTATCATTTTGTTTGGCCGCTGATAGTTATGGCGAGTATCTCTTCTATGGAGCTGCACCAAGTTCATCAGGTAGTGCGGGCTCGAGTACTACAACAGCAAGGACACCATTGCAGCCCAATACTGGATATGGAGAACCACCAGCGCGAATAAACTATTCGTTGGTAGCGGTATCTAGCATTAGCATTGTGCTGGGTCTGTGGCTTGTTCGTGCTAGAAATCACCAAAGCCAAAAGACGTCTGACACTGATGAGTCCTGACAACCGGTAGTGTATTAGTGGCCTAACTCTACCCTGTACGGTCTCGTAGTATACAGCCTCGACATAGTCCGGAAAGAGCAACTCTGGCGGTCTCGATTCCAATCTGGACTTGCTCTTGCCGGGTCTCGGCGGCATGGAATAATGGAAATGGTACTTCTATCATTTCACCATCAGGGTACTTCATGCACACCACCTCTACTTGCAGCGTTGGGTTAGCGCAATCAACTTGGCTGGTAACAACATCAATGCCAGTGAGTGGTTTGTCGCTACAACCACCGAACACACTAGATAGTTGGTCTTGGCTGGGACGAGCCCAGGAGGGATGATGTTCAAACATAATTCGACATATTATAACATGGCAAAAGTCGGTTATTGATGTATCGAGTAATCAGTATAATGGTGGCGAGTCTTCAGACAAATCATCAGGATCAAGCTCCGATTCTGCGATCATGGGCATGTCTGCTGGTAATTCTTCGCGGAGTGGGTCCAAGGGGTGCGCTGCTTCACCAGTTGGCTTTGCGGTGTGGGGCTTTTTCTCATAGAAGTGAGCTTGTCGTGGAGCAAGTCGACTAAGATGAACTCGACCGTAATAAGCTGGTTGTGGCGGATCTTGAGTTGGTGAATGACCGGCTCTGGCGACAAACTCGTCGTACTCTTTTTTTGTCATTCCGTAGCTAAGATCTGGTTTAGAACGTGAATTTTCCATCTTCCGATAATGGCGCGCCAACAGTTATTTGTCAATATGGCCAAACAATAGTACTTATAAAACAAGTGAGTTGGATAGTCTTGTGACTGACGGCGTTGTTGCGGGTAGCGACGGATTGCCAATAAAATCACTGCCACTAACACTGAGTCCGACGTTTGGTACGGTGGTCTGCGATAGTGGAGCAGCTGGCGTACTCGGGAGACTCTGACCGAAAATAGCACCGCCCCCCGCAATGAAAGCATTGTTATTAAATGAAGTCAGCCGTTGTCTTTCAACAACAAATGGGACTGCAAAAATTAGCAGAAGTAGTGCCACCACTAAAAGTTTACGAGTTGTTTGGGTACTCATTCGATTGCTACTCTACTGCCATTGCCAATTGTTTTCAAGCACCGATAGAGAGATATTCTTCACGTTGGTCGACTGATGTCCGATGACAGCAATGTTTCCCTGCTCGGTGGTGACATAAACATATGCCAAGGTAGCATCGGTTCCGCCGTTAGCAGTATCAGTTAACACAAACGTATAGGATGGATCAGCAGCAAAAGTACCGCTGTACTGGTTAGTGATCGAATCGCCAGGGTTGAGATTCACGACATTATTGGCGTCGTTTTGACCAGCTTGTTGCAGGTTGGCGGTTGATAATCCAGCTACCTGTAAGATCTTAACGACATAGAGTTCGCCGGTGGCACTGTTTTCTGCCTGGAAGGTACAACTGCCGCTACTGCGACTAATGCTCATATTAGCCGGTACTTTGGTGGTGTAGCATGGGGTGGTAACGGTTTGCAGCGAACTACTGGTGCTTGGTATCGTTAAACCGTGAACTGGGTTGGCGTTATCCTTGAGGACATGTTGAGCGGTTCTCACCCAAAAGAAGATCGAAACGCCGATAACGGGGACAGCCAAGACGATACCTATAATTGCAAAGACACGCCGTGGGGACTTAAGAGCAATCGTCCCAAATACCAGTGCCAGAATGCCTAAAATGACACCGACTAACGGTATCAGCCACCCGACCAGACCGAGTACACCGAAGATGAAAGCGGCGATTGCCTTGCCGTTATTATGTGCTTCGTCATGGGGTTCAGCCCTAGCTGCTGACACAGGACCATTGCCAGGGGGTGCTGTTTCAAAAACCGCCCCGACAACTACCGGCTTCCCTTCAGCACTCGTGGGATGAGTGGCTGGATGAGTTACCGCTGGCTGACCGTCAGCCGCATGAACGGTGGAGCTTAAGTTGTAACCACAGTTTCCGCAGAAAGCTACATCTGGTTGGACGGTTTGATGACATTGCGGACAGGTCATGTCTTTGGGAGGTCTTTCAAGCGTTAGCGTTATTACTGGGCATTATAGTTTATAGCCGCAGGATTGACAAAATAATGATGGGCTAACAAGTGAATGACCGCACTGCGGACAGAATTGAGTGGTAGTAATTGGCACGGTGGCTAATTGGGCGCGGTCTAAGGTGTTGGCTTCCATAAAGTATAAAAATAGACCAAGCGTTAGGAGCAGCGTGATCATTAACGACAACACGGCTAGTTGCTGAATACCTGAGCTCAGACCAAAGTCGTACATGCCGTGCATCAACGGTAGCATGATGCATGCCAGGATAAAGTTGCGAGTACGATGATGGTCGAGTTTCATACTGATTAAGTAGTATCCTAAAATACTGGTAGTGGCAGCGTGCATGAATGGTGTTAATACGAGGCGTGTTAGACCAACTTTAGCTCCGAAGTTTATGGTGTAGAGAATATTTTCAAACAGACCGAACGTTAATCCGCAGATAGCGAAGTAAATCACGCCGTCAGTGTGCTCTTTAAAGTAATTCCGATGATAAATAAACAGCGCGAGCGGCACGAATTTGCAGCCTTCTTCTACACCGCCGATGCCAAGAAATAACAACAGCTTCTCCCCGAGGGGAATATTGGATGAGCTAAGGATTAAGTCTCGTGGGAAAAGTTTGACTTCAATAAACCAGGCCGCCACGACAGCAATGACGCCGAAACCGAAGGCTAACCAGAGTGACGCTACCGGTAAATTACGACCGTGATCATGGTGCAGCAAATACCAGACAAGTAAGCTGCCGAGGGCAATAAAACTGAGGATTATAGGGTACACGCTGTGTATTTTAGTATGTTACCCTCTGATCATACCACTAAAGCTAAAGCAACCAAAAAAACCACACTCTGGTGAATGTGGTTTTTAAAACGGACGTTTTATTAAAAGTATCAGAATATTAGGCGGCAGTTTGACGAGGCTGATGATTGCCTTGTACCAGCCATCGGCCAATACGAACCAGCAAGCTTTGTGGTCGCGGTACCGGTTTATATGTCTCAGATTGAGAGAAAGCTCCTACTAAATCAGCTAATTCGCCGATTTCAAGGGTTCGCACACTAGTAACATCTTCTTCCGGCATTAGATGATCATGTAAAGTGGTTGTTGCCACAATTTTGCGGTGCTGCTGGTGGTAGCGGGTATAAATACCCCGGCCGTCAGGATGTAATTGGATCTCACTAATTGATGGTAACCCTGCACCAGCATAGGAGATGTGGTATTCACTATGGGTTCGCAATTGATCAGTAGCCCCTACTGGAGCGGTTCTGGTATCAATATCTGTCTGTTCGCCAAGGAAATTGTGAGCCTGGGTAGACAAATCAGTGATAAGGCTTGTATAAATTTTATCTTCGCTGGGAAGGGATTCGTTTGTCATAACTACAGTATAGAATAACTCTTATGTATTGTCAAGGCGTGTTTCTTCAATATGTAACCTGTTATATAGGATCCTTCAATCTGATTTTACCCTCGATCGTTGCCTTATTGAGTGATGGGTTGCACGATTGGATGACGCATGTTTTGTTGTAATACTCTGAAGCCGATTTTTCTGGCGGTTTCATCAAGTGCAATAAAGCGTTCGGCTTCTATTTGTGATTGGGTAACAATGCGCTGGATTGGGGAACGGCCGTGAATTTCAAGGCTCCGAGAACATAGCATAGCCGGGTATTCGATCCGTTCGCCGGTTCTCTTTCTTGTGTAGTGACCAGTTCCCTCTCTCCAGTACGACGCAACGGCTCTATACCATAGTTCGGCTTGAATCTGTCCAACAATTCCCCTGCCAGTACTCCGGGCATCGGCAGTAAAACCAAAACCCCTGTACGGGACCGAGTTATCATCTGCCCTCTCGGTAGGATTTTTTGATGCTTGTGGTTGGCCGCCTTTGCTACTGAATCGCCAGCCCCGTTCCCGGGCATTGCCGAGTTTTTCGTATGGTTCTTTCATGACTGATAGTTGAATATTGGTAATTCTTCCGTTAAAACGTGGCGGGCGCAGTAAATCTTTGATGGCCATTCTGCCAGCCCAGCCCGCTTTTTGGGTATTGGTCATCGTCGGATCTATGTCTGCTGCCACTAGGTCTTCAAAGAGGGGGAGCTCTGTTATGTTAGTAAGCTCAATGATATCTCCAGGCTGGAGATGATTTACTGACAAAGATTCTGAGCTACTCATGAAGCCTACTATTATAACATTTTCTACTAAGTTTGTAGGGTGTAGTAGTGATTAGTGGAGCAATGCTATCCTATCGAAGAGCGGACGCAGAACGTACTATAAATTGCGAGCGAGCCATGCAAACCCGGTCGACCGGAGTCGTTAACCCCCGAATTGGGCACGTACCAATCCCCCTCAGCCCGATGAGATGGTAGATCGAAGTGACGGATGTAGTTTTTATCGAAAGCAGTATTATCACTAAGTTTGTCACCGTGCTCGCGAAGCGTATACCAGTAGGTGATGGCCTCCAGTACGCTCGGCACTTTTAGGAATGGATACTCAACCTGGAGTTGGCGTAATATAGTACGCTGCTCTTCGACAGTACCATTAAGTTCAGCAGCCCACCGATTGGGAATAAGGCTGAACATGGTGGCTTCACCGTTATTGGGGTTAGTACCCGACAACTGCTCAGGACTATAGTTGTTATATAGTGTTCTCATTGAGGCATTGATATAGGTTTCATATGGTTGGTCAACACCGAAAGCGGTTGCGAGCTCAGCGATCTCTTCAAAATCAGCAACCAGATTTGGTGTCGCTACGAGCGTAAATCGCGTGCCCGGTGTCACCTCTTGAACTCTGGCTACGTAGGCCAGTTTGTCTTGGCTCAGCCAGCTGGTCAGCTCAGCGATGAGCTGTGTTTGATCAACTGTTTCGATTATCGACTCAGGAGTAGTCCTCATCTGACTTAAGTTCTCTGATACTACTGCAAACGCTCGCATCGCCTGTGGGAGTTGCCCGACAATCTGTTCCCGGATGGCATCAAATTGATTATTGCCAAATTCTGCCAGGTCGAAAGCGTCCGGGCTACGGTTATCAGTATCAATTCTTTCGTTCATTGCCCGTTCCTTTTAATAGTGGTAACCATGCAATTTTAAGCATGCTAACATGTACCGCCGACTACTCGTATATCAACAATACTATCTTGGCTGTCGTTGGGTATAGTGTCTGTCGATGCCAATTGATGACCGCTGGCTGCGCACATCGGCATAGCTGGTGTTAGAGTACGCTCAGGATCGTTATAGACAACAGCGGTCGGTGAAGTGGTTGTACTCGTTATTGTTGGTGTTTCGATTGGGGCTGTCAGGCTAGCAACCTGAGAAGGGGTCGGTAATGTAGCCCAGGGCGTTTGGTTGGCAGCAACCGCCGGTGGCGATGTCGATAGTGTATGGGGTTGGTCGGATACTATTACCGCTGATAATGTTATCGGATTAGCGGTGCTCACCAATGGAATGGGCTGGTTGTTTGAGGTTACCGCAACCGCCGGCTGACTTGTGAGTGTTAGTTTATCGGCCGCCAGTCGACTCGGACTCACAACAGCGAACAGGCCGACACTGATGCTCAAACTGAGTAGTATGCCACCCCGTATTAAGGCGCCTGGAGTGCACCTCCGAACATCACTGAAACGATCACCATATCGTACATTCATAGATCAAGCATTGAATAGTTTGGACAGCTTGTCAAGTATGGCGAGCCCAGTTGCCGATCAGCTAACAGTAGATAGCACCAGAAAATTGTAGAAACACAAAATCATACTATAATAATCAGTTGTACGGGACTTCTGTACACACTGGTAGGACAGTCATATCCTACATGCACGTTTTCAATTTGGAGGTGTACTTTCATTATGGCAACTGACACGAACCTTGAGGTAGTACCTGAAGGACTGATCGAGCCATTTCACATGATCTACAAAAACAATGACCAAGGTCCCACTGTGGACATCGGCATTTGCGTTAACCAACCGCTGCGTGACTTCATCATGGAGAGGAAGATAGAGGACGCTCACATACTGGTCGTCATTCGTAAAGGTAAGGTGGACATTGAGCGCAAACTCACTCCGCTGGCTAAAGGTTTTGTCCGCGTGGTATTTGACTCGGCTGGGGAATATACGGCCCACTTGATGGTGGTTTATCCGTATCGCTATACGGATCTTCCTTCCTGGCAAGTCTGGCAAATGCTACTCGAGAAAAACTCGGCAGGTATTTTTGTAAACTCGGTCTTCAAAGCGGTACCCGAGGAAGAGCCGGACGAACCATACGAGATATTCGAGTGCACAATCAAGTCTCGCAGGAGTTGGCTGAGAGCTCGGATTAACCGTATGCCGTACGATTCGGTTGAGACAATCATAGTTAAACCAGGCAATTTTGCTACGCCACCGCCGGCCTGGAAAAATATTCCGACACGCTGGTTCTTTCCGGATAATGACCGGGATCCGTGTCAGTTTCGTAGTCGCTTTTGGTTCCGAAGTCTGGAACTGATTTTCACCGTATTGCCGCTGCATTATCTGGCGAAACTACTGGGCTTGATTGTCTACACCCTGACAGGCTTTGTTTACAATCTTCATCCGGCACCAGCCTTGCGGCCATATCGGCACGGTCCATTCAGGGCGGTATTTGGTGAGGTTAAGACTAAGTCATTCTGGTTTTACAAGCGAGAGGGTGAATACTCTTTCAAACTAAGACCTAAATGGTGGATAGTGACTTTTGTCGCTATGCTCACAGAGCTAGCGTTGATCGCTATTCTTGATCTTTCCAATACCGAACCTAGTCTGGGCTTGAATGTATTTTGGGCGACACTCTTCAGTATCGTAGTGGGCGGTGTTGCCGTTGTCTTTTGGGGCATAGCATTGCTTGTAATCTCTCACAAGGAGACCGAACCGAAGACTCCATCCAAGCGCCAGCAGCGGCGAGCGCAGCGAAAAATCGACAGTCTCGAGGCCACGAAGCGCGAGCTTATAGCGCTGTCCTGTGATAAGCAAGGCCAACCGATTACTATCGATGACTTGATAAAGCGACGTCGTCATTCACCGATTGTGGTGTATTACCGCACCAAGGATCGTTTCTGTCAGCCATACGCTAAACATTAATAGCAACACCTTCACCTGAGTAACGTGCTTACCTCTAGGGTTTAGTAGATTCGAGATTGTCTCGGATTGAAGTAGGTCACCCCTGCACCTCCCCTAGAGATTTGGACCCCTAATACCACGCCAATGTAACCGGACGGTTATGTTTCTTACCTTATGGTGAGCGTGTTATGAAGGGTCCTTTTTTCTATAAGGCAATCGATTACAGCGACAAGTTGAGGCTGCGAATGAGACAGGGTTTGCCAGGCCGCTCACCTGGTTGCAGCATGCTTATGCCCCTCCTTGGAAAGTCGGAATAGACGGGCGAAGTTCAGGATAACTCATCTGTTCTGAGCAGGAAAAGGTATTGATGTTGAGACTACCTGATGAGGACATTAGAGGGGACGGATAGTTTAAGCTACTAAAGACCACGTCGAGGTTGCAGCTAATAGTGCCAATATTCTTATGAAACGGCAGGTCTATATCGCCTGGCTGAGCAGCCGTAACAGGATCAAGCGAGGTAAAATCGACCCTGTTATTCTTCATACTATCATTGATCCAGCCATTGGCCTGTAATAGTTGGTCAAGCTTGGTAGCGTTTGCGAGGTAATCAGATGGCAGACCAGTACTAGAACTGTACGGATAATTATTAAAGCTATCGCAATCGACCCGGGTTATCCAATGAGTCGTTCCCGGTACGACGCCGCACTGATCGTAATGAATCGGACTGCCTGCTATGCCGATTGACATTAAGGCAGTGCTCAGTAAAGTGACCTGTTGGGAGAAAACCTGGTTAAGGTGGCGAGATTGCAGTGTTGTTGCGATTTGCGGAACGGCAAACCAGTTGATAAATAAAAATACCGCTAGAATCCCGAAAATGTATAAAAACTTACGAATGGTCTTAGGCTGCTTCATTAACCAATAATAGCAGGTGGCTACAGTTGACGGGTTATGTATTTCGTTATACAGTCGTATAACTATGAGTGAAATGTACCGTGAAACACCCAACGAAGTCATTGATTATGACTGGTGCTTGAAGCATTTGATGGACCAAGCCGAAGGCAGAGTTATTGATATTGTGGCTGATGAACAGCTTGTTGATCAGATCAATGGCTCACATATTAGCGATACCCCTGCCGGGCACCTAACAAAGTGTCAAGTGGCTGGTTGTGCTCTGTTATGTCTGTCTTACAATCAAGGCGGTGTGCTACGGATTATTGATCAACAAGGCCACGCTGTCTGCGAGCAGTAATCGGCCACTTAAGAGGCTTGTTGATCCGGATCAAATAAGGGCGGCTGATCCCAGATATTGGGATCGCTTCTCATACCATAAGCAAGCGTGCCCGGTTTTGTAGCGATGCGTGCCAGCGCCCAGTAGCCTCGTACTTGCCTGTCAGTTGCTATAGCGACTGTTCGTGTTGCGCTGTCAAATCGTTCCGGCTGATCTTGGGCTACTTGCTCAACTGGTACCAAAGGATCGATAAAGTCTCGAGCTCGTTCACAGATCAGATCCTCTAAACCTGCGAGATGCGGCGGTAATTCAAAAGATAAGCTTGCCATTTTTTTAAGTCTTAGGCTGTAAGATTGAGAACCGGTTCTCCTCGGTATCCATAGCGGAGATCCATAATCCAATACCAGGAATCATTTGCGGTTCAAGGCTATGCTCACCTTTCTCGTTCATGCCACCAAGGATCTTGCCACCAGCAGCCTCAACCGCTTTCATGGCAGCCTGAATGTCGTCGACTGAAATAACTATCGAGGGAGCTTGACTCTGGGGACTATCAGTTTTTTTATAAAATCCGCCGTTAATGGCTCCTTTGGTTTGGACCATACGGTTTTCATCTGTTTCAGTAGTTTGGGCGAGAACGTAGTTACCCATTTCAGGTCCCGTTATCTGAGTTTTCCAGCCGAAAGCTGTCTCGTAAAACTTAGCCATACGTGATGGATCGTTGTACCCCATCTCAAAATGTATCACTGGATTCATTGTGCTCATACTAGCTCCTCTCTTACCTTTTTTATCTATTCTTATAATACGCCAAGAGAGTAAGAAAATCTTAATAGATGAGCCAGGAGTCAGAAGTAGTAAATATCACTTATGAATATTGAGGGGGTAAAACAACTTAGCGCTTACGACCGCCATGTCCTGCGATTGGCCCATAAATTGCGCCGATTAGTAAGAATGCCAAGGCCATACAGAAAAGAAAGATGCCAGGATGTATTTTATGTAATACCATGCTGCCACTAATAATTCCAAAGATAACAACCAGCATCCCAATTATTGCTCGGACTTTAAGATTGTGTATCTTTGTGATTGTTAAAAACAGTACGGCTATAGCGCTAATCGTAAGGCCAGCAAGGAACAATAAGTGAAATGCGAGGAGTATATGCCAAAAAGTATTACCGCTTCTAGAAAGTCTGTGTGTCAAAGTCGGCTGTCCAATAGCGGTCATTGCAACTCCGGATATAAACAATCCGATAAGACTACTTAGGAGGGTACGGAGGAATAGCCCTACTTTATTGCCATTATCTTCAATCGCAGGTTTTGCCATAACTATATGTTAATGCATATGAAGTAAAATGCACCATGATGTTACTGACGGTAGTTTATTGAGACTTGAGTTTTACGATTTCTGATTTGGCAGCCGCCACGAGTTCTTCGTTAGTTTGTGCATGTCCCCAAAGACCCCAACCTCCATCAGATGCTTCCGTTAGGAGAACCCACGTTCGTTCTTTTAACGTTTCGTCTCCAGCAGCAGAAGCTACTAAATCAGTAAGTTGTTTAACTACTTCTATTTGTTTATCACGGTCTAGGGCGCCTTTGTTGGTTAAAACCTGGACGCGTACATAGTTACCGTCACCATCCACGTTAGCAAGAGCACTTTCAGGTAACTCATGAACAAAGCCAGCAGTATTCTTACGAACATTGGAATATCAGGTACTCCCTCAACTTTTTTAACTGTTGCTGCTGCGTCAGTTGCTAGTTTTTTAGTGTCTGCAAAAGTTCCGGCTTTCGCATAAATGTCTATCATTGGCATTACTCGGCCCTCCTGTTAATTATGAATATAGTATAGCTCTATCAGAGAACTTAAGGGTAGTACGTATGCTCAGCCGACCTTATTGGGTGAAGTTAGAGTTAGTGTCAAATGTGTGGGAGAATTTTGGCGTTTTTATGGTCAAAGATGACCCTCTCACTGTATAGAGGGGTCGTCTTCACCGAGTTGGTATAGATGTGGAATCAGCTCGCTGGTCGGTATTAAATTTAAATCGATTTTTCTGCCAAGGGCAATAATGTAACCTTGGATGATTCGTTTGAGATTTAGCGTATCTTTTCTGTGGAATGGTCCAATGGTATAAGGAGTGCCGGGAGGGGTGAACCGAGTAGCGATAGTGATTATTCCGGAAATAGGACCAAGCGTAGCATTAATATTCTGGACGTCTTCAATAGGCACGCTCATGTCTTCTACGGTGCCGAGTGCTGATCGCTTCTCGCTAAAAAGCTTTGCACGATTTAAGGTAAGGGTGTCTTTATGAAGTTTTGATATGGTCGACGCCGTTACGAGGACTTCGTTCGAATCCCAGATTGCTTTATTTAATGCTTGCAGAGATTCCTCAGTTTGTTGCTCGTCAGACATCTGTTATCTCCGATTATATTCCAGGGCATATTATATATTATTATGGCTGGCCATTATGTTCGGTGTTAAACACATTCTGGTGAATACGCCTAATGATGAGTTAAAGAATTACACGAATGCTTTATAGAGACAGTCTTGCATGACTTTGTTAGTTTTGAGCTCAGGAATATCGTCTGCCTTAATCCAGCGGTACATGTCGTGCTCTGTCAGTTTTATTTCTCCGGGTAATATGGTGACTTTGAAATTATTTGCCGTGCCTTCGGTTTTTTGGCGGTTGTATAGTCAAATCCTTCAAATGTGCCAATTACTTTGTCTACCAACAAACCGGTTTCCTCACGGAGTTCTCTTAAAGCCCCTTGTTCGATGGTTTCACCAGGGTCGACACCGCCACCTGGTAGTTCCCATTCGCCAGCTAGAGTGTCGTCGTACGCTACTCGCCGTACGACTAAAATCTTATCGTCTTTAATCGCAGCTACACCAGTAGCAATGTGAGTTACACCATCTGACGTTGCTTGTTTTCGAATAGTCTCTTCATCAATCATATTTCAATCATACCGAACTTACGTAAAATAAAAAGACCCCTGGTAAGGTCTTTCATAGTGCTTATGTTTGGCTGGGCATCGTAGACGTTGTTAGAACCATTTTAATAACGCGTTTAGCAAGCTTTCGAATTTGCGCGGCACATTCTTCTGCCAAGATTCCACCATGTACTTCGATTGAAAAAGGTACCTTCGAGATGACTTCATCCATTGTTATATTTGGTATCATAGTACCTTCACTCGTCGCGCCATAATAAAACCTTGTAATTTTAGCTTTAATGAGAGCAGTTATGCACATTGGACATGAAGCGGCATTTGAAATAAAAGCATAGTTACTTAAGTTATTTGTTCCTAGCTTTTCACCAGCAGCATATAAAAGATTTATCTCCGCATGTGCAGCAGCGTTCTGGGTTGAGTTCACGGTGTTTTTGGCTTCAAGGATGATAGTGCCATTTTCATCAGCCAAAATTCCCGAAAAGGGGAGATTACCATCTTTTGCAGTTTCAGTAGCAAGCAACATGGCTCGTCGAACTAGCTCTTCTTGTTTTTCAATAGCTAACATTCATTAATCTTATCAAATAAAAAGAGTTCCGTAGAACTCTTTCATTGTGCTTATGCTTGGCTGGGTATCTGTGACGAAGTTAGAACGATCTTATGTCGTGAAGATGGTGCCATATTGTCGCTCGGCTAGATCAACAAAGTGACGTGCATAACCCCACGTCTCAACTTTGTGCTCGCCATTAAAAGCAACAGGGTCTCCGATCATGGGAGTTTTTAGAACGTAACCTTCTGGTTGCTCATGATGCCCAGTTAACTGGGGAGCTACAAGATCATTACCGATTTTCATGTTCTGGCCGTCATGATAGTAGAACTCTAATGCACGGCCTTCATTATCAGTTATTTCCCCTGATTCAGTATCACTATCGTATGTTGTAACTATCCCTAATTTCATGACTACATTATAACAAACAAAAAGACTCCCGAAGAAGTCTTCCATAGTGCTTATGCTTGGCTGGGTATCTGTGACGAAGTTAGAACCATATTGATAGGTAATCCCCTAGCCCTACCTATATAGTTTGTCGGCTAATTAAAATTGCACTAATATAATGCTATAGCTTAATAAACGGTATAACGGAACGCATTTTGATACTACATAAAATAATAACCAAACGTGGTGTCCAAATAGCTCTAGGCATCTTATGGCTACTAGACGGTGCATTACAGTTGCAGCATCAAATGTTCTCAAGTGCCTTTGCCACACAAGTCATTGACCCTGCCATTCAAGGTCAACCACGATTTGTTAGTGGGCCAATGAACTTTGGCGTACATCTGTTGTTGCTACACCCAGCAATCTTTGATGCGCTGGCTGCTATTACCCAGTTAGGTATTGGCGCTCTTATACTGTGGAAGCGAACGATTAAGTGGGGGTTATTAGCCTCTGTGGGCTGGGGACTAGTTGTTTGGATATTTGGTGAGGGCTATGGTGGCATATTTAGTGCGCACACCCTTCTACTTATGGGTGCCCCAGGGGCAGTGATTATATATATCCTTTTAGCATTGGCTGTCATGCCCTCTAAGAATGAGGACGAGAAGCAGCACAAAAGGAAGTCTGCAGCTTATTGGCTTGTCTTCGTTTGGCTAGTGTTATGGGTCGGCGGCGGCGTGTATCAGCTACTGCCAGGACAAGACACTACCAGTGATGTCAGTACTATGATTTCTGGTATGGCTCAAGATGCCCCTGGCTGGATGGCTTCAGTAGATAACCACACAGCCAATGTTATTAACGGCTTCGGCGGTAAAAGTAAAAAAATAACCACTTGTACCTCTGGCTCTAGTATGAACATGACAAGTGCCCAAATGGCACACATGAGCAATGAGTCATGCACATCAACACAGTCTGACCCAGGTTATTGGTTTATTCTTTTGATAGCTGCCTTACAGTTTGCAATCGGCTTCGGTGTACTGTTCTCGGGGATTTGGCGTAAGCTGGCTATTTCGCTCGGTATCGTCCTCTCACTAGCCTTTTGGGTAGTCGGACAAAGCATGGGTGCATACTTTACTGGACTAGCAACAGACCCTAATAGTGGGCCACTATTTGTGCTACTTGGTTTGGCTATATTGGGTTGTACTGACCTTGACCAAAAATTATCTAAGCTAGGCTACAAGATTGAGTGTGCATTGATAGGAGAACCAAACAATAGTCATCGGGCTGAAAAGGCATAAAAAGTTCTAATGTCACTCGTGGTCTATGTTCGTCAACAGATAAAAAATGATCTGGCTGGGTATCTGTGATGAAGTTAGAACCATTCTGGTTTTAACTTTTTAATTCTGACGCGCCATATTATATTTATTATCACTATGACTAAAACAAATAAAATTTGGAATAACAAATGAGATGAATGATTGTCTAGCCCTGTTAATAAGACTATAAGTATTGCTATTCCAAGTGCGGCAGCAACATAAAGTATTTGAAGTCCCCATATAATAATCGGTACACCTAATAGTTTGTTCTTTAGGGTGTGGTTCATTACTACAGTCTAGCACCTTGAATATAAAGCTTATGCCTGGCTGGCCATTATCGCCAGCGTTAAACACCCTCTTGAAAAATCACAACAGATGGCGTCTTACGTTTTCTAAAGGTAAATCCTATATGGTTTTTACCGGTAGGGGGGAAGCGTATCGATATAACAAATTTTTTTGCGCTCGTTCAACCCCAAAAATTTTTCAGATTTTTCCAAATTCCAGTTATCGTGCACGCTAGGAGATAGTTCTCCCTGCGTGACCTATGAAATTTTTGAGTGTTAATAAATCTTCTCTACTCTCAGGCGGGAAAGTATTTATATTACTTTTTGGAACTACTAAAGTAACGCCCTCATCTTTCATTTCGTCAAGTTGGTTTTTGGATATTCCTGGCTGCAGTGTAAACAGATGCTTTTGAGGTGTTCTTGCTGCTTCGTTAAGTATTTGGCGCCAACGATCCTTGCAAGTGGTTTTAACACCAAGGAAAACTAGCTTATCCGCAGAATAGCCGGCATCGTGATATAGCTCAATGCTTGGCATGATGAAGTCTGGTTTTTTATTACCTTCGGTAACTTTTTGTGCGGAATACGGCAGCTTGTTAATGTCAAATATTTTGGCTATGTGATTCTCAAGCGATTTACCTGCACGGCTTTTACGTCTGTTGAGTATGCTATTTGCGGCATCTACTAAAGTTTCTACGGAAGAGAATGGTTCTGATAGGTAGTCTGTTGCGTAATTCTTTTTTTCGACCTCTTGGAAAAGTGAATATTCAGTACCATACCATGACGTGATTGCTAGGTCTGGATCGTCATTAATTGCTTGTGAACTCATCCCAGACACTTGATTAAATATTTCGCGTGCTTTTTCTGATAAAACTCCAGAAACCGGGAAGCCAGTATTCATTTTTGTGACATAGGATCTGATCAATTCTTCAATTGTTGCAGGCGTCTGTGACAGGCTTGAAACTATTCCGTTAGCATTAGAAATAGAAATGCTAAATGCGTTGAGATAATTCTCAATTTCGTCTTCGGTAGATAAGACGTAGGCTTTATAAAAGTCGCCACTCATACGGCATAGCACAAGCAGACTGCCTATTGAATCATCCTGCAAGTACGTGAAGCCTCTGCCGAAATTTGTCAGACGATATTCATCCCTAGTACCTTGACCGTAATAGATAAAGCGGCTAGAACGCTCGAAAGAGTCTTGCCAATTTATCGTGATCCACTTGTCATCGTTCGTGCCACGCTCTCTGGGAGTATCCCAGACTAGGCTATACGCACTTTTATGGATATGGTAGCCACTCTGATGGCCACCGGTAGCGCCAGTGTCGTTTGGCATGATGAATTTACAATAGGCAACTTGTGCTTTCGATGTCGATTCAATTGCTGGTTGGGAAAAATCTTGCATAATCTATATTTTGAAGTTTATCAAACAAAAGCATCACTAACTACTCAATTTCGTCAACAGACTGGAAGTGGCATGCTCAACGTCGTTTTCAATGTCACACTCCCAAATAGTTACTACGTCCCATCCCATTTCCTTCAGGCGTGAGACATTTCTTTCGTCGCGTGCGGCTGTTGCAGAAAGCTTAGCCTGCCAGAAATCCGCATTTGATTGTGGGATTGTAGCGTTCTTGCAATTTTTATGTTGATGCCAGAAGCAGCCGTTAATATTTACGGCGACTCTCTTGTTTACAAATACTATATCTGGTTTGCCGGGAAGCTTGGAATAATGTAGCCTATATCGCAGGTGTTGACTGCTCAGGAAGGACCTGACTAACTTTTCGGGGGACGTATTTTTCCCACGGATTCTCGACATATTCCAGCTTCTGTGTGATTGGTACTGCTTTTCCATATTCTTTCAAAGTTAATGCTACCCGTTTTGCCACCACCTTAACAACTGGTACGACGATTGAGTTCCCAAACTGGCGGTACGCCTGTGTATCTGAGACGACAATCTTAAAGTTATCACGAAAACCCATCAATCTTGCACACTCTCGGGGAGTGAGGCGTCTTGGATTTTTGCCGGGTTGAGCAAGTAGTATTTCTGACCCGTCTTTATAGTAGCGAGCACTTAATGTTCTGGTGTTACTTTCGGGGTCTGCGAGACCAAAACCAAAACCGTTACCTTTCTCCTTATGCTTGGCGGCATAATTCTGCAAATAATTCCAAAGTTTGTCTGACAGGGTGTATTTACTAGCTACATTCGTCTCAAGTATAGTTTTTAATTTCGGACCCCGTTTTGGAATATCCGGAAATTTGAATTCAAAGTCTTTTGGGACAAGGTCTTTTCTGAAACCTACTATATAAGTCCTTTCACGATGCTGAGGTACGAAATACTTGGCATCAATAACTTTATAGTCGTGCGTATAGCCTAACTCGTCCAGTATATTCATTATTACTTTGAAAGTATTACCTTTGTCGTGGCTGACAAGGTTCTTGACATTCTCAAGCATGAAACCTGACGGTTTCTTTTCGTGCAGAATTCTAGCGATGTCGAAGAAAAGATTTCCTTGTTTTTCGTCCAGAAATCCGTGAACTCTACCCATGCTATTTTTCTTTGACACGCCCGCTATGGAAAAGGGTTGGCAAGGAAAGCCCGCCAGTAGTATGTCAAAATCGGGTATTGAGGAAGCGTCGATTTTTGTAATGTCACCATGGGATTCATCGCCGAAATTTGCCTGATAAGTTTTTTGTGAGTGAGCGTCCCACTCAGAAGTAAACACACAAACACCACCAGCACTTTGATAACCCAAGCGAGTGCCGCCAATACCCGCAAAAAGATCAATAAATGTAAAATCACCCATAATGCCCCCTAGTTTATGCCTCGCTATATCGCTTAAGCTGTAAATACTATTTTGCCACAAAGGGAAATTTTTTGGAATAGCATTTTTGGGCACTTATACCATGAACGCACGTAAGCGTGGTATACTAGGTTCATGCCGCCAGATGCAACAAGTATTCTCAAATATTTTACGAATGCGGTTGCCACATTGAGCAATCCATCTTCCCCTTTTCTAATAGCTAACCTTATTTTCGATTTCTTTACATTACTTGTTTTCTATAAATATACCCATATTTGGATTTGGCTATTTGCGCTTGGTTTGTGGCTCATAACCCTAATAGTTCTTATTTGCTTCGCAATATTTAAACCCCATATGCTTTCATCAACAAATGTGCAAAAATTTGGAATGCAATTATCTGCTGGAATTGGTCAAAAAGGTAGCGAGGAAATATCCCAAGAGGATTATGAGAAATTACCGCTAGTAAGCGCAACCCCGCTGCCTGAAAAGCCCGAATTAAATGCAGGGAAACTAGCCCAAGGCAAAAAGAATGAATAAATTTTACCTTCTATCGTTTGACCCCCACTTATCTCATGCTAGTGCAATGCACGATTCAATCACTGGCTGTCCTTACATAAACGATTGGTGGCACTACTTAAGTTCAACTTACATTATTTCTTCCACCTATACGCTCGGCACAATTACAAATTATTTGGGCAATAAGCTTAGTAATCCTATCTTTTTACTTATTGAGGTAGATCTTAATAATGCCAATGGTTACCTAGGACAACCTGCCTGGAACTGGATTAACCAACACAAGTAAATTTCATATATAATAGAGATATGAATAAAAAGGCCAAACCAACGCCTGAGATTACCAAACTAGAGTTCTTTAAGATACTGAAAAAGGTTAGTCGGAAAAAGACTAAGGGTCAATAAACTGTTCTAGTTCGGTTTTAGTTATAAGCCGTGATAAATCGGAGTTTTTTTGTAGGGCATAAGTTGGCTTATGCGAAAAGCCTACGTAGACCACTTGCTTACCTTTCCTACGTGCGAGATTAATAGCGGGAACTAGGTCAGTGTCCGAGGAAACGAGTATCGCAATATCATATTTATCTTCACAGGCACCTACTACTAGATCTACAGCCATCCTTACATCAACACCTTTTTCATGGTAAACACTATCTGACTTCATAAGCACGCCTCTAACCACATTAAATTTCTGTGTAGGGGATGTTAGATGCGAAAACAAGCGTTGCTGATTTGCCCTAAGTTCTTGCCCACGGGCATCCCCAGCTTCAGCACGAACAACACCTATATAGTAGTTTCTTCCAACAATCTTGTTTTCTTCGGCTAGCCAGTCGGCAAATCTGGAGTAGTTGAACTTGTTCAGAGTATGCTTTTTAATGGCAAGTTCTTTCTTTCGATTATAGAAGTTACTCCCATCAATAATTATCAAAACTCTCTTCTTTGGCATATTTGACATTATATCAAAAAACCCGCCGTGCAACGCAGGGCGGGTGAAGTTAACATAAACATAATAACAAGTATTTAACAATATGTCAAGGACTTATCCCCAATACTGCTTATGCCTTAACTACCTTTCCTATCAAAGCCCAAAACATAGGCTGAAAATCATTACGGTGTGAGTAGCGAAAAGCGTACTCATCAACATACGCCTGTAGATACTGAGCATCTACATGGCGGTAAACGCCCCTAATTCCTCGCTTCATATTTGACCAAAGGTTTTCTACGTTTTGGGTGTGAATGTTGCCATCAACATAACGGTTAGTAGAGTGCTTAATACTTGCGTGTGGGTAGCCGTACATTGGTAGTTTGTCATAAGCTCTCCACTCGTCGCTATAAACCGTAGAGCCAGCCTTAACGCCCTCTTGTATCTCAGGGATTAGGACACGCTTACCTGAGCTTTTAACGTGCTTCACTTTAGCTTTACCGCCACGCTCGACCATGCCGAACACAGTTTGGCTGTTGTGCGCCTTGGCAGTAGAACGCTTCGCAGGGTTCGGGTGCATGTACATTTCATCTACTTCAACCTCACCCCCTACTTGGCTATCGTCACCCATCATAGAGCGTATCTGGTGAAACATCCGCCAGGCAGTTTTATAAGTTACTCCAAGCTCACGCTCAAGCTGTTTAGCGCTGACTCCGGCACGAGTGGCACTCATTAAGTAGATGGCGTAAAACCACAGCGTTAGTGAGGTGCTGGACTTGTGAAAGATAGTATTAGCCGTAGGTCGAGTGTGATAACCGCACAACTCACAAGAATATGCTTTCCTGTTTTTGAGTTTGTGCTGGGGCGTGACCTTTTTATCTACAGGACAGAAAATACCGTCAGGGTAGAGGTAGTCCTTTAGCCACTCCAAACAAGCGTCGTCATCTGGGAAATCCGCTTGAAAATCTTTAATTGTGTATCTCATAGCTTTCATACTATTCAGTATACACCCCTGATTACGTGCTGTCAAGGGATAATTGCCCATTTTTGCTACATCTCTAATATAACCTGTAAATAAAGGAGAAAGCATGGCTCAGAGTAAGGATACATTCCCAAAGACAATAAGCGGCATAACGCATCAGTCGCAGAGGGAGCTCGATAAGCGTATACGGGCAGATGCAGAAGCTCAAGCGAATTTGGCTTACGATATGTATAAAATCCATAAGCAGTTCGAGGCTAGACTTGAACTCAATTACAGGAGTAAGTCGCCTTTATGTAGTTTATGAATTATTATAAAGCATATGGGTACCCCTGTTATGCTGCATCTGCCTAGCTATCTCTGACGAAGTGAGAACCATTCTTGCCGCCTGGCCTATAATATAAATATGATTAAAAAGTTCCCATATTGGGTGTATGTTGTTGGTGTTTTTGTAGTGTGGGCAATAGTACTGTTGGTAGCTCAGAATTTTATCAGTACTAACAGATTCCATAATTTACTTATTTTCGCTTGCGGTTTCTTGCTTGGAGTTCTTGGCGCGAGTCTTGCACGAAAGGTTTACAAATAGTCAAAATGCGAAGAAACAAAATTCTGGTTTTTTATGTTTTACTGATGGTAGTTATTGTAGTTGGCATGGATTTCCTCTTCTTCAGACACCGATTTCTTAAACGGCTCATTGCGAATGTAGCAACTGTATTAGTGTTTGTAGTTTTTTACTTTATGTTTCTGAGACGAAAATAAAGTAATTGATAACGCTTATGCTTGCCAGTAGGTAGGTTATAGGGTATAATTATGTTATACATTTTTCTTTTGCGGACAGACTCTACGCGCATTGGTTCTAGTATTAAAACAAACAGATAACTTCACTATAAGCTAACACTGTGCACTGTATTTGAAGGTGCTCACGAGATTTTATTATGGTTACTTGCATTAAGTATGTCAGTAGACTCCATATTTTTTAAATTACAAAACTAGCGACAAAGAAAGACACTATTATGAAGATACAATTCGTAAAACAGGACAGAGCTCTTCAGACTCGTTCGAAGAAGATTGATAAATATATTGAAATCGTTGCCTCAAGTAACCCACGCCTTAATGCTATGGCTGAGGATTCTCAGTTAACGATACAATCCACATTAGCCAAGCGCTACTGCAAAGTTCATATTTCGATCGTGGATAATATTGATGATCTGGAAAGATTAGTAGTTAAAAAACCCGATCTAGTCGTTCTTGGCATGAAACTGATCTTGCTTGATCCTTCAAAGAGCTATGACGATAGCCCAAAAATATGGCTTTCTAACTATTTGAGCGCAAAAGGGATTAACTTTACAGGATCAGATACGGGTGCGCTGATGCTTGAATTCGACAAGCAAAAAGCAAAGGACAAAGTAATCGAGGCAGGTCTACAGAGCTCAGCCTACTTTATATCAAGGATTGATCAGCCTACTTTCAAACACAATCTTAGGTTCCCTCTGTTTGTTAAGCCCAATAATCGTGGCGATAGCAAAGGTATTGACGAACGATCTATAGTAAGTTCTAACGCGGAGCTGGAATCTAAAATATTGTCTATCCATAATGATTATGCCTCGGATGCTCTTGTCGAAGAATACTTGCCTGGAAGAGAGTTTAGTGTGGCGATTGTTCAGACGAGTGACCCTGACGAATTGTTAGAAATGCCGATTGAAATATCTGCTCCGGCAGATAAAATGGGAAATCGTTTTTTGAGCGAAGAGATAAAAGTGTCTGACTCAGAAGAAGTCCTCCCTGTTACCAGTCCTCAATTAAGGCATGCTATTAATACACTGGCTGTCGGTGTTTTTAAGGCTCTTGGCGCTCGTGATTATGGGCGTATTGACATGCGACTAGACGGCCTCGGGGCGCCAAACTTTATAGAGGCAAATCTTATGCCGGGGCTTTCAAGTCACGGATATTTAGCTCGATGTTTTTATATAAATAAAGCTGTTACGTATGATGATATGATTTTGCTGATAGTAGAACAAAGCTTTAAGAGAATCTCAGACTTACAGCCGATAAAAGCCGCAATTCGCCTGAACTCTAATATTGGCGAAATTGTATCTCCCGAGTTAGCTAGTACCGGTATTGTCATATAACTGACTTATCGTGCCTAGGGCTGGGCATCATCAGCGAAGTTAGAACGAGCTTATTAATGCTCTAATAGCATAGCTATTTCTTCATGTACTTTATCAATTGACTGAGTGCCATCTATTACTTCTATATCGTATAGTTCAGCGACATATAAATAACCCTTTCGCACTCGCTCAAAAAAGTCAGAACCTTTTTGTTCGAAGAAGTCATTTGCTCCGCTACCACGATTTCTCATACGCTGCTGAGAAACTTCTATGGGTACATCAATGATAACCGCTAAGTGCGGTAGCAAAAATCTTCCCATAGCGGCATGGCTTTTATCTATAATACCTTCAAGAGGTCTATAACCTTCACCGAAGCCTTGATAAGCAACTGTTGAAAACCAATTACGGTCACTAATTACATCTATACCGTTACTAACTGCCGGGGCAATTACTTGTTGGGTTGTTTCTCGTCTATCTATAGTGGCTAAGTCTATATTTGTCTCAACGCTACGTTCTAAAGAGGCGTCTTTAAAAATTTCACGTATTCGCTTGCCAAATTCAGTTTGTCCTGGTTCGCGGATACCAAGTACTTGTCGGCCTAAACTAGCTAACTGTGCAGTTAAAAGATCTTTTTGCGTTGTCGTTCCTGCTCCATCACTACCTTCAATTACAATATATCTACCAGGTTTGTTTTCACTCATGGCTCTATATTGAAGAGTCTTAATTTAATATGCAAGCACAGGAACTTTATTGGGCATTAATCCCTATAATGACTATGCTTGGCTGGATATTAACAACGAGGTTGAAACTAAAATTTTCTATCAGAAAACGAAACGTCATCATCAATTGATGAAAAGTACTCGTTACTAACAACTCCAGGAACTATCACGTTCTCATTCACTAATAGCAGCCCTTTACTTACTGCTTCTTTTTCAGCCCCTTTTAAACCAAGCCATCCTAAAGGACGTCTTAACCCTGTATAACCCTCAAATTTGCTTTTGTCATCGAGATAAGCGCTTTTAGCATTTTCAAGACTTAAAATCGTCTCGGCGATAGCGGTAGCTTCAAGCAGGTCTTCCATTAACCATATAGTACAATGTTAAACAGTAATTACAAAATACTAGCCAGGCATTACCAACGAGCTTTAGAACTAAATTGATTGCTAACTATGCAGTTTAGCTGGAGCTAAGGGATTCAAACCCCAGATTTGATGGTCTTATTGTAATCCTCATGGCTTTGCGGAAAATGTTACAGCTAATCTATAGGTCGGCTTGCTATACTTTGCATAGTAATAAAGGAGGGTTCTATGAACATGCGAAAACTTGGTGATGAACTGGAAGTCTCAGCGATTGGCTTAGGCTGTATGGGCATGAGTTGGGTCTATGGCAACGGCAATGATGAAGAATCAACAAGGGTCATCCACTATGCGCTCGATCACGGTATCAACTTTCTCGATACTGCCGATATCTATGGGCCACTGAAGAATGAACTTCTCGTTGGCAAAGCTATTAAGGACCGACGCGATAAAGTTATTTTAGCTACCAAATTTGGTAATGAAATCGATGATGAGGGCAACCGTACCGGTAAAGTCAACAGCAAGCCGGCATACATTCGCAAGTGCATTGAAGCTAGTCTAAAGCGACTCGGTACGGACTACATTGATTTGTACTATCAGCACCGTGTCGATCCAGATACGCCGATTGAGGAAACTATCCAGACTATGGCTGAGTTGGTCAAAGAAGGTAAAGTTCGCTATATCGGCATGAGTGAGGCTGCGCCTGAAACGATTCGCCGTGCAGCCAAAGTACATAAAATTACTGCCCTGCAAACCGAATATAGTTTGTGGACCCGTGATCCAGAAGATGAAGTTTTGCAAACCGTGCGCGAACTTGGAATTGGTTTTGTGGCCTATAGCCCACTAGGACGGGGCTTTCTGACAGGCCAAATCAAGAGTATTGATGATCTTGACGCCGATGACTGGCGTCGTCAAAACCCGCGCTTTATGGGCGAAAACTTTCAGAAAAACCTCGAGCTTGTCGACAAAGTAAAAGAAATTGCTGACGAGAAGGGCGTAAAACCTGGCCAATTAGCACTTGCTTGGGTACTGGCGCAAGGCGATGACATTGTGCCAATTCCTGGCACAAAGCACATGAAGTATCTGGAGGAGAATATTGCGTCGGCTGACATTAAACTGACTGAAGAAGATTTGCAGCGTCTAGACGAAGCTGCTCCCAAAGGTGGTACCTTTGGTTCTCGCTATCCGGACATGTCCACCGTTAATCGCTAGGCTGCACTACTTACTTATAGCGTAGCTAAAGTTTGCTCGTAGAGTTTTATTTAAACCTGCTCGGTCAGTTGCTAAATCCCAATGATTATCGCGCGATAAGCGCAGGATGAAATCAAGCTCTTGGTTGCGGGTTATCTGATCAGGTGCTGCCAGCCATCGTGCTATTTGTGATTTCACACTCGTAGCATCACATCGGGTCATAAGAAGTGCGATTTCATCGTCGGGAGTTTCCGCTGCCTGTTTTAGCGCACGACTCAACCAGGTATCGATGTGCTGATAGATAGCATCAGTTGCCCCAAGCTCAAGCGTACCGTCGGGAACAGTTATTGCGCTTGTATTGGTCATGAGGGGTTCAGCACTTAAGCCGTGGGCTTGGGCTTTATGGCTAAAATTGTTACCAACATATAATCCTGACCAATGCATGCGTGGAATGCTCGCCATATAATTTGGACTGTCAATCTCTTCGAGCTCTAAAACAATGCCCGAACGCACTGCGCCGGATCCAATCAAATAACGTAGCTCATGCTCCTGAAATGATTGTTCTGTAAGGGGCGAACGATTAATCCCTGTTACTTCATAAAGCTCGCGAGCCGGATCACTGATTAATAGTGCGCGCATTCCCATAGTGTCTATCGACGGCTTATCTAACAGAGCTTCAATATGCCATCGAGATTCTTGAGGGCTCATTCCTGTTTCTGGGAGGTTGCTCATGGGGGTAATTAAATCCTTAACTAACACAGGAAGCAAGCATAAGAGTGGTGTTACATGAAGTCGGCGGCAGCACATAGAGGTTACACGCTGACCGGCCGTATACTTCACCGCTTTATGAGAGTAGTGTTGTATTATGATTGTATGTCGACTCCCGCTTCCTCCTCAGCCAAGAAACCTACCAAACGATGGATTTTCTTGCTGATAGCACCAATCCCTCTCTTAATCCTGATTGCTTTCTTGGAGTTGGCAGTCCATGCCCTGTTTCCTCATATTGGCAATGGTACCGTTACGAGCAATATTTCGTTTGCAACTGTTATCTTGGCTGTCTTGAATATCATTAGTGTGCTCGCCGGTATGGCATCTCTTCTTTGCTTGTTGCTGTTCCCGCTATGGATAATCCTGCTGGTTAAGGCGTCAGATTACAATAAGAAACTGAGTACTGGGCATAAGACTCGGTAACCCTGCCCTCTAAAGTTTAATGTTCTTTAGCTTCTTTCGTTTGACAGATACACGTATAGATAGTACAGTCATTGTTTATGACATATTATGATATCTTTAATGGTCGTTATGACCAATCAATGCAATTGATTGCTGATCGTCGGGAAAGGCTCGGGGTACGGGTAGCTGAGGGCGTGCCAGTTGATTATGCCGATAGACTGGAGCTGCCGACCAAACCAGAGAAAGAAGAGCCAAAGTTACCGCTCACTTGGGTAAAAGTGGTTGGACCCTCGAGAGGAAGCTGAGACTGCCAACAGATAGAAGTTTTGCCGGTGCTTCGAATGGGCTGGGTCGAGGATGGTAGTGGTTTTAGTGCTGAGCAAGGCATTACGGCTCTTGAGCTCCTCGGTAAATTACCGTCAGGCGAAGAACGAGTGATCGGTTCTATGGGGATAGATCAAGACTATCTGTTCTCTAGCGAACCCCACCTGGTTCTCTATATGCAACCTGAAGTCCCGAGCTATGTCAGTTGGGATAGCGCTGATGCAGCACTGTTTCTGAAGCTCGCTGAATTAGCTATTGAGCAACAGCCCCAGGACAACCTTTATAGCCATCAATAATGCTGCTAACAGTTGCATATTTTTGATTGAATTAGCATACTCTACGGTAAAGAATTTGAGCTATGACAACCCGATTAGAACAACTCGATAGTCTACAAAATTTATGGGTCAATAATGAGCCGGTACGTATTCACGGTTCAATTGCGCATGCCGCGTTGATGGCTGAAACGTTGCCTGGTGAAATAAAGTTTACTGGTGACCACCGAGATATCGATGTTTTTGTATCGGGGGTTGGCAAGATAGCTCTAGAAGATGAAGTCAGTGCTGCGGCGCTGCATACTCCCAGTCCAATCGATGCGGGGCTGTGTGGATTGCTGATTCATGAAGGTAATGATTACTTTGTTCATAAAGACGGTATCATTGTCGAGCTAAAGGATGGAGACTTACTCGACGAAGTCCGTAGCTACGAAGTTAGCAAATCAAACGGGGTAGTAGTTCGTTCCTTCAGTCCGCTGGGTATGCTGGCGGTCCATAGTCTTGAACCACAGTTGGCTCATGACGTTCGTCTTTCTCACCCCTTGGCTGACATAAAGCTAACGCACTGGTTTACCCGTCACGAGCTGCAGCTGCCGAAGGCTATGCAGTCGTCGATCGATAGCTTTCACCAGGCTTATGATGAGGCCTTCCCTCGCGGCAAACTGCTGAACTCGCTGGCTCAGGTTTATAGCACCCTACTACCAGAGGCAATACGAAGCCGTCTTCGCAGCCGCACCCACCGTTTTATGCGCGATCACGCCGGCCGCAATAGCCCGTATATAGATTAGGGTGGATTATTATACAATTTACTAAAGATATTATATAATACCCCAGTTTGCGACGACCCGTCGTCAAACGTACTTTCCTACCAACAAAGGAGACATGCGTGTACCGTCTGTTAAGATGGTTATCGGTTGTCGGAGTATCGGTTTTATTTCTGCTTTTCCCTCGCCTCGCGATGGCACAGGTTGTCGCTAGCCAAGGGTCTGCTTCATGTAACTATGGAGTATTGGACACCACGACGGCTCACGTGCTCGACAAATACGAGGGCCCCATTACGAGGGCACTTGAGCGACTTGAGACGATCGGTGTCGATGTCCGTGTCAGAGCTTTTCAAACTGCTCCCGACGGTAGCCTCGATGCCTACGAATCGGCTCAAGTGAGTTCCTGCCCGAGTTGGCGTGGTCCCGACGGCGCCATTAAGGACAACCTGGTTGTCTTTGCGGTGTCGCTTGATCACCAAAGTGCCATTTACTACGGTGGCAATCTCAGCGTGTTGGCCTCATCGGTTGACAGCATTCGGGCCAATGATATGGACAATCAGTTCAAGCTTGGCCATTTCTCGGCAGGCATTATCAATGCTATAACTGCCGTTTATGGTGATTTGAGCAGTTCAGCATTACCCGTGGGTAACTCAGGTACAGGGAACTCAACAAGCAACCGCAGTACAGCGCCGATTGGACTGGTTTTTCTCTGGGTAGTGCTCGGTATCCTGATGGTGCTAGCGATAGCGTTCATCGATATTAGGGTCCATCGCTCTCGCCGACGTCGACTGGAGAATGTCAAAGCCAAGTCGGAAGCTGTCACTATGCACGACAGAGCACTGAGTACGCTTGGTGGCATTACCAACAGCGACGACACCAAAACAACGGTGACGTTGATACTCAATCAGCTCGTTGGTGACGACCACCTACGGGTTTCAACCGCCTGGCAAAACGCGGAAATGTTGGTAGCGCAAGCATTTGCCGCTAATATACCGCTGAGCGACAATCCGGCTGCCAACGACCCGAACCTGGCACGCACCACTGAGGAGTACCAAGCGATTATGGCGAGCTATCAAGAGCTGAATCGTTTGGCATTCGGAGCCAGCGCTGCGCTTTCTACCGTGGATAAACTCTGCACCAATTTGCAGACGGCCATGGACGAAGCGCCAGCGACACTGCAGACAATGCAGGCACAATTGGCCACTACTACTCAGGCGTATCAGCAATTGAAAGCCGATGGCTTTCTCTTCTCTGCTGATGCTGAGCTGAACAAGGCAACGCAGGCCATCACTGACGCTATTACTCTCATCGGGAGTCACCATAATGGTATGGCGATCGTTGAGCTGGTGAAGGTCCAGTTGCTATGTAGTGACGTCACCGACCGAATGGAGGTACTGCGTCAGCGTAAGAAGGACCTGGAAGAGCGGTATGACCACCTCTCTGGAACAACTGCGTTTGTCACCGGACAGGAGAAGAATTCTATCATCGACTTACTCGGTGATCTAACCGCTCATTTTGACGCTTCCTGTCTTACCGGCTTGCCAAGCGCAGCTCAGATCACCCATCAATACACAACGGCCGACAAGGCGTTGGACGAAGCGGCAACAGCGCTGCACACTAACCCGCCTGATTGGGACCGCGCTGCTACGTTACTCGATGACGCCGAGCGGTGTTTGAAGCGCTATGCTGAGATGTCAGGGAAAGTCTCCGATAGAGGTTCTCAGCTTGCTAAGCTGGAATCGAGTACGCCCTCGGATATCGATAGCGTGACTACAACGATTACGTTTCTGAAGGCAGCCACTGCCAACAGGCGCGGCAATCAGAGCGGTCACGCGCAAAATGCTGATGACTTGGGAAGGCGCCTTTCCTTTGTAAGGAGTGAGTTGAATGACCATGACAAGCCGGAGTACCTGGCAATCAGTAACCAGCTGGAGGACATCCGGAAAGCAGCCTCAGGCATTGACGTAGCGTCAAAGCAAGAAGAGCATCGCACTCTTAACCAAGAGGCACGTGCTCGTCGCGAGGCAAACCTTCGTGCTCAGGCACTCCAGGATTCGTCGTACGACAATGGCCTCGGCAATTTGTTGCTCGATGAAGTTATTATCGATGACGAATTCGGCGGTGGCGTTGACACTGGCGGTGGTGACCCGGGCAGTAGCTCAGGTGATTGGGGTAGCGACCCAGGCAGCAGCTCCGGCGGTTGGTAGTTAGTACATAAATGGGCCTTGTGGGGGCGCCTTTAACTTAAGTCATAACGACTTAAGACTGGCGCCTCCACGACAGGCTTTTTTAGTATTTTTGTTGAGTTCTTCTCTCTCATTGAGGAGCCCCGAGAATACTAAAAAGCCAAACGTTTTTATGAGTGTTGACTCATACTGATGAGTCCAAAAGGACGAAAAACGTAACAGGGGTCAAGGCATTGACTATAAGTTAGAAATGTGATATCATAGTAGTCTTCGGTAACGTATAGGTTATTGTGGTTCATTCACATAGAGAGAAAGAGAGACAGAAAATTGTCTAAATTGCTACGCCCAGTCGGCATTACGCTGTTTTTGGCGTCGTTTGCCATGAATGTTTTATTTCTTGCCCTGCAATTAGGACGAGGTGAGACCTGGAATGGCAATCAATGGGTTTCAACTCATTACCAAGTGCCCGCCGTGCCACTCATTATTTGCTCGATTATCGTCATTATCGCTGCTATTGTTTTTATGTATACTGATGGTCCAACCATCGAACCAGGAAACCATCCTGACAGATGGGAGATACTCGGATATGTTTTCGCTACGGTAGCGATAATCGGCTTTATGACGCTCGTTGGTGCGGTGATTTTTTGGATATTCTTCCGACACAACATGACTTCTAACGGTTACTACTTGTACCCAACCTGGTACTGGTCAACGTCATGGTTACTGGTGATCGGATGGGGTCTCGAATTTGGTGTCACGGGCGCTTATTACTGCTTCGGCAAATCAGATTCACCTATCCCGGATGATCCCGAGCCAGACTACTCTGATTACTCTACCGAGTTATTAATTACTCGGACCAGAGCAATGCAAGAAGAGCTTCAACGGCGCTCCATCGTACTCCACTCAGTGCTTAGCAGCTAACACTCTCACCCCATACCACCACCCGAATGTCCTTTAGGTAAAGAGGTCTAGTATCGATTTTCATCGATATCACTAGTGCCCTGGAGGACAAAGCCGTATTGGTCTGTATCGTTTGTGTGCGATGATGTTGAATCATTATGATTCATTCCCATCCACTTCACCCAGACAACACCATACGGCTTTTTTACTACCCTTTTTCAGTCGACTTTTGAACAGCCTAAAGGTTGCATTATAACCAGTTTTATGGTATTATCATAACATGTCTTTCGAATTTGGCGAACAAGGATTTGCTGAAATATCAAACGATCAAAGCCGGGCCTTCATAAGCAAAATTGATGAGCTGATGCCACTGCTTCATGAAACCAATATCTTTATTGACGAACCTGAGATTGAGTCGTCTGATCCTGAAGCTTTGGCCACGACGTTCATGGCAAATCAAGCGGTTCTCGCCTCAATTGAAAACGTTAATGATTTATTGAATCGTATCGACGCCAGTGAAGATTCTAATGCGTCACGCTACACTCACCGGGAGATCACGGCTGACTTTGTCATCGATGATACCCTTATTCGGGTGTCACATAGTTTAAGGCAACGTGAAGACCTCCGGGAATCACCCCCAGCTTTAGTCGAAACCGAACAGCAATATAAAGTTGAGACAACAGAGATTGAGGACATGGGTACGTTTGAATTCGCACAAGTTAAGACCCATGAGATTAAGACGGGTGACCACTACCCTGTTCCGGACACATATTTTTCTAATAATTGGTACAGACGGCCAATTTCGGTACCGGGCAAGCCTGAACCTCGATGGTTAAACTTTCTTGCTCCACAAGTACTTACCCTCGTGGACCAAATGATACAACATGGTCGCGGCGTTATAGACGATAAAGAATTCATTGTTCTCGAAGAGCAGCGAGTCGAAGCCCGCAAGGCTCGGCGACTGGACCAAACGCAGGAATACGAAATACGCTTTGATCGTAATCGTTTTGCTGATGTGATGCGATTACTGACACAGGTTGAGCTCTCAAACCGTGTCCCTTCCAGCAAAAAAGTAAACGATACACCCTTTTAGTAACTTAATAATGAAGCAGCAGGAGCTTTTCCGCTACTGCTGATTATTGACAGACATGGCCCTCAAGTTCTATTGTATATTCCATATTGAAAGAATCTCGATTAACCGACACCGAACCTGATGCCTGGATGCCAACCAGGTGGGGTGTCGTCAACTATAGAGGCGTCCGTGAATGCTCTGAATTACGCTGGGAACAGCAGGCTTTGGATATCAACCGAAACCGCTCGCTCTGGGATATCATTCGAAGAGTTGGCAGAGTTACGGCTGAATCAGTTATGAGAGATGAGGCCGATGTCGACAATGCCCAATTTGATGCTGCTTATCCAGCCATACCGCTGGTTCTCAAATCGCAGTACGATAGCAAAGCCAACCTGCGTGCCGTTGGTATCGATCAACTATACTTTGAAACGTATGACAAACTAGTGGATGCATTGCAGCGATCAACCAGCAATCAAGAAGTTAGCTTGTAGGGTCTGTCGCTGCTTCGTAGAGGCTACAAAACTAAAGGGTACCAATCTCGTCGACTGCGCCACTGCGAATTGCTGCCTGGCGAATTCCTCTCTCGGTAGTCAGATGGTCGTAGCTACGAAAATCATCGAGTACGCCGCTGATACGAGATAAGAAGAGCGTATCACTGCTCAGGCTGATACCAAAGCGGTGATGCTGGACTATCTCGTGATAGCCCAACGCATACTGATTCTCATTATCCCGAACAATACCGTCCTTCTCACAGTCTGAGATATCATCTGTATCCCGTTGAACCTGTATCAATTCAATCTCTGCTTGTGCTAATCGTTGGGTTGCTCTGACTGTGGTGTCTGACTGCCAGGCTGCGTGTAAATCAAATACCGGCAGTATCACTTTTCCAACGTATTGGTCTAATGGTCGTGATGGATATCTGCGTTTTTCAATTCGATACTGCAGTGGACTATAGCCTGGATCGACTGGTGGGATATAGCCGATGGCTTCGGGGCGATCAATGCGATCATTCATAAATCGGGCAACGGGACGTCGCGACGCGCGTTGATAATTGAATCGATCATGCAGGTGCTCGTAGAAAGTTCTTAGCTCCCGGCCTTGCGGATTGGCTTGCATACCAACTCTGCTCAAGCCGTCAAAGCCGTGCATTGCCAGGGTAAATATCCCCACTTGCTTGGTGACCCCTCCAGTTTCAAGGACGCTTTCGGCGACTTGATTGGCTGTCTCCACCAATTGTTGCTGGTGATCTCCCTCTGCTGCCTTAATAGTGCGGAGTGCCGTTGACCGATGATCTTGCTGGATATCTTCTGTTGAACGCTGTCGTGCCATAGCCAAGTCTCTCCTTCGAGTTAGTAATGAGCATCATATATCGACGATGATTCCTAATGCAAGCAGCAGCGTCTTCAGATGTCGAAGGCTTGCATTCTGAGCTGTATAGTAGATACTATAGGCTGGATTTATTGAAACTATTATGAGACAGAACGATCCAAGAATCCCTGGCGTTGCCATTGAACGTCACTCGCAGGTGCCACCGGTTGGCCTTGATGTTAGGTCACGGCTCGATTTGTTGACGACCCCGCCGGCCTCGCTGGCTCGGTATTATAGCCGCTGCCGCTGTTATACCGACCTCACTGCAACCGACCTTTGTAGCTGAAACGGCCGTAGTAGCATTGGCGCATGGCATGAATGATGTTGGTACTGACTTTGGTGCTGCCTGGGACCGGACGTTTGATGAACAACAACTAAATCGCCAGGCTTTTGATAATCGACATCTTCGTCTACCCGGTGACGAAGCCACCATTACAGTCAGCCCACTGGAGTCAATGACACCAATCCCCTACGTGACTGATCTTAACCCTATTATTGCTCGCAAAGCTCCCTGGTGGAATGCTACCTACTCTCCTGCGACAGTTAACGGTTCGATTCGCCGACTCGAAGATATCGATCGTAATTACTCTGATATTGATGGTATTGGTAGCTTAGGCGCCGGTCAATGCAGTGACGACTTTGAATATCTGGCGTGGGATGGTAGTGACCAGGAGTTTCCAAACGGTACGACCATCGAAATAGTAGAAACTAATCGCTATGTGGCCGGTCGACTCGACGCCGAACTTAACGGGAGTGCTCTGCAGATTTGCAATATTGGCAAACAAACCATTGCGGCTGATGCCCTCAATGATATCTATGTCCAGATTTTTCACCCGGGTGTAAAAATCCCGAAAGCTCGTTAAGGCATTCTTTGTTAGAATAGTATCATTATGAACAGAGGCATTAAGGGAGTCGTTCAAAAGTGGAATCTTGAGGCAGCGAAAGTAGCCACCATCTACCCGGTTACTGATAAAGAACAAAAGCAATATGACAAAAAGTTTGCCGCTGCCGTTACCCTGTTTGAACACACCGTGGCAGGACGACCCGAGCTTCCGTCTCCTATTCCAAGCGAGGTAATTGTCTATAAAACATATACCACTCGGTAATCACTACCTCTTATTTGGGAAGAAACTGATAGAAACCCCCTTGCAAGCAGAACTATCGAAAACAGTTTACGGCCTCGACTCTGCCACTGGTGAAGGAGAAGTAGAAGAGGAACCCCCAGAGCGTGATTACGAGATAATGATTGCAACGAAGCAGACTCCGAGTCCTGCCCGTTGGAATACTCCTGAAGCATTTTATAGTCATAATTGTACTGAAGTCTCACATTTAAGGATAAAGACTGGTGAGCTGGCGGTGAGATCATCCTTAGTGAATCTGAGTAACTTCCTTGATTTGATAACAGAAGTGGCCGCTGCCGCTAATCAATAAGCTGTTTTAGACTATTACGCTTCTATAAGCCTATGCCCAGCCCTCTCAAGATTGAGGGTCTTTTTTATATACTTTGTTATAGTGAGAGAATGATAAAGTTAGCTACTAAATCGCCGGATATAGAATTAATTGAACCTAATATAGAGCGCGATGCCCCGATCGCTGTTCGATGGTTGGAAGGCGACATTGGCAAAACCACCCTAAGACTCATGGGAAATAGTGAAGCCGATATCAAAACGCCGACCTTAGAAGAAGAAAAAGAACGTATTAAAGGATTTCTTGAGTCCGAAGATCAAATTACCTGGATGATTAGCCTGCATGACAAGCCGGTCGGTGCAGTATGGGTTAATTTGAAACCGACAGAATATCTGGCTGCTCCCTCAGTTCATATCATGATTGGCGACACAGATGCCAGGGGCCATGGTGTCGGTGGCAATACGATAGATGCGGTTATGGATTACCTGCGTGGAACGGGAGACTATCAAGAGCTTTATACCCGACATTTAGTTTCTAATGTGCCTGCTGGTAAATTATTTGAGGACGCTGGTTTTAGTACCCTTGGCGAGTCGTATGAAGATGACAATGGTTTAAGCTGGCAAAATGCTCAGGTAAGTTTGGCGTAAGTTTTTGGCCACCTGGTGTGGCTTTTAACTTCTCATCTTCCCACGGTATTTAGCGACGTAAGTTAGCTGGCTTTCGGTCGGCTGGATTTCTGAGCTTGTTGCTCAAACGGCGCATATTCCCGAAAACGGTCATATTCAATCGGTCGTCTGATGCCCCGATCAGTTACTAGATTGGCGGTACCATCATAGCCGTGCAGTTTATATATCCCCGGTTCGGTTTGACTGGCTTCGACATATGATGATAATTCACCAGTTCGGCGCGTCTCAAAGGCTCGAGCGGTTGCTCGATCAGCCAGAGCGAACCTTATTTCACGCCCAACGACCATTTCCCCAAATGACATAGCCGTAAAAACATTGTGCTCCCCACTTGGTTGGAGAGTGATGGTGGGGTGATTCTCGTTTCCCCAATCAACGCTTTTGAACTCCATAGTCTCGTTCTCCTTATCTATATCCAACTGTAATACAACATAATGCAAGCGTGCAAGCACATTCATCACATTGACAGGTGTAATGTTGTATTAATAACTATGTAGTATTGCAAACTATTGGACGTTAGGGGTAATATCTGTCTAACGAAATCTGTTGATAAGAGAGCAGCAATTCGTAGAAGGTAACAGTAAGCGGGAGAGGCTTTTATGAGTCAAATCAATCCTCCGGTATTTATTCACTCCTCTACGATTGCGTGCCCACAAATTGATAAGCTACCCCTCTCAAATCTCCATCAGCCTCAATTGATTAAGATCAATAGGAACTGATATGTTATCCCTAGGGTTCATATTAGACAGCATTATCTACGTGCTGGTCTTGCGTCTTATTATCTGGCCATTCCTGGTTGTACCTTTATTTGATTGGTTCGATTTTAGGCGCCAGCATAATATTGAAACTACTCTACTTGAGTTAACGCCACCAATCAGTAGCGCAAAAACTGCCAAGTCTACTCAAGAATTATTCAGAGCCGTGCATAGTTTATGCGCTACCCAATCATATGAGGATCATTTTCTGCATCGTAAACAACTTATTTCTTTCGAAGTTGTTTCCTCTCGCTATCAGGGCATTCGTTTTCTTGTTCGGTTACCAGAACGGAATATCGCGTCTTTTCAACAAACCATGGTTGCCTATTTGCCTGAGGTACAGTTTCGGCAGGTAGAAGATTATCTCGATGAGCCCACAGCAACTCCATCAAAAGATAATCACTACATCGTGCTCAAAGAATTCAAACAAGCGAGATCCTTCGTTTTCCCGTTGCGAACTCAAAAGTCACTAACTAGTCACGACCCGATTGACTATGTCACTGCCTCCATGACCAAACCTAAGCCAGGAGAGTTAATGATTATGCAATTAGTTTTGTCCTCTTATCGCTCTCATAGAGCCATGAGGATTCGTCGAAAACTAGCGCAAGGCAAAGATCCTAAGTTATTAGAGCTAACTTCACAAAACATAATATCTTTGATGGCCAATGTCTTTACACTTCTTTCTACAGCTTTCGTCGAAGCCTTGGAGTTTACTCTCGGTAGGTTTACGGACAATCCCCCTCCCCTCAGCCGCTATAAGCGCATGTCGACTGGTTCCTCTTTATGGGTTAACCAACCGATACGAGACAGAATACTGGGCAAACTTAGTGAGCCGTTGTTTTATGCTGATCTACGAGGCTACGTAGTGGTTAATAATCGGCGCCGGGCAGAAGAACAATTCAGTAGCCTAACGAGCGCACTGGCCTCGTTTACTGACCACGGATATCAGCAGCTGGTATCTACTGAGGGTCTGTTTCCACCATTCTTGTGGCATCTACTTAAACCTTTAGATTCTTCCTCCGTGGGGCGAGCCTATCATCGCTTTTGCTTGTCTAAGTTCACACTACGTTTGCCGTCGTTATTCACGAGTAACTCGTGTGTACTATCTGCTTCTGAAGTGGCCGGGCTGTATCACTTTCCGTATGGGCAAACAGGAAAAATAGAAAATGTAGTTGCCAATCTCAGCCGAACATTACCTGCTTCAGTAGCACTGAAGCGAAATGCAGACACGGCTGGTTTTGATATCATACTTGGTAGTAATCAACATCACGGCACCACAACTCCAATTGGCTTAACATTAGCCGAGCGTGAACGGCACATCTATATTATCGGCGGTACCGGCAACGGTAAAACTACAATGCTGTTATACGGCGTCGTTCAGGATATGAAGAATGGTAAAGGACTGGCGGTTGTTGATCCGCACGGTGATTTTGCCGAAACGATACTAAAGCATGTGCCAGAAGATCGTATTAATGATGTCATCTACGTAAATCCAATAGATTTATCGTACCCAATTGGTTTAAATCTACTTGAATTGCCGGTAGGTCTAAGTGAAGATGAGATTCTAATCGAAAAGGATCTGGTCACTGAGTCAGTAATATCAGTATTCCGTAAAATATTCTCTGATGATGATACGGGCGGCCATCGTATCGAGTATATTTTACGTAATACTATCCATACAGCCTTTACAGTCCCTAACGCCACAGTATTCACGGTATTTAAACTCCTAACTGATCCTGTATATCGAAGAAGCGTCACATATAAACTGGATGAGGGTGATCTTAAGAATTTCTGGAAAAACGAGCTTGGCAAAGCTGGTAACTTTCAGAGAGTTAAGATGTCTCAGGGTGTTACTGCTAAGATCGGGCGTTTCAGATTCAACGAAAGCGCTAAACGTATGCTTGAGCAACCAAGGTCTACTATCGACTTCGAAGATATCATTAACTCAGGCAAGATCTTAATATGTAACTTTTCAAAGGGTAATCTCGGTGAAGATACATCGTCACTGTTTGGGGTAACAACATTAGCTAAATTACAGCTGGCTGCTCTGCGTCGAGCTAGGACTGACCAAACTAACCGACGTCCCTTCTATGTCTATGTCGATGAGTTTCAAAATTTTGCCACCATGAGTTTTGTGCAACTACTGAGTGAAGCAAGAAAGTATAAACTATTTCTTACTATGGCAGAACAGTCTACTTCGCAACAAGAAGAACAACGAATGGTTAATATTATATTGGCGAATGTCGGAACGGTTGTTTGTTTTCGATCTGGTAGTCCAGCTGATGAGCAATTTGTATTACCGTTATTCAGACCATACATAAATCAGGGCGAAATCGCTAGCTTGCCAGCCTTCAATTTCTATATGCGAATAGCTGCGCTACAGACACAAGAGCCACTGTCGGGAGAAACGTTACTATTAGATGACGACGGCAATAAAAAGATTATGAATAGAGTAATGGCCGCTTCGAGAAAACGATATGCCATTGAGTACATTGCGCCGAAAAAAGAGTTTGTTCGGCAAGCGGCGGGATCCGGGCTTATGGAACCCGTTGTACAACGCAGCAAATCAATAGAAGAAGTAGTCGTATCAATATAACTGATGATAGCAAAGGGAGAGGCCGACTTAGTCTGAGGGCTGCTTTACTCCTTTGATTAACTGGTTAGTCATAAGCATGTCAATCGTTGCAGCCGCAAAAACTACGTTCCCTGCCCAGTAATCTTCTATCTCTTTAATCACTTGAGTCGCTACTCGATGCCGTAATTCTTTCGTGTCACAAACGAATAGTACAATTGGAAACTTGCTCGTCTCGGTCCAGTCAGCACTATCTGCATATTCAAGGTACTGTTTAATACGTTGTCTGATTACAAAGAATGGTGTCGACGACTCGAAATAGTCCATCATAAAGTGTGTAGTCGTCGTAACACCCTTTAGGGATATATATGCATCAGGTAGTGGTTTTGGAAAATTGTCATAAGTATTGAGGCAGCTTTTGGTAAAGAACTCAAGGTTATCTTTATGCTTTTGTTTGAGAGTACAGTAGACCTTGAATACTTCGATGCTGTGATTAATGAATCGCTGGCTAGCAATCCTGTCTTTGTACATCAAGTTTAGTATTGGCTCATTGACCTCAATCTTTTCTTTCAAAAATCGAACCCCTTTTGGTAGCACAAAGTAGTTAGCTTCCTTATTCTGAAGCCGGTAGCTGCCATCATAATGTCTGCCGATGTATTCTTGTTGTAATAAGTTTTGTAATCGATAGTGTGTATAGGTTGGTGACTTCAGTTCTTGATAATTAACAATGAGTGAGCGGGTAGCAAAGCGGAATTTATAAAGTATGAGTAGTATTTCTTGTTGAGAGTGATTTAACTGTCTATGTGATTGTGCCATGTAACATTCCTGCTGCGTGTTACATAGTATATGTATATAAAGAAACAATAACAAACATGAACCAACAGATAAATTGTCTACTTCTTAACATGAATTACGCAATTCATGTTAAGCTACTTACATTTGCACATATCAAATTATCGTTCGAGAGGCGACTGTGATCATCTAGCTTTTTCTTTGATTCGTAATCTCAGTGTTGCTCCCTTTAATATTGGTCTAGAATGTGAAAATTCCCCTGGTGTTATCTGTAGAAATATGTAAAATGAAAAGAAAGGTCACGACTGTCAATTCTGTGGTCTTGCAATGAAAGTGATAAAGGGGTTGTGTGAAAATACGTGCGTTGAACCGTAAATCTGTTCGCTATTGCCTAATTGGAGTCGTAGTTATTGCCTTCACATCTTTTGGAATAGCTGATGCGCATCGTATAAGAAACCAACTTAACACTTGGAAATTATTGCCTTCACCTAAACATTTAACTGAACTCTATTTTGCAAACCCTAATAGCCTGCCCTCGACCTACAGTGTTTCAGTAAACCAACAGTTTGCATTTACAGTTCATAACTTGGAATATCACTCTGTAAACTATAATTATCAAATTTATGAGGAGAGCATAGACGGGTTGCAAGTTACAATTCTTAAGCAGGGCTCGTTTTTGCTAGGACAAAATCAGTACAAGACTATTAGTGAAAATATTATGCTAAATGATTTAGGCCCACAGGCAAAAGTGGTCGTTAACCTTATAAATACGAGTGAGTCAATTGACTATTTAATAGATAGGACGAGTTTGTGAAAACCTTATCAGTTGTTATACCTGCGCTTAACGAGGAACACGGTATCGGGCCTGTTATTAAAGAAATTCCGATAGATAAGCTTAAAGATATGGGTTATAGCGTTGAGATTCTTGTCATTGATAATGGATCAACCGACAAAACCCCTCGTATCGCTCGTGATCACGGCGCAACGGTTATTATCCAGCCGATTCGAGGATACGGAAACGCATATAAGGCAGGCTTTGCAAATGCTCGCGGCGATATTATTGCCACCGGTGATGCGGACCTCACCTACCCTTTTGAAGATCTGCCAAAATTTGTTTCTATGATCGAAGATGAAGGAGTTGATTTTATTAACACTGACCGTTTGACTAATTTGCAGCCAGGAGTCATGGAATTTTCTCATCGTTTTGGTAACGAGCTTTTAACGATAGGGACAAAGTTTTTGTTTCGATGGCCGTTTAAGGATTCTCAGTCTGGCATGTGGATTTTTAAAAGATCCATTTGGAAGAAATTACATGTTAAATCTTCTGGTATGCCATTTTCTCAGGAGCTAAAGATAGAAGCGTATCGTAGAGGCTTTAAGTGTATTGAGGTTCCAATTGATTATCGAGCGAGAGCGGGTGAAGTTAAATTAAATACATTAAAAGATGGGCTTGGCAATGTCTGGGAACTTATAAAAAAATATTTTCAAATGCACTTAAATTCCCGACAATCTCAGCCAAAAATAAAAAATGTAAAGCAACGGGAGGATGGGTCGCTTGAGAGTGATACGGAGAGAATGTGAAAAAACGAAAAATTATCTTAGTCTATGATGCAATCTACCCTTACATAAAAGGTGGAGGCGAGCGTAGATTTTATGAACTCGGTAAACGATTAGTTAACAACCAGACAGAAGTGCACTTATATGGCATGAAGTTGTGGGACGGCCCCAAAATTATTAAACGCGATGGACTTATATTGCATGGCATTGCTAAAGCACGACCACTTTATACAAAGTCTGGTCGTCGCTCGATAAGACAAGCGATGTTATTTGGACTAAATGTTTGGAAAATCGTGGGAGTTAATTTTGATGTTATAGATTGCTGCGGTTTTCCCTATTTTTCACTTTTCCCATGCAAGCTAGCAGCGGTTCTTCGTGGTAAACCTCTGTATGCGACTTGGCATGAAGTTTGGGGTAAGGAATATTGGCTGGAGTATTTAGGTGTGTTTGGGCTTATTGGCTTTATGGTCGAGAAGGTAGCTTCACGTTTGCCCGATGAGATACTCACGGTTATTCAGTCTGTCGAGACAAAATTAAGAAATGAGTTAGGTGTAAAACAGCCGATACATGTAATTTCTAATGGTATTGATCACGATAATCTTCAGGCGATTATGCCGTCCAATAATCAGTCAGACGTAATCTATGTCGGCAGATTGGTGAAATTCAAGCATGTTGATTTTGCAATTAGAGCTATCGCCGAACTAAAAAAACAAGGCGTAGCTCTTAAATTTAATATTATTGGTGATGGCCCTGAATATCATAGCCTACAATCTTTGACTCGGAAATTGCACGTTCTTAGAAATGTGCGATTCTTGGGTTTTATTGAAAATTCGAAAGGTGTTTATAAATTAATGAAGGCTTCAAAGGTTTTGGTTCTACCATCAAGCAGAGAAGGATTTGGTATGGTCGTTATTGAAGCAAATGGCTGTGATTTGCCTGTCATAACAATAGATGAACCACATAATTTAGCACAATATCTGATTCGGCCACTGTCAAACGGTAGTGTTGTGAAGCTTAATGAACTGGCAGTAGCCGAAGCAATAAAGTATTGGGTTAATCAAGCTCCTGCAAAGTACCATAAAAACGTTAGCCAATTCGATTGGGGCAAGATCACCGAACAAGTCGCTAGGGTATATGCAGTATGAAAGTTCTGCATGTTACAAAGAAGTATCCTAATGCTCTTGGCGGTGATGCTGTTGTGGTTTCAAATCTTGAAAAACAGCAAAAGTCTAACGGACACCAAGTTATAATTTTAACAAGCAACTGCGACAGTATTATAAATACTAAGAATGTTTATAAGTTTGGGTTGAAGGATACACCGTCTAATCTCGATAATATTACTCCTAAGAGATTGATTTCTTTATGCATGCTTTTTTTAAGTAGTTTTAGAATACTTAAAATTGAACACCCAGATATAATTCATACGCACTCAGTTGATATGGCCTTTTTTATATCTTTTGCTGCCCGTCTATACAACATTCCAGTCGTCCATACATTTCATATAGTGACTTTTTACGATAATAGCCAATCTCCTGTCAGGCGCAAAACTGAGCTTCTACTTGTACGTGGAGCCAGAGTTGCATGCATAACTGCTCCAAATGCATTTGATGTAAAGAAACTGAAAGCAGCGAAATTAAAAAATGTTACGCTAGTTCCAAATGGTGTTGACCTTAATTTTTGGGAGAATGACCCCAAAACCAAAAAAGAAAGCGAGTTTACTTTTATAACGGTTGGCCGACTTGAAGAACAAAAAGGATATGTGTATTTAATTAAGGCTGCCGCCAAGCTACGGACCAGATCTAAGAAAAAATTCAGAGTTATTATTGTAGGCGAAGGATCACTTAAATCGGAATTTGAGAGAATGGTTAAATCGCTCCATCTTGATTCATGCGTCGAACTCGTTGGTAAAAAAAATCAAAATGAAATTCGAAGACTTTACAGTTCTTCGCATGTAGCTATATACCCATCATTATATGAAGCAATGTCACTTTCTCTATTGGAAGCTTGGGCAATGCAGCTTCCCGTTATTGCAACTCGCGTAGGTATTTTAAGGGACTCAGATAATAGTGATCTGGTATTTTTAGCTAAACTCAGGAGCGAAGTCTCATTGGAGAATGCTATGCAAAAACTTATAATGGATCGACAACTTATGAGCGAGTTGAGCGAGAATGGCACCAAAAAGGTTAAAGAACTATCATGGCCTAACGTTTATCACATACTTGATGGTGTCTATGGTGGAGTAGTAACTAATGGAAAATAAATATTTTTCTATAGTAATGCCTACATATAATGCAGCATTGACGTTAGCCGAAGCAATAGATTCTATTTTACTTCAGAAATATCCCTATTTTGAACTTATAGTGATAGACGATGGTTCAAGCGATGCATCGTTTGACCTTGCAAAAAATAAAGCAAAGGCTGACCAACGAGTGAAAGTAGTGAAAATGCCTATTAATTCAGGCGCAGCAACTGCCATGAACTTTGGGATTTCTAAAGCTAAACATGATTGGATTGTGATTGTAGACTCAGATGCCGTAGAGCCAAATGATTGGCTGTCAACCGCTCATTCGATAGCTGTAGATTCTAATAAAAAACCTGATGTATTTGGTGGTGGTGTAACCTTTCTCGCACCAAAAAAAGATTATTGGAAAAAAGTATTTTATTATTTTGAGCAATTGTCTTACCCTGAACAAGATTTAACATTTTCAAGGACAAAACTTTATAAGGAACCTCCCATTGCGGGTGCGAACTTATTCTTAAGTTCAGCAGCTTTAAAGAGGTATGGGTACTTTGATGTGTCGATTCGTGCTGGTTATGACAGGCTATATTTATGTAAGATTATCGAGCAGGGTGCAATGGTCAGTTACTATACAAAGTTGCGTATCGAGCATCCCCTATATGGGTACAAAAACATACGAAGTTTCTTGGCAAGAAATATTTTTTTTATGAGGTGGAAAAATTTATATATCAAGTCTATCCCAGTGATGGACAAAACGTATAGGATGGGTGCCGCGATAATGTCGGTTGCTCTCTTATTATTTTTGGTGTTACCTCTAGTATTTGGTTCAGAGTTAGGTTTGTCTTTAGATTTTTTACTGGGTTTATCTGCTTACATTTCAATCATGTTGAGACTTACTCGTATCATGCCCGTTCAGTATGCTATCGGTTATTGTTCGTTAGATATAGTAAAAAAGATTATAAGCACATATTTATATGTGACAAAAAGACAACCAAAAAATTTAGACTGGAAAAACAGATGAAGTTATTAATTTTTCCTCAAGATACAAATCCTTATCAGACGTTGCTTTACTCAAGCATGGTTGTAGGCAATCAGCTTGAATATCTTAATCCTCGTGTCAGCAACAAGTTAGAGGCTGTTTTTTATGCTCCGAGATTGAGCTATAGATTGGCCGTCTCAAGAATTAAGGGTTTTCGAATGCTACATATCCACTGGCTTTATACGTTTTCTTTACCGGCAAAAATACCTTTCTCTAAACAGATTGCATACGTGAACACAATCACATTTTTATATTTTGCGAGATTAATGGGCTACAGAATTGTATGGACAGTACACAACGTATTACCAAATGAAGAAGTAACTAGCGATGATCTAAAAGTTCGCAAAAAACTTTCGAAAATGTCTTCCGCAAAAATAGTCCACAGTGTTGGTACGATAGATAGAATGTCTACTCTAGGCATAGATACTAGTAATTATACAGTTATACCGCACGGCAATTATACAAAGTCATATGAAAATGTAACTAAGAAGCCAGAGGCAAGAAAAGAACTTAACATACCCCAGGGAGCAAAAGTTATCTTATTTTTTGGTTTGATTAAGTCTTATAAGAACATCCCTGCTCTTCTTAAAGCGTTTGATAATATTACTAAAAAAAACAGTGGACTAAAACTAATTATTGCTGGCAAATCTTCGGATACCAATCTAAATAACCTATTAGATGAAGCACGAACTAAATACGGCAATAGTATACATATCTATAACCAGTACATTGAGAGTAATCAAGTCCAAAGGTTTTTTAATGCAGCCGATGCTGTAGTGTTCCCTTTCAGAGACATTACAACAAGCGGATCCGTACTTCTTGCGTTAACATTCGGCAAGCCAATTATTGCACCTCGTGTTGGTGCCCTAAATGATTTGCCAAAAAACGTTGGATATTTCTATGAACCTACAGAAACAGGAGACCTAGAAAAGAAAATGCAGCTCGCTATAGACGATAATGTACAACTTGAAGAAAAGGCAGAATCTGCAAAAGCATATGCAACTTCTTTGGCTTGGGATTTAATTGCCGAAAAGACCCAGTTAGTTTACGAAAAAATAGAGCGTAACTATAACGAAGATGGTAATTCACGTGATGACGGAGCACAGAAATGAAGAAAACTAATCATAAGAATCCAGAAACCGTGGGCTTAGAGTCGATGGGTATCTCTATTATCATAATTGTTAAGAATGACACAGGTATTGTTGCTACATTAGAGTGTGTAGCAAATGCAATAGCTGCTTCAGAAGAGAAGGTTGAGGTTATCGTTATTGACGCTTCGTCAAGTGAGGCTATGAAGAAAATAGCTAATAACTATGAAGGCACTATTAGATGGATAAAATTCAATTCGAGACATAGTAGTGGGTCTAAAAAAACTACAATACCAGAGCAGAGAAATCTGGGTATATCGATGACAACAGGTAAAATTATAGTTTTTATTGACGCCAATTGCACATGTAAGAAAGATTGGCTTGTTAACCTAACGACGCCGATCATAAATAAGGAAGAGAACATATGCGTAGGGGGGGTTATGGCAAGTTCGGAAAAAGATTCTAATTGGGACCCCTATCACCCGAAGCGTAATGACGGCAGTATCAAACAATACTTGAGTTCGGCAGGAACGGGTAACATGGCCGTAAGCCGCCAGGTGTTTAGGACTGTAGGCGGTTTTGATGAAAATTTCTTATATGGTTCAGATGTTGAGTTTACTCTTAGAGCAACAGATGCAGGTTACCGCATTCGGCTCGTAGCAAATGCTGAAATAGTCCATGACTGGGGAGACATTAGAACGCAGCTTAAACGCGCATCAAAGTATGCAGAAGCGCGAGTCCGGATATATAGAAAACATCCAAAAGTATTTAAAAGACTTATTGGGGATGATTTTGTTGTGCTTGCATACCCTATGTTTCTATTGAGTCTCCCGTTGGCTTATTTTTCCCCCCACTTCTGCTCTTGTTGCTAATACCTATAATCAAGAACATTCATAATCGACCCATCAAGACATTTTTAATGAATAGTTGGTCTGGTATCTGTATATTAGTCAGTGTTTTAAAGAGTGCGCTGGGGATAAGCAAATGAAAGGTGTGATTACAAACAAATACTTATCCCTTATAATGCTTTCCTTTGTCGGCGCCCTGTCCTTAGCTGCACTTTTTATTTTGCCACATAGTATATTGACAGATTGTATTAATATCGGTTTTGTTATTGTGCTACCTGGATGGATGATAACTAGATTATGGAAGGACGACCTCGCTACTCATGAGAAATTCTTATATTCGGTAACTTTGAGTTTGTGCTTCTTGTATGTATGTGGTCTTCTTCTTGATACGGTTCTGCCATTATTTGATGTATTAAGGCCATTGAGTATTGCTGTAATAAAGCCGACGCTTTGGCTCGCAATTAGTCTGCTTTCAATATATAGTTTACGAAGGAAAAAATTTAGATTTGCGCCGAAGCGTATAGCAGTACATGAGTCCTTGTTGCTTATAGGGGGGCTGCTAATCTCAGTACTCGTAGTCTTCGGCGCAAATCGTTTAAACACACTGCCTCAAGATTGGTTTGCTTCACTCGCATTGTTCTTTGTTCTTTTTTACGCGTTGGTTGTTGCATTCTTTACGCTAAAATATCAATCTCAAAGATTTCTGCCTGTTTATATATTTTTCATAGCCATTTCTCTGCTTTGGGAGTACTCCTTAAGAAGTCATTACGTTTTTGGGTCTGATATTACCAGAGAGTTTTACTTTTTTACAAAGACTCTGAGTGCGGCGCGTTGGACACCATCAAAGGATCCCTATAACGACTGCCTAAGCCTTACGATATTGCCAACTCTAATCGCAAACTATACTAGGATTGGTGCTGAATTCATTTTCAAAACGGTATACCCAGCGTTATTTGCTCTTGTGCCTGTGGCTGTATATTCCATTGGCAGACGCTACTTCTCACCGTTTATTTGTTTCATGGGCAGTCTTTTTTTTATGGCTCAAACAGAATTCTTGTTTGAGGCTACAGCTTTGAATCGTCAGGAAATTGCGTTGCTCTTCTTGTCTGTAGCATTAGTGGTCTTCTTTAATAAGAAACTATCACTCGTGAAGAGGAATAGCCTGTTTTTATTGTTTACCTTTGGTATGATTCTTTCGCACTATTCTACAACGTATGTTGCAGTGTCTGTATATTTGATAACTTACTTAATAGCTAAAGTGTACGGCATGTTGCGGCTACATTCATTACCAAAACATCATATCTCCGGAATAGCACTGTCTATTATGATCTTTGGGATAGTTTGCTGGAATTTACAGGCTACTCAGTCTTCAACTAATATCTTTATCACACTCAAACAGTCAGTGACAGAAATTCCGCAAATCTTCCAGTCGGATGCTCAAAGAAGCGACCAGGCACAACAATTAGTTGGGGGTAAGGAAGAATCAGAGAGCGAAGAATTGAAAGGTTACGTTAAGCAATCGCTTACTAAGAGTGAGGACCAAACAAGACTCACCAGTAGTATTGTTACAGTACCGACCACAGGTCCTCGTGATAAACCTCGATTAGTCTACCTATATTTTCATTCTTTAATCCCAGACTTTGTTAAAGTTGTTGTTATAAGTAGCTTATTTTTTCTCTTATTTCCAAGGAGAAAAAAAATGCCGCTCTACTATAGATTGTTGGGCTTAGTGTCTTTATCGTTGGGCGCAGTATTAGTGACAATTCCTGATCTGTCACTTGACTACAATGTAAATCGTATATATCAGCAAGCTCTCATACTACTTGCCGTCCCTACAATCTATATGATGACAAAGTTCGTCGTGGGTTTAAGAATGAAAGGAATCGTCTTTGTTGTCATTATTGTTTTTTCTTATTTGCTAATGACGACTTCTTTAATCGACAGACTGGCTTTTAACTGGGGAAATTCAAACATTGCTAATACTAGTCAAAATTTCCTAACATTTAATACCACCGATGCTGACTATTATTCAGCAAGCTGGATAAATGTTCATCTAAATCAAGACTATACTTTTTGTGGAGATAGATATGGTGCCCAGAAGCTAATCTCATTCGGCAGTGAACCGCTTGGAAACATAGATGATAACTTACTAGCTTGTATATCACAAAAAAAGAGTTATATATATCTAGATACAACTAACTTACTTTACGATCAATCATATTACGATATTGATGGCCAGGTATTTGGTTTTACGACACCCATCGGCCTGATTAGCGATACTAGAGATAATATATACTCGAATGGTAGTAGCAGTATTTATCAATAGGTCCAGATAATTATATTTCTCAACTTACTAGAATGAAAAATGATTAAATTCATATGAATAAAAGCAATAACATTTCAACAAATAGTAGAATAGTTCGGAGTACCTTAGCTCAAGTAGTCAGCCAGATATTTGTAGCCGGGTGTGCGGTTATAATTTTGAAAATTATGACTAGAAGTATGGGCGTAAATAGGTATGGTATCTATGCCACTGCCCTAGCATTTGTCTCTACTTTTTCATTAATGACTGACCTTGGTCTTAGTGCAATCACCGGTAGAGAGATCGCTAAAAACCCAAAAAATGCCGACGAAATCATTAGCTACAATATGGGCCTCAGAATATTCTTATGTGTCGTCATGATCCCAGCAATCATAGGTCTAAGTTATCTTTTTTACTTTCAGAACAAATCTGACCTAAGAATTGTTATTGCAGTTTTATCGGTTTACCTCTTTTTTGACGCATTTAGGTCAGTTGCGCTTGCCTATTTTACAGCGAACGTTCGCAATGATATTACCGCTTTAGTGACGGGCGCACAACAGTTTTTGCTTCTTGTTTTCAGTATTATTGTAGCTATTTTAAGTAGCTCAGTATTTGGCTTTGTAATCGCCTATGTTGCATCAAATGCAATTGGCGCAATCATGGCGATGTATGCAACACGAAGCCAAGTTAGGATAACGCCAAGAATTAATCTACGGCATTGGCGGGCAATCATTTTTATGTCAATATCCTTGGGCATTATACAAATAGTTAATATGCTGTATCTTAAGGCAGATAGTATTTTATTATCAGTATTCAGGGGTACTAAAGAAGTTGGAATTTATAGTATTGCCTATTCTCTGGTATTGGCATTTTTAACATTACCAAGTTTCATAATGACAGCGCTTATACCTTCTATGGCAACCACAAAAACAACCGATGACTTGTCGGTCATTGTTGAAAAAGCATTTAGCTATATGATAATTTTTGCGTGTTTGCTAGCTGTCGGAGGTTTTGTTGTTCGTGAGAATATTGTATTAGCCGTTTCAGGCATTAGTTTTCTATCTGCAGCCACTCCGTTTGCGATTTTATGTTTTGCGTCTGCCTTCTCATACATTACGAATGTTTTTGGATTTGCTAGTGTTTCTGTCAATAAGCACCATAAGATGGTCTACGTATCCTTAGGATCGTTAATTTTAAACGTTATATTGAATCTCTTTTTGATCCCACGCTATTCTATAGACGGTGCCGCTTGGGCAACAGTAGCTAGTGAAATCGTGGCCCTAGGATTGATTTATGTAATATATGTTAGAGAAACTGGTGCAAAGATTGCTGTATTTAAATACGTATACAAACCACTAGTTGCGGCACTTATCACATTATTTGCGTGCACTTATCTAAAGATATTGTGGAGAACGAACTCAAGTTTATTAAATACTTTTATAGCAAGTGGAGTACTATTGATAATCTATGCTATTTTGCTCACGATATTCAGGGCGATACCGCTTGAAGTTTCGCGAATTATAGCAACACGACTAAGAGCCATTTCTGAAAATCGGCAGTAGAACACTCTTATTTCAGAGTTATATCGATTTAAATTAGAGACATTCTATTTCCCGGGACCGTATAGTTTTAGGTGTCTAGTAAGAGCTAAATAGTGTCTCGTCTCCCAAACTTTCTTATGACAAAGTCAAAATAGCCTTCTAAGATAGCTCTCATTATTAATGATGCCTTCTTGAGGCCATACTTCTTCGATATGATTGTCAGTTTATAGATATTATTTAGCGATGAAAGTAATATGACCAGAGGAAGCATCAGTGGCCGGCGTTTTTGAATAAAAAGGAGCTTATTTCTAGTCATGTAATAATGATATAGTGGGCTGAGAAAACCACCAGTTGAAGAAGAAGCTTTATGCCAAACTAAAGCATCTACTACTAGACCAAGTTTGAAACCAGCTTTTTGGAAACTTATTGACCAGTCCGTTTCTTCATAATATAGAAAAAATCTTTCATCCATAATTCCAACTTTTTTTATAGCCCGCACACTCAATAGCATTGCGCACCCGCTTAAACGTTCAGTATAAAGAGTACTATTAAATTGACCTCTATCTGCTCCGCCAGGTTGGGTTGTGACACCATTATGCCAATGTATTAATGAGCCAGCAAAGTATATTTCATTGCTGCCACTATGATAGATCTTAGGTGATACACCTGCTAAATCCTTTTCGTCCTGGATTCTTTTCAAGAGCTGATTCACGCAATCCACATGTACCTTGGCATCGGGGTTAAGGATAAATATATATTCAGCATGCTTGTTGATAGCTTGAGCAATCCCAACGTTATTACCGCCAGCATAGCCTAAGTTAACGTTTGTATTAATTAGTTTAATCGTCGGAAATTTCTTTAAAATTATATCTCTTGTTTTATCTGAGGAATTGTTGTCCACTACTATAATATCTGTTTTATAGCTAGATCTATCCAAGGAGTTTAAACACTCTTCTATGGTATCTGCGCTATTCCACGTTAATACTATACTGACAATCTTTGGTTTCTTAATTTTCATATGAGATATTCAATGACACGATAATTTGTGTTGCTTTTGATAGTCATTCTAAGCGTTATCTTCCAATTCCTTTATAGATAATGCTTCTTCCGGCAAATGTATTTTTTTCTAAACAATTCCGTCCATCAATAATGATTTTAATTCCAGCTTTTTCAAAATCGTCTGCAACCAAGTTTTTGTATTGGGTGTGAGCAGTTGCAATGATTACGATGTTGACTTTACTTAGAACATCTAGAATCTTAGATTTACTAGTTGCTTTAATTGTTTCAACTCCGTCCATATTATCTACATATGGATCGGTAGCAACTACGGGGATGCTAGATTGTTGTAAGAGTGAGATTACTTTCAATGATGGACTTTCTCTGATATCACCCACGTCAGGTTTGTAGGATAATCCCAATACTGCTACCTTGGCACTCAGTGGTTCAATCTTGCTATCAAGCATTAATTTTCTTAAACAGTCGACTGCATACTGGGGCATATCATTGTTGATTTCTCTAGCAATAGACAGAAACCTATGATTGAAGCCGTTATTTTTTGCATATTCAATTAAATAATATGGATCCACAGGTATGCAGTGACCACCTACGCCTATTCCTGGGTAGTGAGCCATAAATGAAAAAGGCTTTGTTGAAGCACCTTCAATTACATTTACAATGTCAATACCCAACTTATCGAATGACATCGCAAGTTCATTAACAAAGGCGATATTTATGTCTCTAAATGAGTTCTCTACAACCTTTACTGCCTCTGCTTCTTTGGCCGTACCCATCTTCTTTATTGGGGCATCTAAGACGTCTGAGTAAAATATATATGCCAAGTCTAGCCCCTTACTACTGGAGGCTCCTAATACTCTAGGTATGTTTCTGACGTTCCACTTGGTGTCACCGGGGTTAATTCTTTCAGGACAATGTGCAATATAAAAGTCTATGTTGCACTTGAGTCCCGAATTGGATTCTATGAGCGGTACGATTACTTCGTCACAGACACCTGGGTTAATGGTCGATTCTATAATTATGAGCTGACCTTTTATCATGCTTTTTGCAACAGATATAGTCGCATTGACTAGCATGGTCAAGTCTGGCATGTGACTCTCATCAACTGGTGTTGGCACACATATAATTATGCTTTTAACGCTGCTTAAGCAGGAGTAATCTGAGGTTGCTTGTATGGGATATGTTTTTAATTTCTTCTCGATTTCTTTATCATAAAAGGGTGCTCTTGATGTATTTATCATTTCTATTTTAGACTTATCATTTTCTATGCCTGTAACATCGTAACCCTTCTCGCTAGCTAATAAAGCCAATGGAAGGCCAACGTATCCCAATCCAACAATACCGATTTTTGTATTCGACATAATCCTTGCCCCAGCTATAAGATGATCAATTCCTTAATATCCTACAAGTAAATCAACTAAAAAACAATAACTATAAAACATAACCACAAAAAACCAAAAAATTTTACGTCGGTGTCTCTCAATATTAATTGTCATTAGGATGACATTTTAATAGAATAAAAAAGATCTTCTTGATAGGCATAACAATCGTTTAGCTCAGCCAATCAATTAAATTTGTTTGATCTACCTGTTATGATTAAAAGCATGAATATACCATTTATGATGCAAAGGAAAATACATGGTTGCATATATGAGGGCTATGATAAGAGAGATGCAGTAGCGATAACCTTTGATGATGGACCGAATCCAGAGGTTACGCCCGAGATCTTAAAGATTCTAAAAAGTAAAAACGTTAAGGCCACTTTCTTTCTTGTAGGAAAGAATATAGAAAAGTATCCGGAAATTGCTAGACAAATAACGAGGGATGGGCATGATATCAGTAACCATACGTACACACATCCTCGCTTAGTCGATCTTTATGAAAATATAAATCAAGGGGAACAAGACGTAATTAATGAGATTCAAAATTGTATAGATACAATCAAAAAAATTACAGGACTTGCAGAAGAAGAGATACGCTTTTTTAGACCCCCGTTTACCAGTTGGAACGAGGAGCTCGGAAGAGTAGTTGAACCATTTTATGGACATAGAGTTGTGATGTCTACTGTTGGGTCTAGTGATTGGGATTGGGATAATAACAATCATCAATGGAATGATGTAGATGATATTAATTCACAAACAAAAAAGATCTTAGAATCGGTCCGTAAAAAAATAAAGCCGGGTTCTATAATTGCTCTACATGATAGCGCTCATTACGGGATTAAGTATTCGAATTGGGCGAAACGTGCCGTCCCTACTCTAAAAGCTCTCCCAACAATTATAGATGATATTAAAATGAGAGGATATAAAGTTGTCAAATTGAGCCAAATGGAGTTTAAGGGCAAGAATGATCGACACTAGTTTCAATAAGAATTAAAATAATTAGTCTTGTTGAGTAAACCAAGAGTACAGTGATGCCCAGAATATTAATGAGTAAATAATAAAAAACAACATACCCGCATAAGTATGAAAAAGACTAAATGCAATTTGTGGGTTAATATAGTAACCACCAAGTATCAAAACGAATATTCTTAAAATATTAAAGCCAAAGAGTACTATTAGTGCCGGTAAAAAAGTAAGCAGGTATCGCTTATGATTAAATCGATGCCAATCCAATATACCAATAAGCCCATAAAGACCCGTAAAAAGCGCTATTGAGTCTATTCCTGAGCAGTATTTTGATATGTTGATACCAAACTTGCTTAGGATGAGCGTTTGTGGCGGAGAGTACGTGGCATGAATACCAGTGACTTTTAGTAGAAATTTAACACTACCAAGAGCCAAGGATGCTAACGTAGCCCATAAACTATACACAAGGTATAGGAATGCTATGAATACTATCGCCATCGAAACCGATAACAATAGTTCCTTTTTGTAAGTTGTTAGTAACATATAAATATTACGGATGCCAAAGCTAAAACAAAATAATAGTAATACTGCCGCAATAATAAGCGCATGTGCTGCAATTAATAGTATGAAACTGTGTTGATGATCAATTATCTTACCAATAAGATTCCACTCGGCCATTAATAGTATTATCGACCCAATTAACCATAGAAGATTGGCTCTTTTCCAGCGAACTAATTTCGGATACTGTTTTTTTTGCCACAAAAGAATCACAAAAGCAAGGGTGCCAAATAAAAGAGCTTTTCCTGTTCCTCCGTAAATCTGAAACCCATACTTATCAACGAGCCCATGGCTAATAATTCGTGGACCAATAATACCAGAAGCGATCATAAAACAAACTAAAAAGACTGCTAAACGTATCAGTATTGGCTTAGCAGTCTTTAAATGTTCGATCGTTTTTTTACTGTACGTTTGCACTTGAATTGTGCCGACGGATTACGAGAAATGCTCCACCTGCTGCTATTGCCGCAACAACACTTGCTATGACTCCCATTTCGGGTACAGAGTTAACAACAACTGGTAGAATAGCTATATTAATACCGCTGTCGCCAGCCTCATTAACTTGTCCGCTGGCATTGCCTTGATCACTGCCTTTTACTGCAGTTACTTGAGCTGTTGCGCCATTTGGGCATAGAGATGCTGGACTAAAGTTTACGGTATAGGCTCCTGCCACAGTAGTTGGAGGAGAGATTTGTGTATTCCCGTCACATACCACTGTTACCGTAGCACCACTGACTGGACTACCTGAGAGTGAATTTAGTGTGACCGTACCGGCAACAATGGTCTGACCATTGTCAGCAAAAGCTGTAGCTGGCAGGATCATTAATACAGCGGCAGTCGCTAAAATGGATGCCAATAACTTCTTCATACAGAACTCCTCTCCCAACCCTTATAAAACTTAATACTCAGGCTAAATATGACTTATAATTGCCGGGAACGCAAGGATAAAACAAACAATACTTTTCCACAGATTTTTATTTGCTGCCTTCTTGCTGGTTAAGCTGTTATAATCTCTATTAATGTTGCGTCGTGTCATGACTTCCCTAACCCTAACAGGTTTTATTTTTGGCTTTGCTGGGTGGAGCTATATCGCTCTTGTTGCTCTTGTTCATCCGCATACATTAGGCTTACAATTGACTCACTTTTGGAAGTATCCGCACGAAGACACCTTTGGAGAAGTAAGTTTTGTAATCGCTCTAATCTGTTGTTTTACCTATAACCTCATCAAAGACAAACCAGCATCTCGAAAATAAGAAAGTCTATTGATGATCTGAGGAGACGATTTCTTCCCCGTGCTCGATATCCAGAATTTTAACATGCATCGGAATATGTCGTTCTTCACGGAACATCCCAGCCTCATCAGTATCGACCCAAGTTGAGGTACACAGGACTGCAATGTACCGCTTTCCTGCACGCTCGGCTATGATTTCGAGTGCGCCGTCACATGCTTCGGAGTGGAGTTTACTCTCATGCACAAAACGATCTTTTTCCTCACCAGCTTCATTAAGCTCATCTGCAATTTCTTGACGTTTTTTCGCCGCAACTTTTTCTCGAACTTCCTTTGTTACTGGCTGATCACTCAACTCTTCATTATCACTTATTACGGTAATGTCTAGTTCCTCGACATCCATTTCCATAAGTTTAACGCCATCATCTTCTAATTTTCTCATGCACTCAGATAGCAGATAGTGATCAGCTGAAATATCGCATTGGACCGCACATCCCCTGCATTTATCAGGAATTCCTAATTCATCTTCCGACAGGAATGTAGGCTCCAAATTCTCCATAGATGCCTATCATTACATATTTAGAGCCTCAAAACAAGAACGAGGAATACGTTGTTATTTTTCGAGGAGTCTTTTAACAGCGTCTAAGCGCTCTGTAAGTTGCAAGTTGGTGAGCCGCAATCGCTCATTTTCAACGGCGAGCTCTTCGTTGCGTTTTTGTAGCTCTTGTACAATACCACCCACAGCTACGGTTGCTTCTTCCACTGGCGCCGCTTCTGGTTCGGGGTGCTGCTCGATGGCGTTACCGTCTTCAACAACTGTCTCACCGATTCTTGGAATAATAGTAAGGCGTCGCGGGGAGGCGCCAATAAGCCATGTCATCATTTGAGCATGGATTTCTTTTACTCTTGGGGTAACACGTTCTTCAATAAGAGTAACTGGTAGACGGTTATACTTGGTTGGCTGCAAGTTTTGGTCATAGATAGCCTTCTCTGACGTAAACCATTTCTTAGCAACTAAATCGAGTGTCTCGCCGAGGGGCTTGTCAAAATAGTTCAAAACCCGATCAGTAATTAAGGAATTACCACTGTGACGGAAATTCTTTGCACCTAACTGCTGAGCGGTCTTCTTGCGATAGCTGAGTACTTTGCGCCATTCAAGTGGTTCACCCAATGTTTCTGATAAGGTTGCTAAGGTATCGGCACGGAGGGCATAACAGGCATTGCCATAGCTGAGACTTTCAGCTACAACGTGTTTCAATGTTGCCCCGTCATGTTGTGGCTCAGTTATCTCAGCAATAACATAATCTGGCGAAAAGTACGATGACTCTTCTGGTTCGGTTTCATCTTCATCCTTGTTGATTTGGTCATCTTCTGGGGTGATTACTTTGTCATCACCGTTAAATACGACTGACTCGAAGTAGGAAACACTAATATTGCTACCAAAAGTATCTTGAAGATCGCTACCGATAATTCTCAATCCTTGTAGCCGCGCCTCGACTTCAGAATGCATCAGCCTTCGAAAGCCTACTCTTCGTTCGCCATCACGATAAATTTCAGAATCGAGCAGTACCTCATCGCTGGCAATGGTATCTGCTACTAATGAACCAATCTCGTCCCATTGCAGGAGAGCTTTATCGATACTGGTGACCGGAGTGGCGCCGTCTCTGGCATAGACTTCGCCCAGAGCGTGAATGGCGTAGACTGTACGATAGAACCTGGTAGCAAGACTGGCATGGTTATTGTACGACGCGGTCACATTCGGTGGTGGACCGGTATTTGATGCCTCATGATGCAGCATTCGAATTGCCTTCACTCCCATAGCCAGACCTTTGGGGGTATCACGGCTGAAACCGGCAATAGCAGTCGCTTTTAAAAGAGCCATTTCATCATATGGTGCTAGGCCGGCACTGCGAAACCGCTTGAGCGTTAGACTATACGCGGCTGCTTGATCAAGCGTCGTAACAGGGCGAGAAGCCCATGGATTAAGATTTCGATACTGGCTGGTAATACGGGCAATAATTTTATCAGGTTGATTGGCGGGGTCAGCAACTGCTTGCTGATGAAGTGTTTCCATCATGGCTGGTAATTGCTCCGTGAATTGTTCCACAGTAGCATCATCAATATGAAGGCCGTCGTTAGGACCGAGTAATTGCTGGATGCGCCTCCAAAGGTCAATATCCGTTATAACAGGACGCTCGGGAGCGGGAGTATCAATGCGAGACTGTTCATTGTTGAGGATCATAGGGTGTATTATAAAATATACAACTTAATTTGTCTATTAATGATCGGCGGCGCTGCTTATAATCGATAGGCTTGACTACTAATAGTGAAGCTGTAATGATACATGCGTTAGATGGAAGTCGGACCTACAAGGGAGGATGCATGTCATCACCTCAGCCGAGACGGCGTGAAATTGGAACTTCACTGATTACGGCGGTTGCTAGCTTTGTGCTTTTGATAGCACTGATGGACACTGCCATTAGCTCAATGACAGCGAATGCCTCAGCCCACCTACCGTGGAACTCAGGAACCTACTTTTACACTGGCCTATCAATCTTCGTGTTTGTGTTGTTTCTCTCCAGTTTTTGGTCGGTAGCTGTGGCAATCACTCACAATAGCAAATGATGCTGCACTGTAAACAGTTCCGTGTCATCCCACTTCTCTGACAGCCCCCACGAGACGCTCGCCCTAAGACGAAGTCTGCTCAGCTTATTGCAAGTTGAACAAACTAGATCAAAAAAGGAAACTCTTGGTGGGGTAAGCCGTGTGCGGTAATTGAAAGGTTCCGGTTGTTAACTCAACCGTAGCAGCCATTAGTGATTAGTGAGACTAAGGACAACCTAAGTGATTATCATCACTTTATCCCCTTCCCCCTCTTTCACTTTCTTCTTTCCACACGGCTTTTTTCATGACTACAACCGGTGTTAATCACTGTGCCATTCATGGCGATAGTGGATGGTGACGCCACGGTAAACCGAGAGACGAAGGCTGTAGTGGTTAAAAGTTTTGCTTTTGTGATGACTTTGTGACATTATATTTTCATTATGTCCCGTCGTCATGGCAGTTATAACGAGCGCTTTCTTCCTAGCACAAAGCCACATGTTTATGAGTCTGATCCGGAAGGAATAGTGAGTGATCTTCGTTGTGGCCGGGCTGGTCCTGCCAACACGCTTCAAAAGCTCACGGCACTTGGCAAAAATAATCCTGAAGGGATGCGTTTGGCTGGTGAGCTGGCGATTGATATGGCTGCCAAAGCTCCTAACGTTCGTAGTTCCAGGACATTACTTAATCAAGCCGGTGAGATGTTTCATAACGTCGAGGAGATGTATTCTCAAAAGGGCTATTGGCCCGATAGTACTGTGACAAGAGTAGCGGTTCAGTCGGCAATGTTGCCAGCCTACCGAGACCGGATCTTGCGTGAAAAACTCCCTGAGCGGCCGGTTGCTGAGACAGCCTATGGAAAGACACTGGAGGCAGGCAGCTTTATGCTTGATGTGACGGCAATCTCACCCTATGCCAATAATCCTCTGAAACGTTCCAGAATTACCGGCTGTCTTGCTGAGGTCGCTGTTTTAGCACTGGCCCAGCGAACGGCACTTCAGATCGGTCCCGAGAGTTGGTTTCCATTTCCAGCCTACTTCAGTGAAGAGGGTCGTCATAACGATCGACACAGTCGGGAACGTTCCAATATCGATATGGTAATCGTTACTGACCAAGGTGATCCAATGAGCGGTTCGCCGCTCAGTATCGATTATCGATTACAGATAAAAAGTCGTCCGTATAAAGTATCTGAGTCTCAACCACCATACAAACGAGGTATCTCAATGATTTGCGTAAATCCACAGCTCGCTGCCAATAGTCATGAAGTAAATCCGATCAGAAAGATTATTACCGAATGCACGGTTGAGCGAAATTTATCAGTGGCGGGTCAGAGTGAGCAAGCCAGTCGTATTGCCTCACACCTTGATCATCGAATCGAATTATTCTTGAATCTGCTCGACACCACACCACAAGAACAGACATCGTCAGCTGATACAGCGCAGCTGACACACATCAGCGCCTAATAAATTTTCCAATCAAAACCCCTGTTTTTGCGTGGTGGGCTACATCAGAGAAAAGCAGACAGACTCAATGATTACCGTAGCGTAAAAGTGGCGATTAAGCCGACGTAGGCTAATTTTGACATCGCGTTAATGGCGGTTGTTAGCAGCAAATTCTGCTTTTTATAATAAGTGAAGCAAAGGACCGTTCCCTCAATCAGAGCAACGACCGGTACGAGGATAGTGGCATGCCCGAGGCTGGCACTGGTAAAGATAATCACGGTTAAGACTGAGGCTAGTGCCGGATGCATCAGCTGACTGGCGCGCTGTTGCAGCAGGCCGCGAAAGTACACTTCTTCGGCAATAGCAAAGACAACACTGGTAACCGCAACCAGGGGCAATGAGGTATGGCCAAAACCATAGAAATGACGCAGTAGTCCGTAGCCGATCAGTCCCAGCAATTGGCCAATAACCAGCATGAGCGGCAGCGCCATGGTGTAGCTTTTTAATGATAACTTACTGGCTGGCAATGGTTGGCCCATAGTAAACGCGTAACGATAGACTAAGCCCAAAACGAGTAGGCTGTCATAGAAGACGACGGTTTGAGCAAAAGCACTGCTTTGCGGCAAACTCAAGCTAACCATTAAGGCCAGCGGTATAATAGCGGCACTGATAGCCAGACTGCGAGCTTTTTCGTACCAGAGAGCCAGTCCCAGTAAAAGTGCCAAAGCCAGTCCCGTCATGTAGACGCCAAAAATCGGTCGCCACCACAGCGACAACTCTGCACCAACGAGGGTAATAATAATGTAGACACTCACCCACAGTTTGGGAACTGCGCGGCGAATGGTACGTGGCAGGTGGGCAATGGCGCGCAGTAATTGTTTGCTTCGGGTGCTAAAAGCAGCACCGCTGACGGGCGCTGATTTAGAAGAATCACGTGGTTGCTCAACCTGGTTTGCCATGTGCTAGCCTTTCCCTTGCTTGTAGGCGGCATAGATTAATAAACCGACCAAAACAAGTACAATCGGTAAGAAGTACTTAAGATGTAACCGTTTTTCCTTGGGTGACTCTGAATAGAAGAGTTCAACGATAATTAACAGCACGATTAACAGCACGGTATTGATCAGCAGTACCGTCTGTTGCAGATTACTAACGAAGTGGAACGGTAGTTTTAAAAACACTGTCTAATGCACCATCCTGTTATGGAAGCAACAGTACTAGTTTTATTTGTAATTGTCAATTTATATGTCGTGGTTATGCTTTTGGTATGAGTCATCGAATGGTTCATCGCACTACAGATAATTTCTTCTTGGAAAAAAGCATTAGTAGGGTGATGAAGTAAGGGAGCCAGAGGCCGAGCGAGCGAAAGTGGAGCAGTCAAAAATGACCGCCAAACTTTCGCTGCTCAAGCCCCGACTCACCTTACTTACCTCGCGCATGGCGCAAGGATTTGTCCCTACACTGGTTGTTCGTGTTGTTTAGGCTTTGGCCCAATATACTTCTGAAGCTTGATGACTATGATTGCCGCAGCATTTTTTGCTGCTATTGTGAGGGCAAGCGCATCGATAATGTAGAAGCTGGTGGTATATGCCTTGCCTCCCGGATGGTGACGATTAGTGACAATGTACAAGCAAGAAGCGATAATTACCGCACAAAGCACGAAGAATGGGAGGGTAAGGCCAGTGCCGAGTCTAATCCAACGGACGCGGTTTTTGATTGCCGCAGTAGGATACAGCGATTTGCCCCAGCGAACGAGAGGATAGTAATGGATATGCCCATCTATTTCTCGATAGCCGACGGCAAGTGATTCCAAACCACAGGTGGTTGTATCTTCGTGATTTTTCCCCATCATCGTGTAGTAGTGCGACCAGTAGCTGTTGCCAGGCGTTGTCCAAACGACGAAACCGTCAAAGAATGTGAGCTTGGCAGCTTTATAAATGACACGCAAGGCGTCAAGTGGCAGTAGTTCCAAGTTGTACTCAGAAGGTTGCGATTGCGTCGGAAAATACCGTTGCCATTGCGCCAGTTGTGAACCAGTTAGTTCTGGGAAAATGTCCAGAACAGCGTCGTAGAAACTAGTCGTAAACTTCTGGTGCCAATCAAGCAAAGCGTCGAACTCGCAGCTTATCAAAAGCGTTCGTAGTTCGTCGGCTTGGTCGTGGCGTTGTTGACTGTTGGAGTCGAGGACCTCGGAGGCAAAACTCTCAAACAACATATGTAGGTACGTCCTTTCTCAAAGTATGTGAAAGTAACCCCTATATTATAGTATAAAAAGCATTAATTTGCAAGTTAAAGGCGTTGTTGTCAAACTAAACCCAAAGGATATAAATTAACTATGAAAGTGTCTAAAGTCCAAAGTAGTAATACGAGTTCGGGTTGGGGGATGGAGAGGAGGATGTGGTGAATGCCGGAAGGGGCAAGCAGCCTTTTTTATTAGGTTGCTCACCCCTCCGGCACGTCGAAACTACATCGTCGTCGTCGTTGTCTTCATCTTTGTTGGTTTGGGGGAGCTTACATGCTCATGCTGGTGGGTTTGCAAGGCTTGGCTTGGCTGCAGGTTGATACCGGGTGTCCCTTCCAGTAGTAGCTGGCGATGACGTCGTATAAGTACACGACATTCTCGTGTCCGTTCTTGAGAACGGTTCGCGTGAATGGCATAGTACCATCGATTGGCTCGAACGTCTGCCATGGCTTGACTTCCTGGATCCCGTATTGTTGCGGATCCACTGGCGGGGTGTAACTGTAGTACACGACCGCACTGAGGAATGTCACGTCAGGACTGAAGAAAAGCTTGACGCCAGTAGCGGTGACAACCAGTTGGGCGCATTGTGGTTGACAGTTGTACTGCCAGCCGGCCGTCGTTGGGGCGACACTGGTACCGACGAAGGCGTTACTGCAGGTGCCACTCCACTCGACATTGTTCTCGTCGCATGACGTGAACTCCATGAGCAGATTGGTCTTACTGGGGAGCGGAATTGGAGCCTCTGCGGCGGCAATTCCAGTCATCGTAGTCGACAACACAATGAAAGTCGCAAGACTACATAGTAAGCGTTTCAAAATTTTCCCTTCCCGAACTCGTAGGGTCTTGAACGTGTGTCCAAGGTAGACAATTTTAACATATATTCGGCATAACATCAATGATGAGCCCTGGCCCACAGCAGTGGAATATAAGATGGCGGTTGGGAATCACTGAGCGCAGCAACGCTCTACATAGCGAACATGCTGGTTTTGTCATATTCGCCAGCCATAGCGAGGTAGCCGGTAATATAGGCAGCATTAGTACGCCGCGCCATGATATCCGCAATACTGACGGCGGCGCCCTCGAGGGCATTATCGATTGTATATCGTTTCATTGGGTCAGCACCGACTAATTGGCTTTTGATCCAACTTAGCTCAGAATCAAAATTGAGGTAACCGGCATGTTCTCGATCGGAGGCTTCCTCCCAGCTTTTCCCTACGCTAAAGGTTAGCATTCCCCCCTGCAATTCATTGAACTCGTGCTCCTTTATGTAGTTGCTGACGTTGTCACTGTACTCATCTAAAGCTGGACTCGACTCGACGCTATATTCGTCTAGCATGCCTTTAATAGCGTGAGAGCGTTCTTTGTCGGCGGTATCGTCGGTGGCAAAAAGAATTGACTGGCTAAAGGCTGCACACCAGCCATGATGAAAACGCTGCCACTGGTCTTTCTTGCCAATCGCCCGCTGAAATCGCTCAATGTCCGACAAAGCCATTAAGGTAGTGAGCGGATTGAAATCCATTAGTCTGAACACTCGCATTGGTTGAGATGATCCCAGGCTGGCTCCAGCTCGAAACGGGTCGGCTTCTACATTTGCATAAAAATTAAAAATTCTCGAACTGTCATAGACCAAATGATTACCAACTCGTTTTAACTTTTCTCGTGCCATCGCTTAATTTTCTCCCTTTCAAAACAGTATATAACTTCAGTTTGTGGATGATAAGTCGTTTTTAATGTCTTCTATAATTATCTTTAGGAGATTACTGCCTTGGTTTTTTGGCACAAAAAAACCAACCGAAAGAACTTGGTTGGCGTCATAACATATAAAAGATGTGTTAACTAGGAAAGGATGCGGGGTGTTGGGGGTGAATGAGATTGCCTGAGAGGAGGCTAAGCCTTGGTAGGCAGTTGCCTCCTCTCAAGCTATCGATCAATCAGACCAAACTATCCCTTGCCGCTGTAGCCAGCAGTTGATACCCAATACTCGGGTGAAAAGGCCTGGACCCACATGCTCGACAAGTACACATGTACTGTCGGGACGTTGCAGAAGCCGTATTGGCTCGAGTCCGGGCAAACCCATTCGTCGCCCTTGAGAGAACCGGTGCCGTTCCAACTGTAGTTGGGGAATTGCTGGCCGGTTTCGTAGGCGATGTACATGTAGCCGCCGTCGACGAAGGTGGAGCCCATAGGGGGATTGTACGAAAACAATCGCATGCCGTCGATGACCTTGTCACCGATGCCACCAAATTGATTGACGACCATTGATTGTTGAGCGGTTGCGCTCTCTTGGACCAAGGTCTTGATGGGATCGTGGACGTAGTACGACGTGTAGATGTTCGACGGGAGGTTGAGGTTGGGTGTGGATGATGCGCTGGCGAGGCCCGCGGTCAATGGGACGGCGAGAAAGCCAACGGCGATGAGCGAGATGGTGAGCATACGTGCTTTACGTAAGGTACCAGTCAAGCTGTATCCTTTCCTAGTTGAATTGTTGTTTGGACAGTTGTCCAAACAGGTGCGTGTCTAAGCCGAAGCTCAAACAGACTAGTAACAATTTGTTACTGATTGACAATAATAGCATAAAAGACAAATTAAGTCAATACCGATAGCGGTTATAATTACAGTTTAAAGAGACCATAGACAGTGACAGGAGGGCTGACGCCGGGTGCAAACAGGGCCACTTCCCTTATCATAACCTCTTGTGGGGATACTTGGCCGTTACCTACCCCGGCGTTATACCATTCGTAGCCGAACTCTGAATCTGATAAGCTGGTTTCCTGTCCCCAGGTTGGGGTAGTAATATTCAACCGAAAAGCCGTGTCGGTATAGGAGGAACCCAGCGGTATGGCCCAGGCCCAGACACTGCGGTAAAAAGATAGTCGTCCATAATGGCCCCAGCCGCTGCGGTCATCACCGCTGTCGCTTAAGCTGTTGCCAATGGCGGGTACTGAGGTAGCTGAGCCGGGAGCAGAATAACTGGCGATTTGTGTCCAGGCGCCACTGTTATAGCGCTCAAGTGTCCAGGCAACTGCTGAGTTAGCAGATATACCAGACTCGCCATCAGTCGGTGGCGTACAGGCAAAGGCCAGATACGATATGGTTTGAGCACTACCGTAGGTGAAGGTGAGATAACCAGAGGTGTTGGTATCGATATACGGTGCTCCGTCACCGGAGATGTAGCTGCCGCCAGTTTTCCGCCCGGTATGATAAACACCGTCCCCAGCGACGGCACCGGAAGCGCTTGATTCGTTCGTGATGGTCGGTGAACCAGTTAATACCAGATTAGAGCCAGTGCTGAGTAGTCCATCAGCGGCGTCACTGACGGATACGGTGCATGAGGAGGACAAAAATACATAGGTTGGTAAGTCGTTGCATGGCACCGAAATGACGCCACCACTTACCGTCGCACTAAAAGTTCGTCCAACGCCGTCCCAATAGGTGATGGGTCCGGCATCCGAGATAGTGAGATTGACGGTTGATTCAAGGCCATTCCCGAGGAGTACTACCAATTTTCCACTGCCATTTGAATACTCTTCGACGGTAACATAGTTGGCGCCCAGCCCGGTACTTAACTTGGTCAGCGAACTTGCCGGATAACCGGCTAAGGCTTTGGCCATAACATGCAGTGTCAGTACTGCACTTTTACAGCAGTTATTGCCAGCAGAGTTATTGGCGCCGTTATTCTTCAAAAAGCCGTTGGTAAGATAGCCATGATCAGTGTCATAAAAAATATAATTGTTCTCTTTGCCACCCAGTCCAGCCGCACCAAAGACTTCCTCCCAGATCAACATATAAGCAGCCAGGTAGCGTCCAAATTCACGGGTGTACTCGATGCCGTAGTTGCTGTTGGTGGCCCACAATTCCGTACAGTAGACCGGCACATCACTCCAACCATTACTCGATAGCGTGTTCTTTATCATAGTGAAAAGGTTGCGGTAGTACTGCATATCACTGACGGCATTAGTATCCATATGGAAAGTAAAGCCCTGCAGTTTCACTCCGGCAGTGTTCATAGCCTGGCACCAGGCAGCAATGTAGCTGGCATCCAAATTAGCGTTACTCAGACAAGGGCCGACGACGTTAATGCTGCTATCGACCCCTTTAATATCGTTATACGCGCTTACACAGGTGGCAGCTAAATTGGCGGCCGTACTGGCGCCTTGGCTGTCATATTCATTGCTGGGTATTTCAATCAGCACGCTGGTATCGCCGTTAGTGACCATAGCACCGCAGAGGGTTGACCAATAGGTGGAATTGGGGTTAGAACCCTGGACGTTGTCTGAGCACATCACGACCCGTGGTCGAGCCGAATCAGCAATCGAACTGTTAAGGTAACCAGTACTACCGGTATCGAAAGTATAATTGGTATGAATCAGCGAAGCATCAGCACTGCCGGAAGTAGTACTATCGCGCTGATAGGCATCGCGATCCCACCCGGCACCGATCACCGCATGAAGCGTTTGATCAATGAACTGACCGTAGCCGTCACTACCGCATGGGAAAAAGCTGGTACTGAGTCCCGAAGTATCCGGGAAATAAGTGGTATCTTTGGTGGCTACCATAAACGTGTCAGAAGAGACGTTATTACCGGTCTGACCAGCACCTGAGTAATACTGAACCTGGTAAAAGCCTTGGACGATCGTTCCGGCCTGCGTACCCTGCCATGTGCCGCTGCTGACCAGTGTAATAGTCGTGGCTGATCCCGAAACACTCCCTGTTTGCACGGTGTTGCCGTCAATATCATAAACGATGTATGACAATATGGCTCCAGCGGTCCAGCTGCCATCATGAACAGTGATACCTGAAGCTGGTAAGTAGAATAGGCCTAGATACGCGCTGGTACTTAAAGCCATATCACGATGCGCCTACAAATACTGTCCATGCTTCACCCGAGCTATAGCTGTCTACAGTAAATGACGAAGGCAAGGTTGTAGAGCTGCTCGAGACAACACCAATCCTGGTGTGAGGGCCCGTAAAAGCTAAACTGCTAACAACTGCTGGCGTGGTGGCAAATGCCGGCGCCGTGCCACCGTTACAGACAATCAGAGCATAGAGCACCCCATCAGATGGAATAGTGGCTGATAGTGAGATTTGCTTAATGCCACTTGATCCCCATGATGAAGTTTGATCAGCGCTGACCGCTAATTGGGTGCCACTGGAGTTATAAAAACCGATATAGTTTTCGCTGCTGGTTAGACCACTGCCGCCCGTGCCAATCATAACCCAGGCATTCGTAACAGCCGTGCTAGGTGATCCCAACATTCTGACGGCAAAGACGTGAGCGCTCGTCAAGACTTGCGAAGATGAACACATATACGGATCAACCGACCAGGCAGTTAGTCCCGAAAGTCCAGGATCAGCCGGAGCGGTACTGCCGGTGGCGGTAACAGTGATGGTTGGTGACTCAGTGGTGCCGCCACTACTGAGTGAAACTCCCGAACCGGCTATAAGTTGGGTAGCGCCGATACGGCTCCATGTACCCGGCGTGCCGCTTGCGCTACAGACCCAGATAATACCAGTTTCATCAATCACAAAATCACCAGTTGCAAACGTACCGGAAGTTGGTGCGCCTGAGCTTGTAGCCCCGACATAGCGACTGGCAGAGGTTGCTCCCGACAAACCGGAGGCAATCACCGCTGGAGCGCTTATATCACCGGTAAAAGTCTGCGTCGAACCACTTGATTTGTCGGCAGTGTTGGTCACTTCAGCAGCAGTATAATCTCCACTCGTAGCCGTAACGGCACCCGTTCTGCCAAAGACTGAGCTAACCGCTCCACCACCACCTGATGGCGTAGCCCAGGCAGCAGCGGTGCTGCTGCTAGCAGTGATGACTTGGCCTGATGATGGAGTACCAGTAACAGCGACTCCATTAACTTTAGCAACGGTGGGAGATGGAAGCGTACCAGAAAGATCACCACCGGCTGTGGAGGATATGGTAGCAGCAGAGCCAAGACCGAGATTCGTACGAGCAGTTGAAGCAGAAGCTACATCACTAAGATTGTCACTGCTTTGTAGTAATCCGGTGACAGCACCAGTCATGCCATCAACTGAACTGACAGCTCCTCCACTACCACTCGCATTAATAGTTACGGCACCAAGACCGTTAGTAGGTGTTAATGTGACGTTGGAACCAGCCACAATCTGCGACACACCGACATGAACGTGCTTGGCGTCAGCTGACTTACCCTCATTACCGGCTGCAGCGGTAGTGCCGATAGCCTGAATATCCGAACTGGTGGTGTCAAGGGCGGGTACGGTGAGTGACAATGCCCCCTGCATGGCTCCCCCGCCATTAACGTTAAGCGATGTTACGCCTTGGTGAACGTGACCAGCATCGGCCGCATCTCCGGTTAAGCCGGCACTTGCCGCACTGCCAACTGGTTGAATATCGCTGGCACTCGGATCAATCGTAATGCCACTGCCTGAAACCGGCAGATTGGCAGACGGTACTTTGCCGGTATTATCAAGAGGTGCATAACCGGAAGCGATGCCTTTATTGCTGATCATTTCAGCTCCAGCTGCACTCACCGCGCTGGTGTTTATAGTGCCGTCAGCATTCAGCGAAACCGTTAAGTAATCATTAAGAATACTACCCCAAGTATTAGCATCACCTCCTGGGATCGGTAGTCGTTGCGTCATTGTTCTCCCTCATTTATGTCTATCGAATTTGCTTCTATTTTATTAGAATACCATAACCATATATCTCGGCATAGACTGGTTGGCGTCAGCGTGGAGATACTTAGTCGAATGACTCTGTGGGATAATCTAAATCGATCGTAACGTTAAAAAGCATGATCCGGGCAATTTGAAAATTACGCTCATCGTTTTCACCGATAATAATCCGCGGGGTGTCAATCACTTTATAGGCATTGACGTTGTTGGCAATACGGCTAGGAATAAACGCCGGTATATCGGCTTCGTTATAGTTGAAGATCCCGTAGTAACCCTCTACAGCATTGGCAAAGTAGCTGTTGCCCAGGCGCTGCAGGCTTTTAACGGCTGCAAACGGCTCAAAATCACCCTCGGCATCTGGGGTGCCGACATACAGCAGCCCATCTTCGCCCTGTTCTATCTCTCGAATCGGAGTAAAATCACTCAGCGTTGGGTCGTCGTTATTACGTCGGTTTTCAATGGAAGCGGCGGTTACAACTGCTTGTTGTTGCTCAGCAGTAAGCAGCGCTTCGCTTATTCTGGCAATCCTACTGTCAAGGTAATCACTACCCCAAATTGCTCGAGTCACAAATATTAATGAGCGGTATTCAATATATGGTAATAGAACCTGGTCTCCAGACGTCGTTTTCGCATAATAGACATGATTAACTTCGTATAGATAGCCGGTATGGTGGTACCTGTCAGTCCATGACATTGCCAAGTCGGTGCCTGGAAAGTTCTCCGGGAGTTTATCTCTCTGTTCCATAGGGCTCCATAGTAGCGTACGAATCATCGATAAACAAAAGCGTTGAAGCCAAGGCATCCACTCAATAGTTTAAGAAATTGTGACTTCACTTTCGCTGTTTTCAGCTCATCAGTACAAGCCTGCACTTGTAAAGTAAAGATGCGCCTAAGGAAAAAATGAGAATGGGGTGGTGGCCCGGGATGGCCAGGAAGGAAGCAGGAGCATAAGCTCACATTACTTTTGCCCTTCCTGGCGTCCCGAATCACGGACTATTTCTTGGGGGGCCAGCCGACTGGTAGCTTCAGTTCCTCGAGACCGTTTTCGTTGAGTGCAGCGTTGAGCAGCTCGAAAGACTTCTTGCCGAAGCCGTGGATCCCGAGGATACCGAATGAGTCTTTGAGGCGGTCATGATAGTAGTAGAGGGTATGGATGGTTGTAATGTCATGTCGCGCCAGAAGCTTGAGGACCCTTTGATCGAGACCGACGAGACCGATGAGGTCGCCATTAAGGTCTGGAGTTTGGCTGGTAGTGATCGTATTATTCACCAGTTTGCTGATGCGGCCTCTTATATCGGCGACAGCTTGGGCATAACCGATATCGATTCCTTCCTCACGTCCTTCATCGCGAGCCTGGCGTATGACAGCCTCTATTGCGCTGTCGATTTCTCTGAGGTCGCTTAATGCGTCCATTTTTCTCCCTTAGGTGCGAGTCCTAACCTGAAGCAGGTCAGTGACTATTCAAGCGGTGCTTGATTGGCATATAATAGAATATTACTACTGTTAAGTCAATTTATAGACGACTTATGAGTCAACGATTTAAGCTACTGGCAACTGAGGACCGGCTGGATGATGATAAGTCGCTTTACCAAAAGCGAGTATCGGCCAACCAATAAACGAGAATAAGAAAAGACCGAGAATACCGAAGAGCGTAGTCTTGCCGAACCGTTTGGCTATTTCTATGTTAGCCAATAACAGTACTATCAGTGCCACGATGTTTAGTAGTGGCACCACTTGAAGGATCGACCACCACCCTTTCTTGCCACCCATCTCGAGTAATACCCAAGTACTATAGATCGGTATAATGGCTATCCAACCTGATCTGCCAGCCTTGGTTAGGACCACCCATAGACTGACAATTGATAGCAGCAGTATCAAGGCAAAAATAACAACTAACATGACTGCTCCAGCCACACTACTACTGGTTACCTTTTTGGCAGGAACAGTCGTGGTGGTGAGGGTATGGGCAATCGGCTTTGTTGAAATCGTGGTCGGAGCCGTACTAAGAGCTGAGGGAGTCGCTGTAGTCGTGGTGGTAGATGGTGTGCTTGAAGTTGTGGTTTTGGTAGGAGTAGTAGATGAAGTCGCTGCTGGTGCGACGGCGATGGCTGGGCACGTGGCTTGAGCCAACAGTCTATCGGCAGTACTTGAACCGTTATAGTACGAAAAAGTTGAGGCGGTAGTGCTTGCCGGAAATGTCTGGTTGATTGAGCCTGAGACACCTTCGTAGTTACCTTCACTCTGTGAGCCATTAAATAGGGTCGCCGTACTGATAGTATTGGTAAAGTTTCCGGTAACGTTCCAGTTGGAGACGCTGCCGCTTTTGACTATAGTGCAAGCGAGAGAGGCGGTGCCGGCACCAATCACCAGCATACTTGCATCGTCTCCGGAACATGAACTTGAGCTGGGATCTGCGTATACTCTCATATAACCACTGAGATTCTGCAGAGTACCGCTCCAGCCTTGGCCCGGTGGCAGCGATATATTATTAGGGGTACCATCGTAATTAAAGTTTACATTGAGCGTCATGGTGGCGGAGGTATTGGTAACGTTGAGCGTTAAATCATCACCCTGTGCAATACCAAGTTCCTGGTTTTGAGAACCATTCACTGTTGCATAACAGTTTGCCGCATCCCAATTTTCGGTGGCGCTATAGCTTAAGGTATCGGCGTGAACGGTTGACGGCAATGGTATAAATCCGATCAACAACAGCAACGTGGCCAATAGACTGATTAATAGTGAAGTTTTTGATTTGGAGGTGGTCATGGAATGGTTTATGGACGTATTATTAGTATAGCATTAGCCTCATCGTATAATTTCAAGTGACACTTGGCAGAGTCTAATTATTGTAACAGTATACTAAATATGATATAATAGCTTATTATGGCTGAGAATTGTTTTATCGATTGTCCTGACGTTGATGCTTGTTTTCAAAAGGCTCAGATGTTATCTGAGGGAGCCTTGATGCCAGACGGCGAACAAGACCAAGTTTTTACGAACACTGTCTGGATAGCTGCTACTGAAGAGGTACTCCATCGTATGCTTACCTGCCCTGGACCGATTGAGGTCGGACAAACAATCGTTGAACAGCCGCTACCATTGCCTCGAGTTCGACGTTTGCTTGGTATTCGGGCAACCCGCCAAATAGTAACGCAGGTTTACGAATGCGCGCGTCGTCCGGACGGATCAGCTCCGTCGACTTCGGCGTCTTAATATATAGGATAGCTAGTTATTACCGGACGGCGGCAAAATGTGAGGGTCACCGGGAATATAGCGGTACTGATTGCCTTTGAGCCGATACGGATCAGATCGATTGGCAAACGGTGGATTAATGTCTCCGTCTAGTAACGACTCGACAAAGATGCTGCCGCGAACGAATCCGCCGGCCATCACTCCCTCTAATCGGTCATCAATCCGCCAATGATCTGGTGATCGGTCACGCGCTTGCAGATGGGCCGGATCAACGTGCATTTGTAGCGTGGTGTAATTTTTCCCCGGTATGACAAGCAACTCACCGCGGTCAATAAACTTGTCAGTATCGACATGGGCGACAATCGCATCAATATTGTTGTTGTGAGCCATCACACGGATGCCTTGTTTAACTCGTTTGGAGCGCCGCGGCACCTGGAGCTGCCAATCTTCACTGCGCAGGGTTACTACATCAGGACCGTTTTGGAACTTCTGCAGCTCTACTTGAAGTGCCGGTGAAATCAACCGACTAATGAACCAGGTCAGCTTATCACTTTGAGAGGACAAGAATCGAGCTGCCTCGCGGTAGTTTGGGCACTCGGCTGACGTGAATGTGTCAGCATTATAAATTTCAATATCGGATTTATATCGAACTTCTGCCATATTTGTCCCTAACGTTAATCAGGGAGCTATTATTCAGTAAATAACAGACACATGCAAGCATGAGCATTGATAATAATCGGACTGATGGTAGGTGGCTACATGGTGCGATACATTTGACGATGCTCAACACGATCGATAATAACGGTATGATCAGTGGCAATAAAGCCTGCCTCACGAAGTAGTTCAATTTTATTAAGTGGTGCCTCTGTTTGAATTCGTTCAACGCCCCGCGAGCGCAAGTCTTTTATGACGTGACTCAGGATGTCGTAGCCTCGGTCGTTGGTACCGTTTCTCTCAGTGTAATTAAAACGAACCAGCGTTGCCACTCTTCCGTATCTGACTTTGGCAGCGGCTACTGGCTCAGCATCACGTGCTAAACCGGCATAGACTTCTTCACCGGCTTCCATGTTCCGAAAGCCATCATCATTAAGTAAACCTGCTTTGGGCATGTCATCAATACCCTTCTCACCGACAAAATGCGCAAATGTCAGGCTTTCCATATATTGTAATTATTACTAAACACGAAACCATAATAACTATCAGTGATATAGCTAACATATTATTAGTTGCTTGTGGCAGCGAATATCCTTGGGATGCCGAGACTATTTTTTTGCTGGTGCCTTGTTTTTCTTCTTTTTATTTTTGGGCGTAAAAGTAATATTTGAATAAACGAGAAAAGTAACGAGGGCTGCAACGGCGATTGGTATCAGATCGACGACTATAGGGTCACCCCCTCGTTTGTTCACCGCTGGATTACTACGGTCGTAATATACATAATATGGATATATGCCGGTAGTGGTATTGCTTTCAAAATTGATTGAGTAAGCTTTGCCGTTATTTGCAGTAAATAGTGCGTTAATTTTATAATTCAGTCCCCGAGAGCTAGGGACGTTGATAGAGTTAATGACGGTATAGGTGGTTCGAGCATACGACGACGGGATATAAGATTGAGCAAGGGCAACGGCTGAAAAAACGATCATGAGAACCCAGACACTCGCAACGATAATATGTTTAGTCATAGAGATAGACATTATCGTTATAATATCATGATTATTCGTGATATATGAGCTCTTCAGCGGGGCTTTGGGTTTTCCGCTCTACCACTGGCATTGGATTGACTTTAGGTAGTGATTATGCTAATATAGTGGCGTCATCCGAAGAGCACTTGTGTGCTTTCGAAGTACGTTAACAACCCTCCTTATCTATTTAAACTGGGCTATGTCCTGACCAATCCTTTGGGCATGATGTACCCCAGTTTAAACAAACTGATCTTGCAGCTCGCAAGCACGAAATACCGACCAAAAAGGAGATACGCATGTCCGGCCCAGGCTACAACTCATCACTGATGATCATTTTGCTCTCCAATATATTTATTGCTGGCCTTTCTTACTATTTGAGTTATGTCTATGTCTTCGTCAATCGATTCATGCATTCGTTCTTCGTGACTAGAATCACCCAACGACTGCGCTACCGTGTGCTTATGCTTTTTCAGGCTGTGCTGCTTGGATTCGGTCTGCTCATTATGAGCTATGGTCGTCGGGCGGTATGGCAGAATTTGCTCATATGGCTGCATCATTATCCGTATATCGGTGTTTTTGTTTTTGCCGCTGCGGTACTGGTTCTCATCTCACCACTGGTGACACTGATTACTGCCTGCTATATCTACTTGCACCCGGTTTCCCGTGCTGCTAAGTACCGATTGATCGGCAGACATTTTATTGGAGCACAGGCTTTCCCTTACAGCCCTCCTCGGCTCACTACCCCGGAAATCTCTGTGCTCGATGAGCAGCCATCGCCGCCGCGATATTACTACGTGCGTGGTGAAGGCAAAGAAGCTGACAAGGAGGCGGTTGCTTAGTACTTCTCGGATGTCCGGGAAGAGGTTGAGGTGTCGGTAGCACGGAGTGTTGTCACTTATCTGACAAAAAACACTCCGCTACCGCCCCACCTCCCCTTCCCAAATTTTCGCTTCATGAATGCGTGTTCATGCTGATGAGTCCAAAAGGACGAAAGCGTTTACTACTGATTCTGATTAACAGTTTCTCTGGGGGTTGCATAAACTTGACCGATTATTTTATGCTTATGGTGATAGAATATATGAAGATAAACATGAGTATTGCCCATAAAAAAATCAATCAAGTTGGCAATGCGGCTGTCCATATATTGATAGGTATTGTGATGGTAGCAGCGATTGCCGGCGTCGCCTGGCGGGTGGCTGATGCCCATCATAAAAAGAATGTTGCGGTGCTCAATACTAATCTTGCTAGTACCGAAACCGCTACCAGTACACCGTCATCCCCGACTCCTCCTTCCACTACTCTGCCGGCTGGAACTGACAATACAACCCTTAATAGTGATTTAAATAGCATTAATACGTCACTGAATCAGGAATCCCGGGATCAAAGCTCGTCAAATACTTCTTTGAATGATGCACAGTATGAAATTCAGGTGCCCACTAATTAAGGCCATGATAAAGAACATGAAGCACATCATAAATCTATCGCAAAGCAGTACGTTTTATCACCTACGACGGACCGTCAAGCGGACGTTTCTACTCAGTGGTGCCGCTGTCAGTATCCTCGGTTTTGGGGTAGCGGGCAGTATGGTTTACGCTCAGAGCAGTGCTTCTGATACGCCGGCTGTTAAAACAAGCTCATCAATTACTACCGGAGCAGTGGCTCAGGCTCGTCTTCAGAACATTATTACTAAGGGCAATCAAGAAATCGCCCGACGGCTCAGTACATTGAACGCCTTATCGAATCGTATCAGCTCAACGACTAAACTCAGTGCTGCTGACCAAGCTTCACTGCAGGCGGAAGTTACGATTGAAAGCTCAGGCTTAACGACGCTGAAAGCACAGCTGGATACCGCTACTACTGTTTCTGCTGCCGGGACGGCCGCTCAGGATGTTATTACCGAATACCGGGTCTATGCATTAGTAGTACCGAAAGTGTTTCTTATAAAGACGGCCGATGATCAACAAGTGGTACAAACGAAACTCACTGGCTTGGCTCAAAAATTGCAAACTCGTATTACTGCCGACCAAACCGCTGGTAAGGACGTTTCAACCCTGCAAACTGAACTAACTTCTCTTAATGGTACCATCAGCAGTGCCCAGTCAATATCGAGCAGCGTTGAACAAAACGTCTTGCCATTGCAGCCCAGCGATTACGATAGCGATCAAACGGTTCTTGCGCAGTATTACTCACAGCTGAAGACTGCTCATGCCGATAACCAAACGGCCTATACCAATGCTAAGACAATTGTCAGCGATCTCGAATCTCTCTAAAACATAAGCATTCGTTATTTGCCGAAACCGACGTATTGTCAGGTAACCTGATGTTGACATTTTAGTAGTATATTGTCAAAATTGGAATCTATACTTAATAAAGGTGTGTGAGCCATTGCTGGAGTGAGTTGATGTCGATGTATTATTTGGAAAATGAGTTTCGGAAGAATCTTCAACCGGGCGATCAAGCCAAAGCAGAAGTTATTGCCATGATGCTGCGGGATAGAGGCGAAGATATACCATTGCCTGATTCTGATCCCAGTCCTGATATGGTGGTAGCCCCATCGATGGCTCATCTGGCTCTGAAATCGAGTGGCATACAGGTACTGCGTGATAGAAGCACGGATATTCTGAGTAAGGACATGGTTCAGTTTGCAAGCGAACAGGAAAGAATTGTTGCCGTCAAGGAGAGGGCTGCACAAGTAGTGGAACCGTATAACCACTTATTCGATGATCGCATCCCTGGTGTCCATACCAACTCGCGTACTGTCCGACGTCGCGTCCGGGTCGGTGAACCTCGTCATAGGGATTGGAGCTATAGCGAGGTAAAAGATGGCTTGGCGTTATCGTATGACTATGAGCTTGGTTATCTTCAGGGCGAAACGTCAAATAAGATTGGCTGGATGGCATTACATCTTCGCAGCCAGCATGATAAACCAGCGGTGTGGAATTTGCGTCCTGAGCCGACGGTTAGTCTGTCATTTTCCGAGCAGGCCATTCATAAGGTTAGTGTTGGCTGGAAATCGGCTACTCCTTATGCCATGCTCAAATTAGCCGAGAGTGGCTACCTATCGAGTTTTACAAAAGAATTTATGGTGCTAGGTAATGATGACCGAGATATGAGCTCAATCGCTATCAATTTGACAAACGATACGCCTGAAATTGTGATTGAGCAAAAGTTTGGCCCGTATTTGAATGCCATGCTTCGAGTTAACCTGGCACGATCTACCTTTCGTTATGAACCTGCAACCAATATGTATAAGCGCGATATCGGTGGTGTGGAGCAACATGCTATCATGCACGATTTGGCTGGTACGTCTCTGAGAGAAGAGTTATCAATCGAAGAGTCACTCGCCCTCCTGGAGGGTATACTGCGCCTGATCCCTACCACCCCTATCAGTTGAGCTTCCTTGCTATACTGTTAAGAGTAATCTAAAAGGAGATCCTCATAATGCTAAATCTTAATTCATTCATGTTAAGTAGTCCAGACTATCAAAAACTCGGAGACTTTTATGGTGAACTTCTACAGAAGAAACCTGATATGGAAGATAAGGATAATTCTATGCTTGGTTATGCTGCCGGTAACTGTTTTATTATGATTTGCCCTCATGACAAAGTGACTGATAAAAGTCAAAATCCGGAACGTATTATCTTCTTTTTCGAGACTAGCGATGTCGATGGAGAGTTTAATCGAGTCAAAAATATCGCTGGTGTCACTGTTATTAAAGAGCCCTACCACCCTGACGAAGAGGGGACAGCGACGGTTGCTACCTTTGCTGATCCAGATGGTAACTACTTTCAGTTCGTGACCCCGTGGAAAAGTTAATCTAAAAAAGCCACGTACTAAGTGTTATTTTCTTGCTGCTGATGCTTGCAATGTATTTGAAAATCGCCCATATTATTGCCTGAAAAGCTAGAAGGAGCACATATGGGAATTATTAAGCAAGGCATGGCGGTGGCGGGTGCTTTATCTATCTCGGGAGCAGCTATTGGAGCCTGGGCTGAACTTGATCGAAGCGATGTCGCAAAAGGCAGTGTCGTAACTATCGACACCTGTTTGCGAGCCTATCCTCATGAAAATGTCATCAGTAAAGCCTTAGAGAACTGTCTTCTGGATGGAGTGCCTGGCGGTAACTATATTGGCGCCGATATCGAGACTGGACAACCAATCGACTTTGTCTATTCCCTGCAGACTTCAGAGCAGCAAAATAGCCACTACGATGTCGACAGAGTAATCGTTTGGGGCGCGGTCGCTCCGTTTGTAGTGGTTGGTGGTATTGCAGTGGCCGCCTGGATGTTTGGCTAAGAGTGGCAGGCTCTTTTTAGACTAACTTGCATAATTTTAAACTGGTACAATAGCACTATATGTCAACAGATGATCGCTCTCGTCAATGGTATGAAGAAAATGCTGAAGCGTATACGAAGCATGTTCGTGATGGGAATGATTCAGTCTATCACTCTATGTACGAAAAGCCAGTTATGTATGAGCTACTGCCAGACTTATCAGGAAAGTCCGTCATAAGTCTTGGTTGTGGCAGCGGAGAAGATTGTCATTATCTGCAAACCCATGGTGCGAATGAAGTTACCGGCATAGATCTATCAGATAAGCTTATAGATATAGCTGCCAGCAGCTATCCAGAATGTGATTTCAAGACAATGGACATGGAACACTTAGATTTTCCTGATCAATCCTTCGACCTTGCGTATTCAAGCTTAGCCATTCACTATATCGAAGACTGGCATCAAGTCTTTAGTGAAGTTTACCGCGTATTAAAACCAGGTGCTTACTTCCTCTTCTCCTGCAACCATCCGGTGGCTTCCTCGCCTGAGGTGACTCAAGACGATGAGAAACTCCGTACCACTCAACTAACCCGTACTCGTGACAAGTCAACCGGTACCATAACTATCATTGGCGATTATGTAACGAGAAGAGCGTTATCGTCACATGGAGATATGGCCGTCACGACATGGCATAAGTCTATTGATGAGATAGCTACCGAAGCCACTGACGAGGGTTTTTTGATTGCCAATATCCGTGAGCCTAAGCCAAAAAAGGAGATGGAGAAACTCTTCCCTAACGATTACCTTACCCTTCGTAAGATTCCTTATTTTATAATCTTCAAGCTTCTCAAACCCGGATTACCCATCGAATAACACCGTATATGTTAATTAATCAATCCTTGATTTACCTATCGTTAGTTGCTATAACATATTGACATGACGGAGCGTGTGCGCACTAAATCAGTTAATCGAACTGAGCAAACTTCGACGGAACGAACTGAAACTACTTCTCAAAGAGACGTAGTTGATTTGAGCGAGACGGATAAGCTGCTTGACGAGATCGACGCCATTCTTGATGAAGTTGAGGAAGAAACGAAAACTCGAGAGGCGGAAGCGTTAGCCGAAGCAATGCTAAGTGCTGGTCTGGCACGTGAGCCGGATTGTACTGACTGTCATTAAACGATACGTAATAATAAGGAGCTACCCATGATGTTTACTCACCATTTTGAATACGCCTACCCGTTAAGGGAACGTGAGGCGCCTGAGCGTGTCGCCACTACGCCATCGGGCCAACATTCTGATCGTGAGCCCGAAGACTACTCTGTCTTGGACGAAGTGATTGACGCAGCCAAGGAGGTTGTTTCAGCCAACGAGCAATTTGCTGTTCTCCCAAAACGTAATCAACAACTACTGCTCGATATGGCTAGTTTGATGGTATATCACGCCAATCGCATCCGGCAATCCGATGGGTGGAAGAAAAATTACTGGGGTCTTTATATCGTCGGTTCAAGAGCCCGTGGTGATGCAGTACCCGATAGCGATCTTGATTTATTGAGTGTCGGCACGTTTTACCGTGACCAGGGATTTGCTGGCGCTTCTGGGCCGGTAGAGGCTATCTTCAAAGGTTTTGACATTGAAGAACCTGATGAGCTGCCCAGTGAATATAATGTGGGCTTCGTAGAGCGGAAATATATGGTACAGGCCACACCGCACGACCAAGGAGTGTTGCCGGTTGACATGAGCGTTGTTGATCTAACGTTTATGCGAGCTACGCTTCATGATTTTAAACGGACCATGGACGTTGACCCGCTCAGGGGCACTCCATTACCAAGGGTGCCACTAGTTGAGCTGAGTGTTGCCGAGGATCCATTTTGTGCTATGTTCTAGAACAGTCGTCACTAAAATCAATATTGACGCGTTCTACCTGCCAGGTTCATACTAACCATTAGCCATGTGTGGGCTGGCTGTTTATCTCAGCTTTCCACCGCACAGACTTTATTAATTAGGTTCGTATACACACCCAACGTTATCGTTGAAGCGTCCCTGCTGACCCACCAATGCAAGCAATGTTTCTCGTTAGGAAACGCTACCTGAACGGTTAGTTAGTTTTTACCGGGCAACTCTATTAAAAGCCGTTCACTGATCGATTAATTTGTATCAGATCTCTTATAAACAACCTTTAATCAGGAGCTTGCATCATGGAAAACACTCTACTTATTAATAAAGATATCAACGTAGTAGCTTATTATTTTCAGGGGCACAACCAGCCAAAATGTTTCCCAAAGCGGATGCAATACGACGGCAAAGAAGTGATCTTTACTGAAACAGGACTGCGTCACCCTACCCAGAAGGGTCAGCGCATGGTGCATGTCTTCGATATGACCGACGGCACCGCTGATTACCGACTGGAATTTGATGCCGAGAGCTTGAACTGGAAATTGGTGTACATTGCCGATATGGCGTATGCAGCGGCCGTTTAACCCAGAGCCGCCGCAGATTATGCACATCGATTTGAATTCCTGCTTTGCGACCGTTGAGCAGCAAGCCAGACCGTTACTGCGCGGCAAACCGGTCGGAGTGACAAATCGCCTCAGCAAGCATGCCTGTGTAGTAGCGGCCTCGTATGAAGCCAAGCGTCAAGGCGTAAAGGTTGGCATGAGGGCTGACGAAGCGAGACTGCTAGTACCGGATCTAGTGGTGCTTGAAACTGACCCGCCTAAGTATCACTTTGTTTATCAAAAACTGGTCGCCATTATGAGCTCCTACTCACCGGCCGTTACCATGAAAAGTATTGACGAAGGTATTATTGATTTTCATGGCAGCCGGGCAGTTATCAACACCCGGTCCTTGATCGATATTGGTCAGGAAATTAAACAGCGCCTTAAGGATGAAGTCGGTTGCTGGATGCGCTGCAATATCGGTATTGCCCCGAACCGCTTTCTTGCTAAGCAGGCGGCTTCTCTCCATAAACCCGATGGTCTTGATTACATTGATCATACTAACTTGCGGCAGGTACTGAGCAGCCTGACTCTGATCGATCTGACGGGTATTGCTGAGCGTAACCAGGCCCGCTTAAACGCCAGCGGCATTTATACACCATTGCAGTTTTTGGATGCCCCGTCTGACGCGCTGAAGCACTTAGTTTTCCACAGCGTCTGTGGTGAGGATTGGTATCAACGCTTGCGGGGATACGAGGTTGACGATCAACTGTCCACAACCAAAACTATCGGTCGGCAGTATGTGCTGGAAGATACCCGGATAGATGAAGCAACCTTGCAGTCTCGTCTGGCATACCTATGTGAAACGACCGGTATGAAGCTGCGGTATAAGAATATGTCGGCTCGTGGTATTTACGTCTATGTACGGTCAATTGATGGCGACTACTGGTATGACCGTAAAGTCTTTGGCAGTAGCTTTTATTCTAATCAGGAAGTTTATCGCCGGGCACTGCTACTCTTTAACCGCCGACCCCAGGACATTGTTATCCGTGAGATCGGTGTTTCCTGCTATCATCTCGGGCCGAGTGAGCGCAGCCAGTTGAGTTTACTGGAAGAGGTTAATCGTGAGGCCTGGCTGACCGAGGCGGTGGACTGTATTAATCAAAAGTATGGTGAGTTTACGGTCACCTCAGCAGTCAGTGCGGCCTCTAAACCAGTGGTAAAACAAAAGATACCGTTCGGCACGACTCGTTACTTTGAGCTACTTTGTCGGACGACTTAAACGGTGACTTCAGACAAGGCAGGATTAAACTGGAGTTCCATGAGACTGGTTGGCCCCTGCAGTCGCGGCAGTGTTGCGGGTGGATTTGGGTCAAGCAGCATGCCAAGCGTTCTCATGGTATACATGCCGCAAATTACTGCCACGGTAGTCTCGGGTTCGGATGGCAGCTCAAGTTCAGAGGTATAGAGTGCTAACTGTGACAGAAACTTTGTAAGGTGGCTGCGACGATAAAGTTCAGCATCTTCCGTTTCGGGGCTACCCTGCAAGGGGCCCTCCCGAAGCTCGTGCCAGAAGTAGCGTTTTGCAGTAGTGCGCCCCTGCTTGATGGTGGCAGTCGCTTGTCGGCAATCACCGGCATCCGAGGTATTAAGGCTATAAAGATTTGCTTGATCAAAAAAGTCTCTCAAATGCTCAGCGTGTTGACGGCCATTGGCTGATAATTCATAGCTATATGCTCCGACACCTTCCAGTGGACGATAAAACATACGCGGCCCCGGTTGAGCGACGATTATTTTCATTATTATCCACAGTAGCACAAGATACTATGAAATAGCAGTCTTGGCTCTAAAAATATTAGTCTGGCGACAGGTTGCGGGCTAAAGATTCAGCCAGGGTACGTTCGTCCCATAAATCCAAGTATGGGGTGAGAGTGATCAGGAAGCTGCTGCAGTGAACTGCACGTTCATCAATATGCAGTGAGCCTAAACGAACCCAGTCGTTCAAGCGCTTGGTAACCTTCAATTGGCTCGTGGCGTGACGGCTCCACTCCCCGTTGTCCAATAAACTGATCTCTAAATCACTGAAAGGCAGTTCTTGTCTAAATTCAGTCTTGGACTGGTTGGGCATCTTTGCCATGAGCAGCAAACTGGCAATAACAAATTTTCCTGAGAGTTCAAAAGAAAATTCCTCTGCTCTGTCAGGTTCTTCTGTGTCAACAAGCTTCTTTAAATCACTAAAAGCACTCAAGCAGTCGCTCGCCAGTTGTTTTCATGAACCAAGTATACCAAGCCACATAGGTTTGATGGTGAGACGTCGATAGTTATATAGGAAAGAGTTAAAAGCCTAAGCTCTACATAGGGATGGGCACTAGTTCGAAGACTTCGACACTAAACTTGCCTGACTTATCGCTTAGAAATGGATGGCCATCTACTAGTTTGAGAGCTTCGTCCATGTTTTCAGCTTCAAGGATGGAATAGCCGTTTAGCTCGGTGGCGGTGCCGATGGAGCCGTTGTCAACCACTGCCTTACCGTTAGTCATCGGAGAACCCATGTCAGTGAGAGCTGAGCCTACTTTTCCCATCCACGTCTGCCAGCCTGCCATTGTCTGCTTGCTTTGCTCTTCTGTCATCTGATTCATAGGGGTTGCTGGACCGTTATATAATAAAATAAACTTAGCCATGTGAGTCTCCTTGTTAATGTGTACTTCTTTAGCATACTCTTTATGACTGAGGTATTAATAATGAACAAGCTTACTATGGGGATGATTACTGTGTGGGGCTATCCTGGGTAATGTTGAAGCTGCCCCCGTCGCTCCCAATAACCGAAGGTGTGGCTACTGCCTGTCCTTCGTCGGTGACCAGGGTGACTGGTTGGGCATTGCTGCCGGCTATCGTCACGGCGCTGCCGTTATCAGTGGTTAAGCCACTAGTAAATGAGGCGGTACCAAAATTATCGAGCGGGAAAAGCCGATTGAAAGCATGACTCGGATCTTCTTCAATCCACTCGGCTGAGGATTGCGACGAGGCATAGGCCACTGTCTGAGTGAATGATTGGCCGTTATTATTATCAATAATGTTAATGGTCCATAGTCCAGGCGAAGTCTCGGTTAGTGAAGCGGTCATGGAGTCACCGCTTGCCACTGTTACTCCCGGAATGGTCTGTGAAACGTTTGGCAGGAGTTCATAGAATGCCGCTGTTGAAACCTGCCCGCCCGGCGACACAATATCCTGGGTGCCGACTTGAATAAGATCACTCGACGTTACGCCGCCGATACCAATCCAGGTAGCATCAGCTGAAGTTTTTGTCGTACTACTGCCAGTTGCCTGGGGTACGGTCCACGAAGCTGATATACCACTAAAAGTCCCGGTGGCGGCCAGATACCCAGACCAGTTAGTGGAGCTGTAGCCGGTGGTGGTGGGTGGGGTGGTAGTGGGAGTTGAACTACTGGGACTGGTGGTGGAGGCGGGGGTAAGATTGCTGACACTGCTGTTAGGTGAAGGAGTAACGGTTGGTTGAGGATTAGAACTGGTGGTAATAACCGTCGGACTGACTGTTTTAGTAACAGTCGGGGCTGGTGTGCTAATACTGGGAACTGCTACGGAAGTTGGGTGGCGTTGAACCTGCCTGTGTATCGTTGCTGGGTGGCGAACAGCCTGGGCCACCGTGCGATTGGTGATATGCTGGGAAGCTGGCGAATTTAGTTTTATGAAAACTGCTACCACGACTATGCTGGTGCATACCATGATAGGCAGCAGTACTTCTATAAATCGTGGTGAGACGGACGGTATAGGGAGACTGATGTGCTTGCTGTTTTTATCTCGGTGGTTGTTCATTATGGTAAACAGTTGCTGGAACTAATGTTTATTTTTTATAGGTAACCCATAGCATTTTATCAAACTATACGCAAAAAGAATGGAATCTAGGATATATTGTATGGCGACCGGTTATACGTGCTTGCTTTCGCTGTTTTCAGCTCATCAGCACAAGCCTTCACTTGTGGAGCAAGAAAATACCTAAGGAGAAATTGGTGGGGTTATATGGCGGGCGGCCAGGAAGGGTGTGGGAGCAAGGGCTCAACCACTGTCTTTACCTTCCTGGCACCGGCTCTATCTGCTAGATACACTTACGTGGGTTAGTTTTTAGGTGCAGTCCCCACTCGTCAAGTTTGGCAACGACCTCGTCAAGGGACTTCTGTCCAAAGTTTGTTATTGTCAGTAACTCAGACTCGGTCGTTTCGATAAGTCGTCCAATGCTATCGATTCGAGCCCTTTGTAGGCAGGTAGTTGGCCTCTCGGACAGATGCAGTTCTTCGATGGGTCGGTTCTCCCAGTCGTCGGTAGTCCCGGTCTGGTTAAGTAGAGCAGTAATCTGCTCTTCTATAGCGCGGCGCTCGTCGTGTCTGCCTTTTTGGTAAGCATCATGTAATGCTTTTTGCACGGCTGCCCGTATTGTCTCTCCAGACACATCCCCTCCTTAGGTACGACTCAATCCTTATTCAAGGATGAGCAATCCAAGCATTCGCCTGAATATAATTATAGTAACATATTAATGTGTTATACGCAAAGTTGTGAGTTTGAAGCTCAACGTCGGAGCACGCCGTATTTTAGTAACCTATAGTCTAAGAAGAATAAATAGTAGGTTATTGAATATTGACTAGTTCAATATCGAAGACGAGATCAGAGTTTGGAGGGATATCGGGACTGGGAGAAGCGGGACCGTAGGCCTCAGCAGCTGGAATCACTAAGCGGCGAACGCCATTTACTTTCATGCCAGGGACACCATCAGTCCAGCCTTTAATGACCTGAGTTAGTCCGAACGTTAGGGGATCACCGAAATCGTGTGAACTCTGGAAAATGGTGCCGTTATTGACTAATGCCCCGGTGTAGTGAGCCGTAATAGTTGCTCCGGGCTGCACGATAGCGCCGTCACCTTCTTTAATATCGATAATTGCTAGCTCGTTCACCTTTGTGCCGGGCTCAAAGTTTTGTAGTTTTGTCCCCTGAAGAGGGGTATTGCTGGTTGGATTCATTAGTTTAGTGTACTACGAAGTTTGATTTTTGTAAGACGGGACTGCGGATAGTCTAGGGTGCCGCCGGAGCATTCTCGCTAGGATCGGTAAATGATCGTCCACCTGGCACCGAACAGACTGATGGGTAGCTTTGTTGAACCGGGTATTTAAGGGCGCAGGCTTTATAACTGTCAATGGTTTGGGTAATCGCTTTGTGGTGATGCCTATAGGCTAAAAAGACAGTTATGGCTCCGATAATGACCAGGCACAATAAGACGAGTCTGATGACGCCGAAACCCTGCTGATCCTTGTTCATTCACTTAATAGTAGCAATGGCATGAAGTGATAGCAATTGGGTAGATTAAAGGAAGCCTAGGCTTTACGCATATAGGCACGTACGGTCAGTGGCCCAAATACAGCGACGACAACCGCTGCTCCCAGTAGGCAGTACCAGAAGTCGTGATCGATAACCCCCTGATTGGCTAGTTCGCGTACGGCAGATACCAGGTGAGATATTGGGTTTAATTTCACAAATCCCTGTAGCCAGCCGGGCAAGCTCTTGACGGGTATAAAGGCATTACTCAGGAAAGTGAGGGGGAATAAAAACAGAAAGGCAATTCCCTGCACACTGGATGCGGTGCGGGCAACCATACCAATGAAAGCGAAAATCCAGCTAATGCACCAGGCGACAACAACGGTCAGTACGGCACCAATCACTAGGTACTTGAAACCACCGCCAGGCCGCCACCCAAGGACATAGCCCATTGCCAAGGTAAGCACCGTAGCAATACCGTACCGAATGGTATCAGCCAGGAGCGCCCCAGCCAGTGGGGCGATGCGTGATATCGGCATGCTACGAAATCTATTAAAGACACCTTTGTCCATATCTTCGCGGATCTGTACACCGGTAACCTGTGATGTTGTTAAGACGGTCATGGCTAGGATACCCGGAATAATAGTGGGGAGATAGTTGTGTACATTGCCGGCAATAGCACCGCCAAAGATGTAAGCGAACATCAGGGTAAAGATAATGGGCTGGATGGTAACATCGGAGAACTGTTCGGGATTACGGCGCATTTTCCGCAAACCTCGATACGCCATGGTAAATGAATCGCGGATGGTCTGTCGTATGCTTATGCGGTTTTTTAGTTGTCGCTCGCTCGCAGGTACGATTGCCTTTATATCAGTATTACGCATGGTCTGCCTCCTTTTGTTTTGTATCGTGACCGGTAATCGTTAAAAACACTTCATCGAGGGTTGGTTTCTGGACACTAACCTCGGTAAGATGGATGCCAGCTTTTCGCAACTCTATAAGGAGATCAGTAATACGTTCTGGATCAGCCATTGGGGCGGTAATAAGCATTGGCTCCAACACCTGGGCTTTGGTTTTGAGCACCGTCTGCACTATTTCAAGTGTCTGGCTTGCATATTTTTCATGGACCAGCTGTAGCTGCAAAGTAGCAATGCCAACCGATGCTTTGAGTTCATCGGGTGTGCCTTCGGCGACTACTTTGCCACGATCTATAACAGCGATCCGATTGGCCAGTTGATCGGCTTCATCGAGGTATTGTGTCGTTAAGAGCACCGTAGAACCATTCGTTACCAACCGACGAATCGTATCCCACATTTGGTTACGAGTGCGCGGGTCAAGCCCGGTGGTTGGTTCGTCGAGAAAAATAAGTGGTGGTTGGGCGATGAGGCTGGCCGCTAGGTCAAGTCGTCGACGCATACCACCTGAGAATTTAGAGAGAGGTCGTTTGGCGGCCTCAGTTAAGTTAAATTCTTGGAGGAGGTCATCAGCTTTTTGTTTGGCTTGTTTGCTGGTAAGACCTAAAAGCCGTGAAAAAATAACAAGATTTTCAGTTGCTGAGAGAGCTTCATCGACTGATGCAGACTGTCCGGTAAGTCCAATCAACTGACGAACAATCTGGGCTTCTTTGCCGACATCATGGCCGAATACTTTTGCTTTGCCGCCGTCTGCTTTGAGGAGTGTCGACAGTATATTAATAACGGTTGTTTTACCGGCACCGTTCGGACCAAGTACTCCGTAAATTGTGCCTTCTGGCACCTGTAAATCAACGCCGTCAACCGCCCGATTATCGCCAAATACTTTCACAAGTCCTTTGGCTTCGACGGCGAGATTGGTTTTGTTTTGTTGGCTCACGCTGTATTCCTTAACACTGTTATAGTAATGATGATTTCAATTTAACACTGTTCAATTACTGCGTCAAGTGCTAGCATGTAATTATGAAACAAAGTGATAACGCTGCTCGTGATGTCGCCCTGGCGAGACTGGAAGATGCCCAGCGCCGTGCCCAGGAGCGTCTGGCAGCCCAACAAGCGCGCATGAACAAGCATTTTGAGCGAGTTCGTGAACGAGTTAGCAGTAAATATGGTGAGCCGAACGATAGCCAACGGCGAATCATTGAGGCTGCGCTCGATCTGCTTGACCAGGAGGGGCTGAATGATTTATCGCTTCGAAAACTTGGAAGCTTGCTTGATATGCAAGCCCCGGCCCTCTACTGGCACTTCAAGAATAAAGGAGTATTGATCGACTACATGGCCGAGGTAATATTACAGACAGAGTTTAAAGACCTGAAGCCGCGACCGGCAGATGAAGCCTGGCAAGACTGGTTGGTTACTATCGCTCAGCGGTTGCGCAAGGCAATGCTTTCCCGGCGGGATGGAGCACGGATTGTGGCTGGTGCCCATTTATATCCGGCCATATCGCTGCTTCGTATATTTGAGACGACTCAAGAATCACTTATCAGTGCCGGTGTTGATGCGCGCCAAGCCGATCTTATTGCCACAACAGTTATTCATTTAACCTTTGGCCGCGTGATTGAAGAACAGTCTTCACCTGGCCCGGAAGAAATCAAAGAGATGGATCTTAGCGAGATGCAACGTAATTTTCCGTGGGTGGCGGCGACGATTCAGCGGACATTGGAAGATGCTGAACACGGATACGACGAATTTGAGGCTTCACTGCGTCTTGTTGTCGGCTACCCAGAGAAATCTTAACCAGTCTAGTATTCGCTCGGTTTGATTGACCCCAATTAATTGATCCATAGCGGGTGGTATGCTATAGCTATGATTCCTGCTGATCTAAAAGACTTCTTTATTGCTTGTCTGGGTGCCTCAGCCTCTTTTATAGGATTATTGTTTGTTGGTTTATCGGTAGTACTGCAAAAGATAGGCGATAACAAACTAGCTGATACAGATCGTATTTTGGCAGAGAGTTCGTACGCCAGTCTTATTAATGTGTTTTTTATTTCCCTAATCGGCATTCTTCCCCACGCCAGTATCGGCTATGTATCATTAGTTATGTCGATACTTGGTCTGCTTAGCTGTTGGCGGCTGCGACGCTATAGTCACATTATCTCATTGGTTATTTCATCTATTATATATGTTATAGAGTTAGGGTTTGCGCTTGAGATACTGACACACCCTCATCGATATATTAATATTGGCGTTTTTCAAACCATTGTCATTGCCTTATTCGCGATTAGTTTAGTGAGAGCCTGGGGCCTGACTGGTATTAGACAAGACGAGAAGTAATACTACACCTTCCAGCTTAAAATAATTTATAATGACCTATATCATTGACTAAGCGAGGGAATCCATAGTGTTACAGATGTATTATCAACCTGACAGTACCAAAGCCGCCAAAGTGCTGGCCCGCTACTTATTGACGGCCCTCCCAGATCAGCGGGTTCTGTGGCTGGTATCGGGTGGATCCAATATTGCGCTGAGTGTCCAGGTGATGAAACGGATTCCAACCAAGCTGCAGCCAAATTTAGCCATCATGCTTACCGACGAACGATATGACGTGTACGACCATGCTGACTCCAACTTGCGTCAACTTTATGAGGGTGGCTTAAAGTCCGGCAAAGCCACAGTCGTGCCGGTGCTGATGCCAGTTAATATGTCGCTTACTCAGACGGTTAAACGTTATGAGCAGGTTATAGAAACAGCTTTTGCCAACGCTGATGTAATCGTTGCTCAGCTTGGTATTGGCGTCGACGGCCATATTGCTGGGATTTTGCCTAAGTCGGCAGCAACTCGCAGCAAGGCACTCGTCTGCGGCTACAAGGCTATGGATTATACCCGCATTACGCTGACGATGATGGCACTCAAACAAGTCTCAATCGCTTTTGCTTTTGCCTATGGCGACCGCAAAGAGCCAGCGCTTGAGCAATTAAGTAGTAAGGCACTAGCGCTCTCTACTCAGCCAGCTCAAGTTCTCAAACAAATTCCTGAAGCCAGACTATACACCGATCAGCATGTTACGAAGCAAGAGGCATAAGCCAATAACCTATTGCTTGCGTAGGACCAGTTGCCTAAGTCGGTAGTTTCCCACTACAATAGTAGCTAATGCTTAGATGGGGACTAACGCTAATGAGTTTGGGGACGATGGTGGTAGCATCTTTTTCGTCCAGCACGTCATACAAACTTAACAGCTATTCGGTCGGGCCAGGCGGTACTAACAATGCCAGCTCTACAACCTATAAAGCTCAAGCGAACGTTGGTGAAATATCGGGGACAGCCAACAGCACCACCTATACTGCCAATACGGGTGCCGTTCAGACGGAACAGATCAATGTACCACTTGCCCCGACCCTCTCCAATGGTTCCGGCACATATTATAATGAATTGCAATTTACGGTGAATTTTACTAATGATCCGACTGACGCCACCTACGCCATCGCGGTATCTTCCAATAGTTTTGTAACCACCAATTACGTTCAGTCAACGGGATTGCTTGGTAGTTCCCCAGTTTATCAAAGCTACACCGCGTGGGGCGGCTCTGGTGGCTCATATATGACGGGACTGAGCAACAGTACGACCTATGAGGTGAAAGTGGCTGCCAAAGAAGGACAATTTACGAATACCGAATACGGTGCCTATGCTTCCGCTACTACTACGGCTCCATCAATTACTTTTTCGGTTTCGCCAACCTCGATCTCTCTTGGCAACCTGACGGCGGGCAGTGTGATTACTGGTGGCACTAATATAACTGCTTCGTTAACAACTGATGCCGAATCAGGCGCAAATGTTTTCCTGATCGGTAAATACGGCGGTCTCCATAGTCCAACCAAGTCATACACTATTGCTGGCGTTACCGGCAACCTCGCCTCGTTAAGCGAAGGCTTTGGTCTTCAAGGAGTTAGTGCTACCCAAAGCTCTGGTGGTCCTCTTAGTCTGGTTAGTCCATATAATGGCAGTGCTAATAATGTAGGTACTGACACGACGGCGTTTACTCAAGTTCTTACAACTGCTGATGAAGTCAGTAGCGGAGTTGGCACAATTGAACTGCAGGCTAAATCAGCCAAGACCGATCCGGCCGGAACAGATTATCAGGAAGTGTTAACCTTCTCGGCCTCGGCTTCTTTCTAGTGCGCTATACTATACCAATATGAAAAGAGGCGTACCAATGCTCGGAATGCTGGGATCAGCATTGCTGCTGCCACTCCTCCTGGTTGTTTCGACGGCTAGCGCTGCCACCACCGGCACGAATTTAACAACCTCACCAGTTTCTGAGGTTGTCTCTTCAAAGCCGGGGACGACGACTACGGTAATCATGCATGTTCAGAATAATAATCCGCAGCCTGTTCCTATTGCCATTAAGTTGTTTACCTTCGGAGCAGCAGGTACATCTGGCAAACCGGCACTGCAGCCGGCGAGTAGCGACGACCCGTTCTTAAGTTGGGCACACTTTTCACCCTCAGCTTTTGTGGCTCCGCCTGATGTGCCAGTGGCTGTTACGATGACACTGATAATCCCAAAGACTGCTTCGCTAGGCTACAATTTCGGTGTTGGTTTTGAACCGATTACGGCGCATGCGCTGAATGGTTCGGGGGCCAGCATCTCTGGTTCCAATGTAGTCTTAATCTTGCTTGATACTACTTCGGCTAACGAAGTTCACTCCGTGCAAGTTGCTGGCTTCACCGCCAATAAGAAACTGTACGAATATCTCCCGGCTACCTTTTCCGTCAATATTCATAATAATGGCAATATCTTCTTAGCGCCCGGCGGCGATATATTTATCAGTAAATCTTCAAATTTTCCTCCGGGTAGCATTATCGACACCATCTCTGTTAATAGTGGTCAAGGCAACATCTTACCGAACACGAATCGAATTTTTCAAGCATCTTGGACTAACGGTTTCCCGGTTTTTCAGCCAAAACTGGTCGATGGGCATCAGATTACAAAAAAGAATCAATTGGTATATCAACTGAATTGGAACTTTTCACAAGCCAATAAGCTCCGTTTTGGCAAATACTACGCAAAGCTCGTTATGAGTTACAGCAATGGCCAGAGCCAAGTACCGATTACGGCAGTACTGTCGTTTTGGGTTATACCATGGAAACTGTTACTGCTATTGCTGCTGCTGTTGCTTTTGTTCATCGGTATGATTATCGTGGTTATTTACCTAGTCCACCGTTTGCGAAAACTCCAACAGCCTAGAACTCGGCGTCATCATGTCTGAGCTTGCAGCTGGTACTGAAGATTCTCTGCCGACTCCTGTTAGAAAACGACGATCGAAAAAACGATTAATGATAGCGCTGGTGATTATTGTTATGGTTATGATTGGGTCGGCTTTCTACATCTTCAATCGACTGAATGGCAATTCGACAGGTATTATTACCAATCCTTCTACTGCTCAGCAAAACGCCGGTTTGTCTTTTAACTTTAATCCGGTTGGTGTTCAGGGTACCTACATAACGTTTGCCTATCCGGCCGCCTTTCAAGTTAATAGTATTCAGCAAAAACCAATTAACCCTATTTTGGAAGCCTATAGCTATAAATATAGCGACATCCAGACATGGATTTTGGCTATTAGCGTGACACGCTTGGCATCTAATAGTCTGACGGCCGATAGCGGCTACCACGCCCGGACGCTCAATCCTAGCGAGTATCGCCAGTCAACCATAGTGGTTGGCAAGAAGAGCTATATTGTTATGACAGATACATCGGCTGTGGGCTTTAATGAAGTTGCTTACTCACTCCATAATGGCATGTCTGCTGATATTTCTCTGCTGGGTAACGATAGCCTCGGAACGGCTGATTTACAGGCAACGTTTAGCAACGTACTGGCCAGTTTTAATTGGCGGTAACAGTTTTCATTCTCAAATTGGGGAAAAGTCTTAGTGTGAAAAAATTGACAGCGCCGTTGACATAAATTATGCTTATGTCTAGAGAATCTTAATGATATTGAAACAAAAAAACCGCATCTGGGACAAATCAATCGCTCTCTTGTTTGTCGCCGTCTTACTTGTTGCTACTCTTTCGGGTGTATCTAAAGTATCAGCTCTCGGAGCTCTTACGAACATGTGGGCGGTTGAGTCAAACATGGACGCTTCAGGGAGTAGTCAGCTGTACCTTGCATTTAAATCATCAGCTACTGGTGGTGTGCCCGGAACGATATCAATTGCCTTAACTGGAACAGGGGCTGCGGTTGCTACTACTAACGCTAATCTCGGTACCACGGCAACGTGTGCAACCGCTTTTCAGTTTTTACCAGGTGGTGCTCCCACCGGGGTTCCAGGGTCTCCGACAGCCACGGGCGCGAGTGCAACTATTTCGCTAACGGGTGTGACGTCACTTGCTGCCAGCACTAATTACTGTGTTGCCTTTACGGGTGCTTCGGCAGTAACTAATCCTTCAGCTGCTGGGGTCTATAGTTATACTATGACTGATACCCAAGATACAGGTACGGCCTACTATTCGATCTTAACTGGTGGTACCAACGAATCAATTAGTGTTACCGCTACGGTTCCACAGACATTTACATTGACCTTGGGTGGTTCAACTGATCCACTTAATACATTGTCAACCTCAGGAGTGACTTCAACAACCGGTGTGAACGCTACTGTCAGCACGAATGCAGCCAACGGTCTAGGAATATGGGCCTATGACTCAAGTACAGGGCTACACTCGACCAATGCTTCCCATACTATAGCTTCTACGAGTCCAGGAAATGCAACTGCGGTGACGATAACCTCTTCGGCTGAAGGGTATATTACCAATGCAGCCTATCAAAGTAATACGTCGGGGGCAACACTCTCAGTTACTACGCCATTTACTGGTACAGGCGGTACAGGTGATGGACTAAATGGGATTCCAGCAGAGATCGCTTCAGCCACAGCACCTACCAATGCAGCTATCGTAAAGGTCAAAGAATCAGCTACTATAACTGCTACAACACCAGAAGCAACAGATTATGCAGATACGGTGACAATTGTCGGTGCTGGTTCCTTCTAGTACACTTGTAGGCATAATGAAGAAATTTTTGCTGCAAATCGCGGTGAGTTTAGTGATGTGTCTCGAGGGTTTTGTTGGTTCTGCCTTGGCTGCGGGCACCGGCGTAAGTAGTGGTCTGCGGGTTTCGCCGGCGATAACTCAAGCAACACTGAGTCAAAGTCAAAGCATTCAAACCTTTGATGAAACAGTAACTAACATTAGTGGTCAGCCATTGAATGTCGCAGTGCATCCTCAAGATTTTGGATCCATCGGACAGTCAGGTACGATTAACTTTTATTCATCGGCAACCTACAATCCAGCCAATAATCCTCATGGTCTTCAAAATTCGGTCCAGATTAGCACGACCAAATTTGTCTTACAGCCTAATGCCAATCAAGCCGTAACAATTAACATACTCAATGCTGAGAGTTTAGCGGCGGGGGGTCACTATGGTGCGATTGTCTACACGGCCAGTGCTATTGCTACGACCAATAGCAATACGAAGGTTAGCCTTATACCATCAGTGGCGTCGTTAATCTTCCTTGTAACCGCTGGTGGTGGCACACAATCGTTGCGGCTTAGCAATATTCTGCAAAATGATGTGAGTTTGAGTTTGCCGAAAACAGTAAGTTTCATTGTTGCCAATTCCGGCAACACCCAGTCGACTCCGATTGGTTACGTCAATGTTTCGGGAGCTCATAATCACCTCCTCACACAGAGCGTTCTTAATAACACCTCTCTATTAGTACTACCCAGTAGTTCAATACTGATGAGTGTTAACTTGCATGAGTCAAGTCACTGGTTGGCCTGGCCTGGGATGTATCACTTAAAAATAGTTTATAGTTACGCTGGCTCAACGGTGCTCACCAGTGTTACCAAAAACTTCCTTTATATTAACGTGCCAATGATAGTATTGCTGTTGGTGACTGTAGCCGTAATTTTCTTAATTATTAAGAAGATTAAGCACAAACGAAAGCGCTAAACAGTAAGAATTTGTACATATTGACTGTCGATTGTTGTAATATAAGTAACGTTATTCCTTACATCTAGTCATAAGCGTATTGCGATTATGTTTCACCCTTGATATCATGTGCATAGCATGTGGAGTAAATGGCGAGCGCTATTTACCGTAGGTGCATTTTTCGTCGTTTTATTCGTGTTTCTATCAACACCAAAACAGGCAAATGCTACAGCGGGAATTAACCAGGAGTTAAGCTTCGAGGGTAAAGTTGTCACCTCAGCGGGTATTAATATCCCTGACGGTACGTATAACATGGAGTTCAAGATCTACAATGCTGCTACTACCTGTACTCCTAGCACTGGTAGCGGCTGTACGCTAGCCTGGACGGAAGATTATCTTGTCGGCTCGGCTGAGGGTGGCATTACCTTCACCAGCGGTACCTTTGTGGTTCCTCTTGGATCAGTCTGTTCTTTTAACGGTGGTGCCTGTGAGAGTTATACCAACTCCGCTATCAACTGGAACACCTACCCACTCTACCTATCGCTCCAGATAGGCAATACTAGCAGCTGTACGATTAGCACCAACTTTACTTCTAACTGTGGTGGCGACACCGAGATGAAGCCATACATCTTGCTGACGTCGACGCCGTACTCACTCAACTCCAACGAGCTTGGTGGTCTAACGGCTGCTTCGTTTGCTCAATTAACGGCTAGTCAGACCTTTACGGGGTTGAATATCTTTGCACCAAGCTCCAACTCTGCTAACGCCCTACAGGTCGAAAATGCTTCTGGGAGTGATCTCATAAATGCCAGTACGAGCGCAACGAGTAATCTGCTAACATATCCTAGTTTTGAAGATGGCAGCTTTACGAGCGCTTCAACTGGTTGGATTGCGACTACTCCTGGGACGATCGCCCAAAACACGACAGCGGCAGATAGTTATGATGGGTTAGATTCGCTTAACCTGACAACAACTTCTTCGAACGGAGGAGCTCAAACCTCGGCATTCACTGGAACGGTTGGAGCTGGCACATATTATGTTTCATTCTATGCTATGCCAAGTACGGCCATGAACGCCTCCGCTTTTACGATTACGCTTAATGATGGCACTGCTCATACCTGTTCGCCAGCTACTCAAACACTGAGTACGTCGAGCTTTGTGCGCGTTTCCTGTAGTGCTACTACGGGCTCAAATTTATCGACGCTAACGATTGCTCAAAATGACTCATCGGCTCGCAGTATCTATATTGATGACGTCCAGCTGCAACCGACCGGAGTAACCAATTACCAACTTGGAACACTGCAACTGCCCGGGACGACGCTTACTACCCCAGCCGTTTTTGAGAATGCAGCTAATTCTAACAGTGCTTTTCAAATTCAGAATAATGCTGGCACCGATGTTCTCAATGTCGATACCTCTGGCTCGAACGTCACTATCAATGGTACTGATCCCGCTGCTCTTAGTACTTGGACGTCTACGACAAATACGCCTGTAGCTGTTGAGCGTGAAGGTGGTATTGCGGCGAATGGCTACATGTATCTGCTTGGCGGAGATAACAGTAGTAATAACTTAAGCAGCGTCTACTACGCTCCTATTAACGGTAACGGTACTCTTGGTAGCTGGAGTACGGGAACGTCATTACCACTGGTTCGTAAGTACTTTAACCCTGTCGTTGTTGGTAATTACATCTATGTTGTTGGTGGAAGCGACGCATCAACGGTGGATAATACTGTCTATTATGCTGAGCTAAACCCTAATGGAAGTGTCGGTGCCTGGCAGACATCACCAAACACCCTCACCGCTGCAGTTGGTGAAGGCTCTACCGTAGCGGCGAACGGCTATATCTACGAACTTGGTGGTGAGAATACCTCATTTGCTGCCGTTAACACGGTCTACTATACGCAGGTCAACGCCAACGGCTCAATTGGTACCTGGCAAACCTCAACGCATGCCCTGCCGGCAGTAAGTTCGAATGGGATGGCAGTAGCAGCCAATGGGTACCTATACTATCTTGGAGGTAATACTGGCTATACCGCGGTTTATTACAGTCTTATAGGAGCCAATGGTTTAAACGGTGCCTGGACAACGAGCACTAACAGTGTTGCCACGTTAGGTGCGACAGGCGCCCGTATTTCTCAAGCTAATATTGTCAATGGTTACATCTATGCTGTCTCTGGTAGTAGTGGTAACACTTATTATGCTTCACTGAATGCCAGTACTGGGGCGAATAGCACCTGGACATCGATTACCGCTCCACCCTCCACCGGAGCTTTCACTACCTATGACGGTTATCTTTACAACCTCGGTGGTAGCCAAACACTTACTACCACTGATTACTATGCTTCTACCAGCCGTACTACGATTGGTGGTTCACTCGACCTTGTGGGTGCTGATGGTGGTACTCTGAACAATCCAGGAACCGGTGGTAGTCTAACTGCTGGTAATACGGCAGTTGTTGGTACATTAACAGTGGATGATCAAGCTACTTTCCTTAATAATGTGGCCGATAGTGCTAACTTAAGCGTTGGTGGTAGTGGTAGCTTTGAGGATACTACAAACTCGACGACTGCTTTCCAAGTCCAAAATGCCAGCGGTAATAATATTCTTGCTGTCGATACGTCTGGCAACCAAGTGCAGCTTGGTAAAGCTGGTACAGGTGGCACCAATGGGCAGCTTCTCTTTAACTCTACTAACGCCAGTAGTTATGGGGTCACAATTAATACATCTGCTTCTGAGACGGCATCGTATACTTTGACACTGCCGATTACTGGACCATCTACCAGTCAATGTTTGCAATCCGGTGCCTCGACTGCCTCACAATTAATATTTGCAAGCTGTAGTGCCGGTGGTACCACAGCTTTGCAGGCAGCTTATACTGCCTCAACCGGCGGCACGACGCCTCAGATTCTCCTTACCTCTGGTGAGGGTACGCTTAATATTCAGGATGCCAGCACCAGCATTGGCTCCAACCTTTTCAATATACGAGCGAGTGTCGGCTCAGGTTTAGGGCAAGTGCTACTTGGTGTTGGCAATACTGGGGCGGTGACGCTTGAGAATTCGGTCAACTCGACAGCTGCCCTTCGGGTTGAAAATAGCTCAACAGCCTCTGTTTTTAATGTTGATACCACGAACGGCGAAGTAGCCATCGATAGTACCTACACGGCTATGAGTAGTCCAACCGGTCTAACGGTTGCAGCCGGTACGGCTACGGGAACATTGAGTAATAGCCTGACTTACTACTATCAGGTAACTGCTGTCGATGCGTCCGGGGGCGAGACAACCCCTACCGCAGTCTCGGGGGGAACAACAACCCCTACCACGGGGAGTATTAACTTATACTGGACGGCAGTAACCGGTGCTTATGGCTACAATATCTACCGCTGTTCCGGAGCTAGCTGTAGCGAGGTCTACCTGACAACCGTCTTAACTAACTACAGCTCAACGAATCCTTACGTCGATACGGGAGTTCTTACCGTTGGATCGGCTACTCCTCCATCTACAACAACCGCCTACCTATCTACCAACAGCTTAGCAACGAGTCCAGAGATGTCGGTTGGTGGTTATGGTAGTCCTACCGGTCAACTCTATGTGAGCGGCGAGGCTCCTACGACTTCAATCGGTGGTTATAATACGACTGATCAGATTTATGATGCAGTAGTTGGCGGTGATTATTTGTATGCTTCAGATAGCACTGCACAATCTATTGAGACATTCAACATCAACAACCCGGATGACCCTACTCTTGAAGGTACTCCCCTCTCTCTGAGTAGTGAATATCCGGTTGACATGGCACTGCAAGGTCAGTATCTGTATTCTCTTACTACGGGTGATTTTGGTAGCGGTTTCTTTGAGGTTTATAACGTCAGCAATCCGTCGACGATCGGTCGAGTAGCTCAATTAGGTTTGCCCGGGGGGGCTCAGTCCGACGTTTATGACAATAATGGTCTAGTGGTTGCAGGTAATTATGTGTATCTGTTAGACGGTAACGGTAACCTGGATATCTATAATATTTCCAACCCCAATCTTCCCTACTTAGCAAGTAGTACTGCAGTAGCCGGGGGTAGTGGATCTAATTCCGCATCGTCGATTGCCGTATCCGGGAATTACGCCTATCTCACGTACGCCACCTCGTCAGGTGCTTTCCTGCAGGTTGTGAACGTGGCTAACCCATCGGCTCCTTCGATTGCCTACACCTCTGCAAGTACATTCTTGCCAAGTGGCAATAACACTACAGATCCGGTTGTCACAGTCCAAGGAAGTTATGCGTATGTGAGCTATACGACCTCTAGTGGTGGTCAGCTGGCAGCAATCGATATTAGTAATCCAACGGCGCCCGTCCTTCTGTCAGATGTAACTACAGCTGCTTCCCCTGGTTATATGGTAGCTGAAGGACGATACCTGTATCTCGGTTCTGGTTATGGTGCTTACTATGTAGAGGATATTTCTGACCCTGGTAATATGAGGCAGATTGCATCACTTGGTGGCATTGGCTGGATACAAATACAAGGTCGGTACCTGTATGCCTATAGTCCGCTCAAGGTCTACGATCTTGGTGGGGCATATATCCAAGAACTACAAGCCGGAGGAACCGAGACCGGCACCCTAACAGTAGACACAACTGCACAAGTTTTCGGGAGCGAATCAGTTGGCGGCGGTCTCGCGGTTGATGGCAACACTGAAGTAGACGGCAGTCTTGGTGTGGGTGGTCAGGAATTGATCAGCAATACTACAAACTCGACGAATGCCTTTCAAGTTCAAACGAGTGCTGGTAACTCGGTGCTTGATGTTGATACAGTGAACGACCAAGTAGATATTGATTCCACTTATGCTCCCATGAGCAGCCCAACAGGGCTAACTGTTGCTGCTGCGAGTTCGGGTAGTGGTAGCCTCAGTAATAGTCTGACGTACTATTACGAGATAACTGCTACTGATGATGTAGGAGGCGAAACAGCTCCAAGTACCCAATCTACCGGAGTAACACCTACCCATGGCATACTTAATGTTTACTGGACAGCTGTCACTGGGGCATATTCCTATAGAATTTATCGCTGTTCGGGCACCAGTAGCTGTACTGAAGATTACTTAACAACGGTACTTTCAAATTACAGCTCAGGCACTCCGTATGCTGATAATGGCAGTATCTCTACCGCCTCAATTACTCCCCCAACCTCCACAACAGCGTATGTTTCAACCGACACAGTAGCAGCAGAGCCCGAAGTGTCGATCGGTGGTTATGGAACAGCTTCGGGGCAACTCTATGTCAGTGGTAACGTTCCAAGCACACCTTTGGCGACGCTCGGGTCATTTACTAATGGTTCCGGTATTGCGACGCAGGGTAAGTATTTGTATGAAGCTAATCAGAGCGGTCTATCGGTCTATGACATCAGTAACCCGGTTGACCCAATCTTGCTGAATACCACGACAATTACCGGCGGGAACCTTGATTTCTCTACACTACAGATTCAGGGTAAATATCTCTACGTTTCAACAGGTGGCGAAGTGACTATTATCGATATTTCAAGCCCCGCGAATCCAGCCCTAGCCGGTACGCTGACTCTTGCAGGTCCTGGATACGTTCAGGGAAGATATCTTTACTCTGATACCGCCAACTCCGGTCTTACCGCATATGATATCTCAAACCCTTCCAGTCCGATTCAGTTAGGAACGTCTCAGTCAGTTTTTTGTTCGGTCGGACAGATATTTGCCTACGGTCGCTACGTCTATGCTATTTCTGACCAGGCTTCCTGCCACCAACTGGCAATTTTTGATATTAGCAATCCAGCTCAACCCAACTTAGTTGAGTCATATCCGCTCGGGACAGCGGGTGATACTTTTACAGCTTTGTATGTCCAGGGTGGTTACGCTTATCTGGCTGATGGCAACAATGATACGGTATACATTGTAGACATCGACAACCCAACTAACCCAACAACTGTCGGTAGTATTGTGACAAGTGATCCAGCTGCCCTGTTTGCTCAAGATCATTACCTTTATGTTGGCAATTTTAGTTCATCTACCGCTACGATACAAACGGTAGACGTAACCAACCCAGGCAATCCACGTAGTCTCGGAACAACGCCGATATCATTTAATGATACGGAAGATATGAATGTGCTGGTGAATGGTCGCTATCTGTATGGTAGCGGTGAAACCGCTACAGCCGCCTATGTTGAGATATATGATCTTGGCGGTGCCTATATCCAGCAACTTGAAGCTGGCGGTGCCGAAATTGGCTCACTAACAGTTGATACCAATTCCAGCATCACTGGCAATGAATCAATTGGTGGAGGACTATCAGTCGGGACATCAATTAATGTAGCGGGCTCGAGTACGCTGGGTGGTCTGACGATTAACGGCTTAGTAACGCCAGCTGCCCCTACGGTGGCAGAAACTGGCGGTACTGGTACTACCTACGACTACGAGGTTTCAGCCTTTAATAATAGCGGCAGCACTCCGGCATCGGCATTTGGTACAGACAGTGGACCTAGCTCGCTGACCGGTAGTACCTATAACACCATCACCTGGAGCGCCGTCTCTGGTGCGGTTGGTTATAATATTTACCGGACGGTTGGTGGTAGTAGCCAAGGATATATTGCCACGGTCTATACTGGCGTAACACTGTCATATGCCGATAAAGGAACAACTGCTGTCACCACATCAACTGCCCCGACTTCCAGTACGGCTGGTAGCTTGACGGCTGATGGTCAAGTAACTTTTCAGGACGCCAATAACTCGACCACCGCTTTCCAGATTGAAAATAACATTGGTTCTCAGATCTTTAGCGTCAATACCGCCACCGCTGGCATTTATGTAAACGGAACCACTACCAGCGATGGCACCATTACCGCCAACGACGGCTCGGTTATCAATGACATCGGGGCTGGTGCAAGCGCTTTGACAGTTAACAATAATCTGGGTATTCCAATTTTATCAGTGGGCAGCAATAACTTCCTAGTAAATGGAGATTTCGAAGGCGGCTCCAGTGCTGGTTGGGCAGCGACTGGTGGCAGCGCAGCGATAGCCGTGAACACCAATCCGGCATATATTTATAGTGGCGCTGATAGTCTACAGATTACAAGTACCGCGACGAATAATGGTGGCGAAGTAACAGTATTTAACAATCCAATGGCTGCCGGAACCTATGTATTATCGTTCTATGCGGCTACGGCTTCCGGCACAATTACAACCATGGAAGCATCATTTAATGCTCTCGGCACAAGCAACTGTATGAGTAGCCAAACGGTAACAACTACGTTCACCTACTTTAGCTGTACTGTTACCACGAGTGGCACAACGACTGCGGTCTCGATCGGGGATGCCTCCTCCGGCACTCAGATTTTCTATATCGACGCCGTACAAGTTGTCTCGTCAACAAACTTAGTCAGCAACCCAGGATTTGAATCAAATATTACTGGATGGACCTCGTCAGGTACGTCAACTCTGTCTCAAAACTTAATTCGTAGCTTTGTGTATTATGGACAAGCTAGTTTGAAGGTAGTTATTAGCGCCGCAAGCTCGGGAGCTACTGATAGCACTTTTATTGCCACACAACCAGCAGGAACCTATGACCTCTCCTTCTACGCTATGATGCAAACGGGAACGCTTACTACCCTAACTGCCACTTTGGGAGGTGTTGCCTGCTTAAGCGCTCAGACCGTGGTAAGTACTGGTTTCACACAGTTTAACTGTAGTGCTACTACTGCCGGCAGTCCGACGATAATTATTACTGGTGGTAGCACAACTTCGGGTACAATGTACGTCGATGATGTTCAGCTAACAAACGGTTCGACATTGTCACCCTATAACATTGGTCAGATTCAGCTTCGCGGGATAGTGAATAACCCAGTTACATTTGAATCAGTTTCTAACTCAAATGTTGCCTTACAGATAGATAATGCCAGCGGCAGCCCTGATTTATTAGTCGATACGCTAGACGGCGTAGTTGAAATCGGCTCACTGACAGCCAACTCCAACACTGTTCTGCTGGGGCTTAACAACTACAATACTTTTGCTGACCCCTCCAACACTTGTTCATCAACTGCCGATACAGGAACACTGTATTATAACTCAAATACCAACGCTGTCAGAGACTGTACGAATGGTGCCTGGGAAGATCTGGTATCAACCGATGACTTGTCGTTGCAGTTATTTGGGGTTGTACCTAATTCTGGCACGACGCCAGGAGATCTAGTCGGCGCCAGTGGTCTTAATAAGAGTCCATGTAAAGTCTATTTCGTCAGCACAACAGCTTTTGGCGTAGCACCGTGTGTTGCCTACTCCGGTGGTCGCCGTGTCAACGTCACAGCTATTGCTAGTCAGAACGTCGCGAATATTACCACTACGGCAATATATGAGAATATTTGTCTTAACAGTAGTGGTGTACCAACGCAGATGAGTGGCAGTAACGCCAATGATGGCGCTGAGACGCTTGGTAACCTATCGGCGAGTAGCGCCACCACACTTGGTCAGCCGCTGTTATGTTTAGCTACACTGAAAGGTAACGGTACCGCCAATACCTTGTCAACCATCTACGACGTCCGAACCTTCACAAACACTACGAAAACCTATGCGACACTAAACTCAGCTACCCAAGCTCTCGGTGGTCTCGTAACACAAAGTACGGCGGGTCTTGTCACGCAGCCAACTACGGCATCTGCAATTGATGAGGTTGGCGTTTTAGTAGCGGGCACCGGATCTGCCTCCTCCGGTGCGCCAAATGTCATTATTGCCACGGCTGGTCCACAGTGGATCAAAGCTACCGGTACCTCAGCTGCTGATGGAAATGTTCTAAGCAACGGTGCGACCGCTACACCGGGTTATAGTGAGACGGGTACCCTAGCAACCACAGCTTGGGCAAACGTTGGTGTTGGGCAAGTCACGATCGGAACTTCGTGTAGTACCGATACCTTTAACGCTCTAACGGACTGCCAGGATTCGCAATTTACTACGCTTGATATTGCTCCATGAAAAAAATCGGTCCAAAGTTTGTCATAGCTGTGGTTGCTGTTGCTCTCGTTGTGATGGCAATAGTATGGTGGCAACGAGGTAGATCGGTGGTCCCAAGCAGCATACTCAAACAAGTTAGTTTTGTTATTTTTTATCCAGTCAACAACGCTCAGTTGGTCATTGAAAAGAAGGGCTTTAAATATAATAGCTCAGACAAGCAGGTGTCATTTATTGTGCGCTACGACGGTCAGAGTATAACCTTCGGCGAGCAAGGATCACCTGATAGCTTTAGTGATGACTCTAGTTTCTACCCACAGTTTATTCAATCATTGAATGGCTACGCTAGTTTTGCTTCGGTTAACGGAACCGTTAATCTTGTAACGCCGACTGAAACCAAAAATGAGGCAGGCGTCTTAAATGCCAAGGGCACACTATTATTTGCCCAAAGCACGACCGGTAATCTAAGTGAAAATGCCTGGAAGACGTTATTTAATACGCTTGTCTACGTTCAACCGAGTTAGTCTTCAGAGTCTGCGCTGACACTCGTCAAATCGCCGACATCAAGTGTGACGGTGCTGCCCGGAGCTACCTGTCCACTTAAGATTTTCACGGCAACGGCGTCTTCAACGGTTTTCTGGATCATACGCTGCATGGCTCTGGCACCAAAGTCAGGATCGTAACCAGCCTTAACAACTTGCTCGAGTGCTGCGTCGGTGAGCTGGACGGAAACATCTTGTCCGGATAGTGTCTTATTAATGTCATTAAGCATTAAACGGGCTACTTGGCCGAGCTCTTGTTGATTAAGCGGCCTAAACAAAACAACCTCATCGAAGCGGTTAATAAGTTCAGCTTTGAATTGTCCCGCTTTAATCAACTTATCAATCAGGGGCCGTTCAAAATTGGCGACCGTACCGGTTAGTTTAACCTGGGCAGCAATGTCATTTGAACCGGCGTTGGATGTTGCAATGATAATGGCACTGCGAAACGATGCGGCATGGCCGTTACTGTCAGTCAACTGGCCTTCATCAAGCATCTGCAGCAGTAAATTTAAAATATTGGGATGTGCCTTTTCGAGCTCATCGAGCAGAACAACGGTAAATGGTTGCTCACGAATAGAGGTAAGCAAATTCTTTTCGCCGCTCTGGCTGGTAGACAAAATGCGTGAGACATCTTCAGGTTGCTGGTACTCGCTCATATCAAGCCGGATCATCTGTCGCTCATTGCCAAAGTAAACCGCCGCTAAGGAACGTGCTAACTCAGTTTTACCGACACCAGTTGGTCCCAGAAAAAGGAAGCTACCGATTGGTCGTTTCGGATTGGATACCCCGGCGCGACCGCGACGAAGAGCGGCAGCCACGACACTGACTGCTCGTTTCTGATTCACCATCCGTTCGTGGATTTTGTCTTCCATATGAAGCAGGACTTCGGCTTCTGGAGCTTGAGCACTCGAGACCTTCACGCCATGCATCTTCTCAATAGCGGATTGAATGGTTTCAGCCGTCAGTACTTTGTGGACGGCGTATGGGATAGATTGCTCAAGCAAGTTAATTGATTTACCCGGATTAGCTGAATCCTGAAGGTAGCGGTTACCGAGTCGATAGGCCTCACGGACAGCCTCGTAAGTAATAATTAATTTGTGCTTCAGCTCAAAATTAAAAGCGGTGTCCTCAAGGATCTTGAGCGTATTAGCGGCTGATGGTTCATCGACAATAATCTGAGTAAAGTAACCGGCCAACGATTCACTACTGGCTCTGAATACCTGCCAGTCATTGGGTGCAATTGCCAAGATAATCTTGAGGCGGTGATTTTGCATAATCGGCAGTAGCAGTTGGCTTAAATCAAAAGCACCGACACCATGGCCGAAGAATAACTGGGCTTCATCGAGGAATAAGATGACATTGCCGGCATGAACGGATTCGCCTAGCAAGGTTAACATTAGGTTTTCCAACTTGCCTGCTCCCTCTGACAGAATCAGTGAGGCGTTTAAACTAACAATCTGGTAATACTCAAGCGCTGTGTCTTTACCTTCGAGTAATCGCTCAGCCAGCCCGTATACCAATGATGTTTTACCAGTTCCAGCTGGTCCAATCAAAGCCACGCCGTTACCTTGTGCCAATGTGTGAATGACGCCGTCGAGGACATCATTATGAGCCAGGAAGTGCGCGTAACCGCCACCGCGCTCAATATATTGACTCATGTTCTGTCCGAACCTCTCAAGATTAACGGCAAAACCGGCAGTCCAGTCTCTGCCAACACCACCAAAATAAGGTTTTGGTTGTTCGCTATAGGCTATCTCCCGGGCTAGCCACGAGTAAACCTCCAGCACATCCTGTTGGCTAATTTTGTGCGACTTCAAATATTCCAGCACAATCGGTGATGAAAGGATCAACGCTGCCGCCAGAGTACCACTATGAATTGTTCGAGCTGGAAATTGTTGATATAAAGCTGCGGCTTGTTGCCAGACCACTGACATGTCTCCTTGCTCGGGACTCAATCCCTGAGCAACCATGTCATGACTAATGAATAAATGGTTGCAGAAGAAAAGTGCCGGTCCGTCATCAATAACACTGCTCCACACTGTTTGTGGGGTGATTGGATTCTTTAATTTTGCCAAAATAACCTGATCAATAATGTCATCGAGCCTCTTGGCGGGTGTGATTGGTACCAATTTTGAAAGATCCAGTCGGTACCAGAGTGCCGGCATAAAGACCAGCAGTCCAAGGGCGGTAGCGGCGTAGCCTAAGCGGCTTGAGATTGACACGAAACCATAGGCAGCAACGATGCCGAAACAGAGGGTCAGCAGCAGTAGCCCAGTATACCCCGTTTTGCCAATTCGTTGCGCTAAGCGTGCTTTTTTAGCTCGGCTACTACTAAGATCAAGTTCCAGATTCATTAGATAATACTCCGTATCAAGCAATAAACGATAGCCAGTGGAATTAGTGGCCACAGAATACTGACAATGAAACCGGCCAGACTTGCCAGGAGCATAGAGATGCCGGCAGCGAACAGAACAAACAATCGGACAATAAAACCAACACCACGGGAAACTGAATTATCAATCATTGCCCTAAACTGCATGCCAACTGATTTGCCGCCGAAGCTGACAATGCGGCGCCATGGTTCAAATAAGTTTCGGAGCAAGAGCGGAACTGAGAAATTGCGCTGTACATTTTTTGGCCAGAGTGTAATACTGCGTACCACCTGCAGCAGGCCTGGTCCGTACCACCAGCGGAACAGTTCAATAATCATAGCCATATTGTAACTCAAGCCTAGCGATCTTCCCATATCTGATGCGTAGCCTATGAAAGGGTTGTCATGATTGAATCATGAAAAAAGAGCCTTTTGACGGGCTCTTTTTTCTGGTAGATGTCATTGCTGACACGTCCCTGCCATCTTTCGATGGTAGCCACCTCACGATGGCAAGATCAAGTGTATGACCGGCCCTTGTATTATGCAAGCATAAGGGGTGATAGCTGTGGAAAAGTCTGTGCATAATAGACTGCTCCTGGCTTGCTTGGCACAGAGGTACGGCTCGTGGTACGATGGAGGGGTACTGTTTTAAAACACAAAAGTAATAATGAAACAAAAACGAGCAACTCGGCAACGGGCTCACGCACCGCCAAAGCATACTTCCCTGCATCATAGACAGAAGAAACGGCCGATTCATAAACGGATAGCGCTCCATCCGGTTAGTGTAATGGTTTTGTTTATTTTCGGATTGTTTCTGGTTGGGAACAGTATCAAAAGCTATGCTGACTCGTATATCGTTTCTGCAATTGTTCCTGCACCGGCATTAACCCAGCCTGCTGTCATTATGTACCCTTCGGATCAGTCACATTTCAGTAGTTCCTCGTTAATCGTCACCGGAACCTGCCCTGACAACTCCTATGTAAAACTGTCGGATAATAGCATTTTTGTTGGTGTGGCGAACTGTGATCAAAATAGCTTTTCAATTACGATTGATCTGTCAGCCAGCCTTAATCAATTAGTGGCTCAAGATTATAACCTTACCGATATGCCTGGACCCAGTTCAAACCCGGTCAATGTATATTATGACGTTCCTTCAAGTCCGACGGTGCCCAGCTTACCAACCACACCAACAACTTCCCCGACTCAATCACCAACGTCGACCAAAACCAGTTCATCATCAACTCATTCATCTTCACCATCGACCACGGTGTCGACGCCGTTTTTTATTACCTCAAGTTACCATTATCAAGTCTATATGGTTGGGCAAACGATTAACCTGTCACTGACCATTGGTGGTGGCAGTGCTCCGTACGGTGTGACGGTGCTATGGGGTGATGGCAATGTGCTGACGGCGGTGAGAGGAGCTTCGGGTACGTTTACAGTCAGTCATAGCTACAGCTCGTCCGGTCCTAGCAACACTGATGAAGTGATCCAGGTAGAAGCGATTGACTCAAAAGGCACCACGGCTCACTTGCAAACCATGGTCATTCTTAGAGCTCAAGCCTTACCGATCGGGGCGACGAGTGCCTCAGGACCAACCAATCCGATTTTTCGATTTTTCGATACAATCCGCAAGTGGCTATGGCTGATCTGGCCAGCGTATATTATTGTTACATTGAACGTGATCAGTTTCTGGTTCGGTGAACACGAACTGTATCGCCGCTTGAAGTTAAAGCAAAAATCGTTACGTCCCTCATCTGCTCGGCGGCGATAGCACCGCTCAACCGTTGCTAGTTAGTCGTGTAAATCAATCCTGACAAAGGCTTCAGCCATTGGATAGCTGGCTTGTTTGCCGATATCCATAGCAATTTCCCGCATATAGCCTTCCAGCTCATCTATGTTTGGAATTTGGCTGGTATGAGCTCGCAGAGCAGCTAGTTTCTTGGAAAAAGTACCACTAATGTCGACATAATAGTTGCTGTTATTAAAATTATTAAGCAGCACGGTCTTCGTTTTATGGGGCAGATGACCTTGCTTGTAGAGTTCCGGAAATGATAAATGGTCGCGGGCTAGTGGGAAAACAGCGTCGAGGGCTGCTTGACCGGCTGCCCGATGATCGGGATGGTTAATAAAGCCCCGCTCAGCTGAGTAAATCATTGACGGGTCCATTGTTACCACTACGTCTGGTTTGATTTGCCGAATAACCCGGACAATGTCTCGCTTGAGGTCGAGCGTTACTTCAAGTCCGCCGTCAGGATAACCGAGGAACGTCACTGTCTTACCGCCGAGAATTTTTAGGGCTGCTCGTTGTTCTTCCTCTCTCATTGTAATGAGTTGAGCTTGGGATAGCTTGGTGTCACTCGTGCCTTTACTACCGTCAGTTAAAATTAGATAGTGCACGTCTGCACCGTTGGCCGCCAACGCCGCCATCGTACCAGCGGAGCCAAAATCGAGGTCATCGGGATGGGCGGCAATGCCAAGGACGACTTTAGGCTTCAGCTCAGGGAATTTTTTGGTTTCACTCATCTTAGGTATTGTAACACCCCCTATCAACCGGTCAAACGAGTGGTGTACAATAACAAACTGTGAGACTATTCGATACTGCCAAAAAGACCTACTGTACATTCCGTCCTGATAAAGTCGTTGGCATCTATGTTTGTGGCATTACGCCGTATGATTCAGCTCATCTTGGGCATATCTTTACTTTTATGACCTACGACTTACTGCAAAGGCGCTTGGAGGATCTCGATCACACCGTCAAAATGGTTCGTAATATTACTGATGTTGATGAGCCGATTTACCAGCGGGCCCGAGAGATTGACATAGAATATACTACGCTGGCTGCTCGTGAAACCAAGTCATTTCAAGCAGTACTGGCTCAACTTAATTTTCGTCCAGCTACGGCTGAACCAAAAGCCAGTAGTTACATTTCACAGATGGCCGAGGCTGTGGCTCAATTACTCCAGAATGGCTATGGCTACTTATTGGATGACGATATCTACTATGACGTTGGCAAAGACCAAACGTTCGGCAATTTTTGTGGTTTCAGTGAACGTCTGCAGTTGGCGTTAATGAAAGAGCGTGGCGGTGATGTTGATCGCATAGGCAAACGTTCACCACTCGACTTCCTGCTTTGGAAAGGCATTAGTGATCCGACCGATCCGGCTCAATGGGAGACCGTGATTGGGACTGGCCGCCCCGGTTGGCACATTGAATGTTCGGTTATGAGCCAAGAATTGCTTGGTCTGCCATTTGATTTACACGGTGGTGGCACTGATTTAATTTTTCCTCACCACGAGTGTGAGGTGGCTCAAGCTGCTGGTTTAGCCCAACCCGAGTTGGCTAAAAGTTGGTTGCATGTTTCACCGCTGCTGTGTTCGGGTGAGAAAATGAGCAAATCGCTCGGAAATCTGGTCTTTGCTAAGGATTTACTTGAAGATTATGATTCGGATCATATCCGTCTCGCACTCATGCATTATCATCACCGAATCGGTGGCGAGTGGCAACCGGAACTACTTGAGGAAGCCAAACATCTGCATCAGACTTTTAAAAAAGCTGAGGCGGCCTGTTCAAAGGCTGACGCGGACAGGCTCTATACTCAGGTGAGTGCGGCACTCGATGACGATATTAATACGCTGGAAGTTATTGATGCGCTGCACCGCTTTAACGATGCGAGCCATAAAACAAAGGGGCATCAAGCGACTGTCAATACGAGTCTCCACTGTACCAAAGCCCTACTCGGTCTTGCTTAGCCTCTTCTGACAGGTCTTGCAATAGCCCTCGACCTCTAATTGGTGTGTCCGAGCCATAAAATGGTGCTGAGCACTGAGGTTTTCGATAAAGGTTTCAAAGGTGCTCTCGCTAATATTGATGATTTTCTGGCAACCAAGACACGTTAAATGGTGGTGATGGGCCGAAAATTGGTCGCTGAGCTCAAGTTTGTACTTCCAGCCGCTATTAACTCGCTGCACAATGCCAAGTTCTTCAAAAAGGGAGATTGTTCGGTAGACGCTGACTTTATCGATGGTACCGGCAACTTCTTGCAGTAGTTCGTGCATGGAAACCGGTTCGCGGTTGGTCATTAAATCGAAGATACGTTGTCGTTGTTTGGTTAAGCTGCAGTGATGAGTCTGCAATATGCTATGTAAGGTGTGAAGAGGAGTTGACATGTTGCAAATTGTAGCTTAATTGCAACTAATTTGCAATTATCTATCAATTGAGACTACTATTAAGCCATCATTATGAAACGATACATTATAGGTTGTGCTGCTGTCGTAGTAGTCGTGGCAGTAATATTGGCTGGCGCTCACCATGGTCCACAGATTAGCTCGTCAAAAACTCTTGAAGTTGTGGCTGCCGAGAACTTTTGGGGCAGTATTGCCTCTCAAATTGGCGGTAACCGAGTCCAGGTCAAAAGTATTGTGTCTGACCCAAACGCTGATCCTCATGAGTATGAGACCAGTTCGGCTGACGCCAGAGCGGTCGCGACCGCCAATTACGTTATCGTCAATGGGGCTGGCTATGACAGCTGGGCTGATAAATTAATCAGTGCTAGTCCAAACCCTCAACGTAAGGTTTTAACCGTTGCCAGTTTAATCGGTAAGAAAGAAGGTGATAACCCTCACTTCTGGTACAACCCGACCTACGTTAATCAGGTTGCTGCTCAAGTAAAAACCGATTTGAGTGCACTTGATCCGTCGGAGAGCCAATATTTTCAGCAAAATTATCGTTCACTTATGAATTCACTGGCTACCTACCAGAACCGGATTGCTGAAATTAAGCATGCTTATGGTGGCACCCAAGTTGCCGCTACTGAGGATATCTTTGCCTACTTGGCAACTGCCGCTGGTCTGAACCTGGTTTCACCACCGTCTTTCACGGCAGCGGTAGCTGAAGGAAATGATCCTCCGGCTGGCAGTATTGTTCAGTTTGAGCAACAACTGAGGAGCGGTCAGATAAAGGTATTGGTTTATAATGAGCAGACAGTGACCCCACTTACCAATACCATGAAACAACTGGCCGCTCAGCAAAACATTCCTATCGTTGGCGTGACTGAAACCATTCAACCACCCGATACGTCATTCCAGGTTTGGATGAATGCCGAATTGATTAACTTACAAAACGCTCTTAACGCGCCGGCACTTGGCCAGTGAGCACTCAACCGATCGTTCAGGCCAAAAATGTCACCGCTGGCTATGGGACGACTGTCGTCTGGAGCAAAGCAAATTTTAGTGTCCTGTCGGGAGAGTTTATTGGACTGTTGGGTTCAAATGGCGCTGGCAAATCAACGCTGCTGCGTCTGCTGCTCGGTTTAGCTCAGCCTCTCTATGGCCAGCTTGAGTTATTTGGGGAAGCGCCGAAACGAGGTAATAACCGAATCGGCTATGTGGCACAACGGCATTTTCTTGATAGCGAAACCCGAATTGAAGCATTGGAATATGTTCGAATTGGTGCGGTTGGGAATCGGTGGGGCTTTAGTATCGGCAAAGAGGCGACGTCGGAGCGTCGCCGAGCGCTGGAAGCGCTCGAACTAGTTGACGGTGTCGAACTGGCCTATCGTCCGCTCAATCAGTTATCGGGCGGAGAAATGCAACGAGTCTTTTTAGCTCAGGCATTGATTGCCAAACCGGATTTACTGTTACTCGATGAACCGTTGGCCAACCTTGATATCCGCCGTGAAACCCAACTGGTTCGACTGGTCAATGAAGTAGTCAAAAAACAAAACCTGACGGTTATTTTTATTGCTCATGACATTAATCCGCTTCTGCCGGCTGTCGATCGGATCATTTATATCGCCAACGGCAAAGTTACCAGTGGTACGCCGGCTGAAGTTGTGACTTCTCAATCACTCTCAGCGCTTTACGGCGCACCAATTGAGGTTTTACATGATAGTCGAGGCCGGCTGGCAGTCTTGGGTGTTGAAGAAGCGGTCCATCATGAGCAGTAATAATTTTCAGCTTAATTTATGGACCGATTTTGTCAGTATGTGGGAGTACGATTTTATGCGCCATGCCTTTGAGGCTGGGACAGTAGTGGCTATCGTCGCTGGTATTGTCGGCTATTTCGTGGTTATTCGTCGTTTATCTTTCGCCGCTCATGCCTTGTCTCACGTTGGTTTTGCTGGTGCAGCCGGTGCTGTCCTGCTTGGGCTTAATCCCTTGGTTGGTTTATTAGCTTTTACTTCCGGTGGCGGTCTGAGTATGGCGGCACTTGGCAAACGAGCGGCTAGTCGTGATGTTCAGATCGGCACGGTGCTGGCTTTTATGCTTGGACTGGGCGTCTTATTTATTAACTTGTATAAAGGCTATGCTACTGAAGCCTACTCGATTCTTTTTGGGGAAATACTCGGTATCAGCGCCAGCGATGTGGTGGTTACGGCGATTGCTGGAGTGCTAATACTGATTGCGGTGGCGATCTTGTACCGTCGACTGGTATTTACATCACTTGATGAAGACGTGGCTGAAGCCAAAGGCGTTTCCATGCTTGGTATGAGCATCTGTTTTATGCTCCTGGTGGCGGTCGTTACCTCAATCGCCGTTCAAGTGGTCGGCGTTCTGTTAATTTTTGCTCTGATGGTGACACCAGCCGCTATCGCTCAACGGCTGTCACATCGGCCGTCACAGGGTATTGTCTGGTCGGTAGTGATTGCTTTGCTGGCAACATGGTTTGGTTTGTTTATTGGTTTCTATTTGCCCTACCCGGTGAGCTTCTTTATCACCAGTGCAGTCTTTGTACTCTACGTAATTGTACGGTTGGTGCAAGGTCGCCAGGTCAAAATTGCCCAATAGTCTTTAGCTGCCAAAGGTAAATGTGTACAATGATATGCCTTTTGGTACGGTAAGCGTCACGACGGTTGATCCAAACTGTTTGAGTGAAACAATATGATAAAGGCCTGGCGTTGAAATAGTAATACTGCCGTTTGGAGCATCACTGGCGTACTGCCCGGCGTTCGCGCTTGGTAGCCCGACATTCATGGTCAGCGGCTGGTTATTGGTGCTGCCGGCTACCACATAGACATCTTTCGCTTCCACGCGGAAGGTTAATTGATCATTATTGGTAGTACTGGTAATACTCTGAGCTGCAACTTGCCAACTGCCGTTCAGTGTCCAGAAATTTTGAGGCAATTGGCTAGGTGGGACTGGACTGAAATTTAGCAGACCATTGTTGAGTTCGGGAGTGCCATAAAAATTCATTGCGCGGTTAGTGCCAAAATAGGTTTCGTCAGTTTGGGACGATGAGATCGGGACGACACTCGTAGGCGTTTGGAGTGGAGCGTGGATACCAAGTAACTGTTGTATGGCTTCCTCGGTTATATTGTAGTTTCCCTCACCCAAACTGATGTAGCGGATATTGCCGGACTTATCGATCAGATAATCGGCTGGCCACGAATCATTTTCAAAGGCATTCCATGTCTCATAATTATTATCAAGTGCTACCGGATACGTAATGCCATCAGCTTTGACGAAATTGGCGACGTTGCTCGGATTATGTTCAAAAGCAAATTCTGGAGTGTGAACACCGATTACCACCAGGCCTTTGCCAGCATAAGCTTGATACCACTTTTCAACATACGGTAGCGCTCGGTTACAGTTGACACAGGAATACGTCCAGAAATCGACCAAGACTACTTTGCCCCGTAACTGCGATAGTTGCAGTGGCGGGCTGTTGATCCAATTAGTTAAACCAACGAGCGCCGGCGCGGGGGTTGGTTGAACATTGAGGACACCGGTTTTGGCTTGATTAACCGAAGATTTTTTGATGGCGGGAGCGATTGATTTGTGTTGTTCTGATAGCAATAGTTGCTCAATTTTTGTTTCGTCAAAGGGCAAATGATTCGCCACCCAAGTTTCAATTTTTATTTCCTGACCGCTAATGATCACCACACCAATAATGACAAATAAGATACCAATCAGTCTTCGAAACAGACTGTGGGTATCAACTGCCCAGCGGAACTTGCCGACAAAACGTTTTCCAAGCAGTGAAACCAGCAGCAGTGCCACTACTAATGAGAGGCTATAAACGACTAAGTAGATAAGACCACTTAAAAAATCTCGCGGCAGTACCGATGCCAGGATAAAGGCATAGGTTGGACTGCAACTTGAGAAAACGGGTCCTAAGGCCAGTCCAATCAGAACCGGACCAGCATACTTGCTCTTATTCTTTTCACCTCTGCCCAGCAGTCTTTGCGATGCCGCTTGGAAGTTGAGTCGAATGACTAATTTTTCCCACAGCTCCGGAAAAACACTTACTAAGCCAAGCGCAATAATGAGTCCCCCAGCGGCATAATTGAGCACATTGGGCGAGAGATTAATCAGAACAGTGCTGACTTTCAGCAGCAGTGTGAAGCCAATCAGTGAACTAGCCAATGAAATAGCAATAATATACGGACGGCTTTTTTCTTGTTCTTTGCTGCCGATTGAGCCGCCAATAATTACCGGCAGAAGTGGCAGGACACACGGAGCTAGAATCGTCAGGAAACCCGCAACAATACTTATCAGCAGGAGCAGCATATGCTAATTATACGGAGCTAATCTGAAGATTAACCGAAGGTGGTGGCGGGAGAGACGAAAGCTGTTCAAAGTTATCAACATTTTCAAGCAACGCATATGGCAAATACCTGGCTTTATCGTTAGTGGATAGTGCTAAAGCCTCAGTGAGGGTTAATAACTTCAAGCTAATTCGTTCGCCGCCGTCAAGGTTTTGTTTTTCCTCGCTTATAACGTCGGTTGCCAGAAACAAATAGACAAACCAATCAATTTCATGAAACGGCTGACTGATTTGTAGCAACTTCCAGGTATGGAACGAAAGACCAGTTTCAGATTTTATCTCACGTTGAGCGCAGTCAAGTTCGCTGTCGGTAGCAATGTCATTGCGACCACCAGGTAGATCAAAATATACCGAACTGCCTGGCTGCTCTTCTTCTAACACGATAAGTTTACCGTCTTTAATAGCTAGTACTTTGATAGTGTCGAACCGTTTGATCATCTCAAAAGTTTTATGGGTTCCGTCATATAGCTCTTGCTGCCATTGATAGGTGTTATACATGACGCCGTGGTATACCAGTTTGGCCTCTGCCGGAATAATCGATGCATGGGGAGGCAACAATGTTCTCATAGTAGATCTCGTCTCAACGGATTTCCGAGGCAACATAGCATAGTTGTCATTATACGCGACTTACGATCGCGGCAGATACTTCTTATAGTAGTAGAAGCCAGGTGGCAAACCGATTAACAAATTAATGATCCGATAGACTGCCGTTACTGAAACGGCCAGCGCAAATGGTATACCCATACTGACTAATGTTCCGGCCATACCCAGTTCGTAGACGCCGAAACTAAATAAACTGCCTCCAATCACGCTGGCAACGTTGGCAAATACGTACGCTAAGATAGCAATGCCGGGATTAATAGTATGATGAAAGGCGATAAATGCCAGATAGAGCGTGGCAATTTCAATCGTTATGTAGACAATTGACCAGCCATATGGAATCATGAGGCGACGTTTTTTGCCTCGTAGCTGGTGATAGCCGACATAAAACTCATCAATCAGACGAGTGATTGGTTCCGATTTCAGGTTAGGAAATAAGTATCGTACTTTCTGGATCAACCACTTGGTGGTTTGCCGAACCGATTTCTCGCGGTTGAGGAAAATAATGATCGTTCCAGCCAAAACTGTAATAAAGATTACCGAAATAATAGCTACATGGATAATGGCGTGGTTGGGGTGATGGCTAAGTAGTACCAGCAATAGAACACCGACAGGTAGGGCGGTTAAAACAGCTAACGAGCTGAATGCATAGCGCATGAATTGCGTGAGGATTCCTTCGCCGCGAGGAACGTCAGGAGACAGAACTTGCGATAAATAACCAGCTCCTCCAATTCCGACTGAGGGCATAATATAATTGACGAAATTCGCCGCCAGAGCACCTTGAAAGAGCCGCCTGGTTGATAACTGATAGCCAAAGATTCTTAACACTGATCGGTAACAGCGGGCATTGGTATAGTAACTAGTCAGTTGGACTGCAATAACTGCTAAGAAAAGATACCACCGTACCTGCTTTAATAACCCAAAAACGTTATGAAACTGTTTGGCATTGAGAGCAATCAGGATACCAAGTCCAAGCAGTTCAATAACGAGCAGTATATGTCGTATTTTTACATTTTTTCGTTTCGCCACAGCCCTATTATAACCACTATAGGGTACAGTATCTGTGAGCAATGTTTATTAAAAGAATAACCATTCTTCGTTTTGTTCTGCTCCACGATTTTTTATGCGAATGCCTGGCTCTTCTGTCACCTGACCGATTGGCTCAAGCGCGATGCCTTTTCTTAGACCCTCTGCCATAACTTTGGCTGGTTCTGGAGTAGTAAGTATCATAGCAGGACCCATATGCCATTTGCCATATGATTTTCGATCAGAAAACTGTCGTAGTTTTTGGACGTGCAACATAATAGCCGGAGGATCAAGTGGTCTGTCGATTGTCACCCCTAAACCAGATGGCTCTAGCATGCGAGCTAATTTACTTGGTTGTCCACCGCCGGTTATGTGCGCGACTCCGGTTAGCTTGGCTTTCGGCTCTTTTTCAATATCGAATCCGCCGGTTAGCTCTGACACAAAGCCGGCATAGATGGTTGATGGTTGCTGAACCAATCTGCCCAGTGAGAGTGTGCCGAGTTCATGAGCAACCTGATGATGCCAATCTTCACCATAGTGTTCTAACATGGCCTTTCGAACGTCGGTAATACCGTTTGAGCGGAAACCGGACTCCGGCAGTCCAATCAGCGTATCGCCTGGCTTGATTTGGTGTCCGGTCAGCAGTCGATCTTTATGGGCTGCCCAGAAGACTGCCCCGCCCCAGTTATAGTTGAAGTCTCCGTAACCATCGATGCGGGCGCCAAGCTCAGCTACCTCGCCGTTAATAACTACTACTCTTGCAGCCGCAGCCGCTCCCACCATACCGACACATAGTTCTCTAATGCCGCTTCTCACTAATTCTGTGTCGTCGAGTTGTTTGACGTCTAAAATTGAGCCAACTGCGAGTGGTTCGGCTCCACGGACCACCGCATCGTCGCACACCATAGCCAATAGATCGTATCCTGAACCACTATGATCATTCAGTCGCTCCGCGACTTCTACTTTCGTGCCAATACCATCAAATCCAATATTAAAGAAAAGGTTTCTAATATCTTTGTCTAAGACTACACCGGGAATGGCACGAAAACCTGAGAACGATTCATGCATTTCAACAACATAGCCTGGCCGATTGTCGTAGGTCAACTTTGATGCTTCGTAAAACATCCTTGACGTATCATCACCGAGCTCAATATTGACGTCTTGAATTTGCTCAATCATTACAACTCCTTAGCGTAGTTAACAATATTATTAAAAATTACATTAGCAGCTCGCCGAGCGACTTCTGTTTTGGCACGGTGCGGATGGAAGGCGGCTACTGAACGTTCCGGGTGGGGCATGAGTCCTAGTATTGTCCCACTGGGATCACAAATGCCGGCAATATTATCGAGTGATCCGTTTGGATTATCGGGATAGCTCGTTACCTCGTCACCCTCAGGGCTCGCATACCGAAATACAACCTGCTGGTTAGTGATCAGTTGTCGGAGTGCGCTATTGCCGCCAATAAATTGTCCTTCGCCGTGAGCGACCTGCATTGGAATCGGCCTGTCTTCAAAGTCACCGGGTTGAGCAAATTTACAGACTGATTTGCCAACTGCGAGATCAATCCAACGACACTCAAAGCGGCCGACTTGATTTTCGGCCAAAGTGAAGCTTTGCTTACCAAGTTGGCGATCAGGCAATAAACCGGTCCGAAGCAATACTTGAAAACCATTACAGGGGGCAATTATTGGTTTCTGCTTGTCAACAAACTGCTGCAGTTGATCAGACATATATGAAGTCAACTCAGTGGCAAGTATCTTGCCCGATACAATATCATCGCCATATGAGAAACCGCCAGGAATAGCTAAGATGCCGTAATCATTGAGGTGTCGATCGCCGCTCCTGAGCTGATTAATATGAACTAATTCTGGTGCCGCTCCGGCAACGGTGAAGGCATGCATCATTTCGGCATCGCAATTGATGCCATCGGTTTTTAAGACACAGGCTTCTGGCTTAATCATTAGTTAAAGACTGCTTTCATGGGTGCCTCCCAGGCATCTTTTAATTCATCGAGCTTAGCACTGAAAATAACTGATCCTCCCGAAGCAACATCTCGATGTTGAACCGTAATACTGGGTTGCTCGGTAGTTTTACCAAGCCGGCGATATGATACGTTACTAAACAACTCTTCAGCCGTTTGCATATTTTCAACCTCAACTACGAAACAGCCAGCCGTTTCATTAAATAGAAACTTGTCCATTCGTCTCATTGATACATCACTTGGCTCAATGTAGGCACCGCAATCGCCGCCGAAACACATTTCAGTTATCGCAGTAATAACGCCGCCTTCACTTACATCGTGACAGGCTAGTACCTTACCGCTGGCGATAGCGCTCTGGACTGATCCAAAGACTTGATTGAGCGTGTCACGATTGACGATTGGCGGTTGGTTACTGGTAGCCTTTACCGTCTCATAGTAGGCCGAACCGGCCATACCATGACTGATGTCGCCAACAAGAATCAGTGTTGAGCCAGGTTGTTTAATATCGGTGGTCATTGTTTTCTCAACATCTTGAATACGACCGAAAATGGACATCGTATAGACTGGTGGGATGTTGATAACTTCATCACCGTGGCGGTAGGTTGACGATAAACTATCTTTTCCGGAGATAACCGGCAATCCGAGCAGATTCATCATGTCAACAGCGGCATCGACCGAGCTGTCGATTGAGCCCATAGCGGCTTCGTCAGGAAACGGCCAAACATAATTGCCGACTCCGCAAGCTTCCGTAATATCTCCGCCTGCAGAAATATAATTAGCAGACGCTTCGGTAATGGCCCACACGGTTCCTTCATAAGGATCAATTCGATTGAGTGTCGGGTTCATCCCGTGTGACTGGACGATACCGTATGGCTTATTAAGTATCGGACGAATAACCAGCGCGTCGTTCGGACCGTGCTGAGTTATACCGCCAAATGGCGGTATAATGTTGTCGCCGCCAACTCCAATATCATATTGTCTGGTAATTGGCTCTTTTGAACAGACATTGCCGTGCGCCAATACCGCCTTTAATCGGTCAATCCATTCTTGCTCATTTTTTGGCATCAACGGCCTTGTCTCGGCAACGAATTCTCTTTGCCAAAAGGCAGGCATGCTACGCTGCGGCAATCCTTCTATTAAGAATTGATAATCAAGGCTAACAAGATTGGCGTCTTCGTAGTCTACGGTCAGATTGTGGCTACCATCAAATTCACCAAGTATAGTTGATTCAACGTTATACTTTTGGCAGACAGCCGTAAACTCTTCTAACTTGTCGGGTGGGATGGCAGCAACCATACGTTCCTGTGACTCGCTCAGCCAGATTTCCCATGGGGCTAGTCCAGGATACTTGAGTGGTGCTTTGCTAATATCGACATGCACACCAATACCCTCACCCATTTCGCCGATAGCAGAGCAAAAACCGGCCGCTCCGCAGTCAGTTAAGGCTCGAATACAATCGAGGTCTCTGGCTTCTAAAAGAGCATCAAACATCCGCTTCTCCTCGATAGCATTGCCAATTTGGACGGCGCTGGAATGCTCGTTGACGGTAGTAGCGGTCATTTCTCCAGAGGAGAAGGTTGCTCCATGCACGCCGTCTCGGCCGGTTCGACCACCAACCGTCACTATGAGGTCGCCTGTTTGCGGGCTACCCTTCTTGGCCCGTGATTCGGGCAGTATGCCATAAGCCCCGACCATAACCGTTGGTTTGGCCCGAAAATCAAAGTCATAATGCACCGAACCGTTAGCGGTTGGGATACCCATACGATTTCCATAATCACGCACTCCCCGGATGACTTGTTGTTGCAGATAACGGGGATGCAATGTACCGGCCGGCAATAGATTGCTATTCGTATCAGCTGATGCAAAGCCGAACATGTCGGTCGAGATGATGACTTTAGCTCCCTGTCCTGTCCCGGCAATGTCACGGAAAACACCTCCACTTCCGGTCATGGCGCCACCATATGGCTCAAGAGCGGAAGGGCTATTGTGGGTTTCTACTTTGCCGCAAATAGCCATATTGTCGTAAAAGCGCATGACTCCCGAGTTGTCTTCAAAAGCCGATACTACTAATTTTTCAAAATTTGCTTGCGCTGTAGCGGCGGTGACAATTCGTTTCATGAGGGGTAATTTCTCAATATAGCTACCATCCTCTTGTCTAAGCATAACCTTAGCTTTAAAAGTGGGATGTCCACAATGCTCACTCCAGCGAGCTGCCAATGTTTCTATTTCGCCATCAGTCGGCTCTCGGTTAAGAGACTTAAAGTATCTTTGGGCCGTCTCCATTGCCTCTGTGTTCAGAAATAGTTTCCTGCTTTTGGATAGCTCTACCAATTCGGTCGTGGATGCCTCGGTAATTGGGATGGTTGTAATTGGCCCAACGCGGCCTTCAAACGTCAGTGAAGAGGGTTTCTCGGTAACGATACGCTCTACCTCCTTGTTCATAAGTAAACGGCCGACGATATGTTCGATATGTGCTGACTTTATATCACGTCCGAAAAAAGCATACTCGGTTGACGAATCAGCGGCATCAAGATGTATACCAAGGTCTGAAGCAGCCTTCACGATTGAAGCTGATTCTGGATTCATGACACCCGGCCTATAAGCGGTTTCGATGACATGAGAGGCTGTTGCGGGAGCTATTGGGGCATTGACTGTGTAGCGTTGGTTAATGGGATCGGAGAAAAGTTCCTTTGCTAAGATCTGGGCTTCGGCTTCACTGGCTCCCTGAACGCGGTACACACGAGCAGTTCTCACAGCCTCGATACCGTCTAGTCCGATAGTTCGTTCAATCTCCTGCTGTACATTTTCACCAGCTGGGTCAGTATTATGATTAGATGCTACGCGTATCTCTTGAATCATGAGGTTAATTGTTCCAGTGCTAGGTTGATCCATCCAGGAATTCGATCTTTTTCGACGCGCATTACTTCTTGTCTTAGTATCTCGACGCTGCGTCCATCCTGCCACTCTGCTCGCATAGTATCGGTGATTGCCACCGGTTCGTGACCGATAACTGCCCCAACATCGTATGCTGGCAACCCATCTGCGTTGAGCTCAGTGTCCATCCAATGGAGGGTCGGACCGGAAAAGTTGCAATGATTCTTCATGATTACTTCTTGTACGCCTGCCCCGTGCTGGCCGGCTGTTATTGGAAGTGGTCCGGGATGTGCATTGGCGATTGGTATTTCGGCGAGTGTTTTGCCGATAACTCTCTTCATAAAACCAAGGCCAGCTATTAGGTCAACTTTGTAGCTCGTTGCTAACTCAAATATTCTATCGCTGGCTTCATAACTGATTGATTCAGTGCCAGGAACGCCATTCACCATCTGTAGGGTACACTTCTCCTGGGTTCTATTTGAGACATGAAATATGTTAACACCGAGCCGGCGGGCCTTTTCCCAGACGAGAGCGTCGGGATTAGTCGGTCCGTTATTGCATATTACAAAGGCAATTGCTACGTTTGCTAGTTTGTCGGTTTCAATTGCTTTATGGACGGCTTCAAAAGTACTGCCTGCTCCTGAGGCTAAGACGCCGATCCTTCGTTCCGATTTCTCTGGCACTGATATCCCTCTTACTATTTTTGATTATAAACAGCTAGTCGACAATACCAAAGCATGAGCGCTGTAAGTATTATTCCCACTCGGTTGTACCAGGCGGTTTTGAGGTCAAGTCATAAACAACTCGAGCAATCTTCGGCACGGTTAAGATTCGCTCCACCATTTCAAAAACAGCCTCCTCTGGAATGTGTATGCCTGGTATTGCTGGCACCCCAGTCATAAAATCATTCGTCATAAATGTCCTTATGCCAATCGACCTATAGCCTGGTTTGCCAAAATGTACGGGAAATGAAACTACCGGCACCTGACTTAAACTTTCGTGCAGCCCGTAGTGTCGAAGGACTTCGTTGACATGCCAATCAGCTTCCCTTAATTGTTCAATGGCATCAGGAGTTGGAAGTGTCGGGGTAATCCCTAATAATGATTGATCGTCATCGCCTGACAATAAAGAAGGCTCAAGTTTTTCTCCGAATATGTAGACTACCCGATTGATTTCACGAATCTGTTGAGGGATTGTTCGAGCTTTTTCCATTAATCTTTGCCATCCAGCTGTGCCGCTTAAGGCTGCGAGATAACTATAGGATCGTCCATCACCCTGGACGCCGACGGTTCTCACCGGCAGTAGATGGGTCGAAGTTTCATCATCCTCAAAATTTCTTTTAAGTAAAGTGGCTATTGCATCATATTGGTCAGTAATGTAGGGCTCTTTAGCACATAGTAAACGGATAGCCAGGCCGGGTCCAGGAAACGGCTGCCGCCACACTAATTCACCCGGCAATCCTAACATTGCTCCGATCTTCCTCACCTCATCCTTATGTAATTCTGCCAGGGGTTCGATGACACGATTAGCTGCTCGTAAATCTCGTACGAGCTGGGTATCGTTGTGGTGTGTTTTAATAGCGGCAGCTTTAGAACTGGCTATATGCGAGGCACTTTCTATCAGATCGGGTCGCAACGTTCCTTGGGCTAATACGGTATTATCCGGGTCAAGTTTCAATTCGGATACCACACTATCAAGCACTTTCATAAAGGAATCACCAATAATTCGACGTTTTATCTCCGGATCGGTGGTCTGATGGAGAGGCAGTGTTTCTTCACTATTGTGGGTTGTTGTCGCACCCATAAACCGATCGGTGGCATCAACGACATCAACATTAATCCCCGAAGCACCGAGGGCTTCTCTAACCAGCATGCTTTCATTACGACGCATAAACCCAGTATCGATGTGAACAATCTTGACCTGCTCTTTAGGCAGTGCTTTGCCGATTAGAATTGAACACACCGTTGAATCAACTCCGCCGCTAGCAAAAATCAAGACTTGACGCTCCCCGACGAATTCCTTAATATGCGTCATTGCTGTTTCTATTCTATCTTCAAGCGTGTATAAAGGCTCTAACTCGGCGATGTTAAATAAGAAGTTAGATAACATACTTGTACCATTCTCGGTCAGGTCAACTTCGGGGTGAAATTGTACACCGTATATTCGTCTTTGTTCATCAGCGATACCGGCTACGATGTCTCCTGACATAGCTACTGTCCGAAAACTAGGGGCAATAGAACCTAGGCTATCGCCGTGGCTCATAAGCACATTTTGTGTATTGTCTAAATTCGTAAAGAAAGGTGTGCCGGAGTCAACACTAACAGTCGCTGGTCCATATTCACCAGAGTCTTTGCGTTCAACGGTGCCGCCGTATGCTTGATTAATGAGATGCATCCCATAGCAAATCCCGAGTATTGGCTTACCACTCTCCCATACGCGGGAGTCGGGCTTAGGTGCATCAGGTGCATAGACACTCTCCGGGCCACCTGTAAATATGATAGCACTACATCCTTCCAGTTGTTCGTAGGGAGTATCAATAGGGAGTAAAACAGATCGAACCATGAGACCTCGGACTCTTCGATCGATAACTTTGTTATATTGACCGCCACCGTCCAGTATCGCAACCCACTCATCTGTTCTGTGCTCAATTTCGGCAGAAGGTGCCAATTCCCCTATTTGTGACATAAAATTAGTATAACAAATGTGTCATCTACCGGAATTGAAGCCATCAGACCTATGTGAGGAGTGCTAGTTTTCGTAAGGTATTTATATTGCGACTCGTACAACTTGTTTTGTATTGAGGTATCAATAAGCACTTTGCAAACTGACTTTTTAACGTTGATCCTTTGAGGACTCGCCAGTATATTACCCCATCTCCGGCTTGTATCGCTTCGGTTGAGCTATCTAGGCCGACGGCTTTGTGGGCCAGTTCTTTCTCGAGTCGGTTTTCAATGAACACAACGTACGAATGATATAATTTATTATCTTCGTAGGGACAGGCCTCGATGACTTGCAGAAGCCTTGGAAAATCACAAAGCTGTACTTTGGCGGGATAGTTGAATTGTTTTGTTATCCCCTCTTCAATCAAACGTTTTAATGATGAACTATTACTAGAACTAGAAAAAATGATATTGCCAGTCTGCAGGACTGATCCTACGTCACTCAATCCTAAATGTTGGAAGCAGTCTTTCATGTCGATCATTTTAATAACTCGACCACCTACGTTAATACCTCGGAGGAATGCAATGTATTTCATTAAGATAATAATAACATCTTAGAAGAGCATTATTTTTTACGAGCACAATAGGTCTAATCACATTCATGCAGTAGCATTGCACAAAAGAATGTGTAACTGCAAGATCATTATCTATATAATGACACTGGTACAGTAAATTGACGTTCCCAAGGTAAAAACATATAATTTGGATCTGTAATATATATTCCGGGGTAGCTCAGTGGTAGAGCGAGGGACTGTTAATCCCCAGGTCGCTGGTTCGAATCCAGTCCCCGGAGCCAAGGTTAGAACCGAAATTAACAGAGGTATTTTGCCTCTGTTTTTATTTTGGGGTATAAGCTTTAAAAATATGAGACTAATTTGTCACAATATTGCTACACAGACGGATACGCCATAAGGTCTTCCAGTAACTGATCGTATTCGAAATCAGTGATTGGGCGTGCGTCGGCATAGGTCGTAATCCAGTTGCTACGATTGTCGCTACTGAGTACCCAAAGGGTATCAATTTTGCCGAAGTCGCCTTGAATATGAACTCCGCCGCCTAAAAGACCTGTCGTTAGTTCTTCTGATGAAACAACATCAGATAAGTGTGGTGTTGGTTTCCAGTCGATTCCAGCGAAAGCGACAAATCCAAGACTTTTGCGCAAGCCGTGCTCTTTAGTAAATAGTCGTAAGTCCATTGCACGATTATCAGGTGATCGCAGTGGGCCATCAATTTCGTCAATGACATCTGTTTTGTCGCCCATGAGTACTTGGCCGTCTTCACCATGATACGTCTGTATGCTACCAGACTCAGTCTGAAAGTAGTATTCAGGATAGGACAATACAACTCTTGATATACCTCCCAACAAAGCGTTGAATCTAAGCTGGTCGACTGATGCAATCTGTTTTCTACGTTCAATGAAAGTACCTGGATCAACATAGTACTCATCGCTGTCGAAATTCGCTCTCGTTATTTTATAGATTATGTCATATATTTGTAATAATTACTAGAACTGTGCGGTCATTTTGTGTGATAGGCTACGAACTGATTCAACAAAGCTAGGCTGTCAGGTCTTGTTTAACCATAGTTATGACTTCCTCTATCGTGGAGAGCCAATTCCCACTTTTTGACATCAAATGAATCCACCTACTATTTAACTTCTAGTTGTCTGCTTCTTAATATCTACCCGACTAACCGCTAGAAATGACACAAAGACAACAATCACTAATACTAAAACGATAGCCGCATGACCATCACCATAATTTAGTCCACTTACACTACGTGGCTTGCTTGTCCAATCGGCAAAAGAAGCACCAAGTGGACGTGTTAAAACGTATGCAACCCAAAACCATAAGATTGAGTTCTTGCGAGTTATAAAGTAAATGATAGCTGGAATAGCAAATAGACCCGCAAATAGTAAACCAGACGCAAAGTAACCTAGCCCTATCGTGTTAGCTGTTAAATCCCCCATAGCAGTACCGAGCGCAAACGTTGATAGGACAGTTAACCAGTAAAACACTTCACGCCTACGAGTGTTTATGCTGTGAATTGACAGTGTTTTTTCGGTCTTCTGCCAAACTATAAAAACAACGGCCAGGACGATGGCAAAAAAGATAGTTGAAGCTATATACGGTACATGTAACTGGATATGCAATCCGTCAGCAGCCATAGTGCCAAACACAGCTACCATAGATACGGTAAACCAATACACCCAAGCATTGTACCTACGAACTGAAAACTGAATAACAAGCGTAATAGCTAGAGCTACACCCCAAGAAAACAGCTAAATAAGGATTAAACCTAAATACCAGAAAGTCTGAGGTTGCCTCACCCATAGCGGTAGTTAGCAGTTTAACAATCCAGAAAAAGGCAGTTATTTCTGGTACTTTTCTGAGAGCTTGGTTTTGTGCTGCTTGGATATTCATAGGTTTATCTCAACTTAGTTTACGATCCTTTAAGCGTACCCAGAGAAGTAGTCAACCTTAACTTGATGATTTGGAATCCCGAGGCTGGTTAATATATTCTGCATGGATTTAACCATTGACTGTGTGCCAGATACATAAAACACTCTATCTTTGTAGTCTGGAACATCTTTTTTTATCATTTCAGTGTTAATACGACTGGAACGTATTCGTTCGTGGGAGATAACATTGGTTTTGTCTGTAACAAAGTAAATAACATTTAGACCTAGCTCATTGTGAGCTTTTTCAAAAACATCTTTATAGGCAAAATCATCAGGAGTTTTTGCTGAGTAAAGTAAAGTTACGTCTCGGTTCTCTTTGGTATCTAACAAGTATTTCACCATACTTCTATATGGGGTAACTCCAATACCACCAGCAATAAAAACTAATTTTTGCTTAGGGTCTTTTGGTAGAACAAAATCTCCGGTAACTTGCGCAGCAACGATTGGTGTTTCACGATTCATCCCCATCAATGCTTCTTTGTAGCTACTGCCTTTACCATAGAACTTAACGCCAATCCGTATGTTTTCCTCAGTTGGTGATGAAGCTAAAGTAAAGTAACGGCGGTTACCTCTACTGTCCGTACCTTCATGTGGCAAAGTCCATTCCATGTATTGTCCCGGCTCATAAGCAAACTTCTTTTGGTTGATATTAAAAACAAAATCTGCAGAGTCCGGTGTAATGAGGAGTTTTTGTTTAAGTGTTGGGAATAACTTAGTCTTAGGGCTGATGATATATGAGAATACATTACCAGCAATTAAAGCTAGTTCTGGTGTTGAATAGAGGCTTAGTATATGAAACTGTGGTGGGAATATTACGCCAGTCAAAATGGCGTACCACGTTTGTTTTTTGGCAGTTGGTGGTGTGGTTAACGGTTCGGTTAGCATGACAAACCCCAAGAAGAACATGGCTGATGTAGTGAGAGTTTCTTTTAAAGCCGTATAGACGCCACTCTTAGCCAAGAGAGCATAAATAACTGTTGCAACAAGAGCGGAAGCGAAGAACGTAAATACCATACGCCCTCGGCGTATTTTACGAACTAATAAGACACCGCCAATTAACACATAAGGCAGCATAACTGACGTACCAATCCACCAAGTAGCACTCTGGCGTGGTCCTAGTGCGGTTAATGCTACGGCTATTGCAGCCGGGTTGAAGATATGTTTCTTACGAATAGTTAAGAATATACTTAGAAGCCATAGCTAGACCAGACGCAGCTAAGAGAAATGTGATATGTTCCGCTAGGTTACCGTTAGTAGTGGGTGGAATAATAAGAGCTAGGATAAGAGCGGTTATGTAAACCGACTCAATATTTATCGGGGCGTTAAATATTTCAGCTAGTACTTTATTTATTATCCAACAAGTCACCACCAATACGATTGCTGATGTGGCGATTGACGCTGCCCCAAAATGCAATACCCCTGCAAGACTCAAGCCGAAAGCTATAACTAATAAAGCTATCAGGTAGTAGAACAGGAGCTTGTACATGGTTATACGATCAAGCAGTCGGTCTACGAAATTAAACATTAACTACATACCTTTCAAATCCACTGGTATAGGTAGCCATTTTATTATCGGTAACCATATAGCCCTCTAAGCCCGGTATTGTTTTTATAAAACTTATCCCCTCAATGCCCATAGCAAAAGCAGCAGTGGCGAAGCGGTCTGCGTCATAAATATTAGGACCTATAACCGTTAGGCTTTTGACTTGGTTAAGGGTCTTATTTGGATTGAATGGGTCATAGATATGTTGTCCGCGAATGTATGTACCTGAAGTGGCTATGCCCTCTGAGCCAACAACTATGGTTTTAATAATTTCATCAGTGTTAAACGGATTTCTTATTCCCACTGTCCATGGTTTATTGTTGGCGTCATTACCATTGACTTGAATATCTCCACCAGCTTCAATATAGAAGTTAGCTACTTTCTTTTTACGTAATATGTTAGCTGCATTATTTATAGCCCAACCTTTAACCAAACCAGACGGGTCTTGCTTGCCGTTATGCATAATATCGAAGTAGCCATTAGTGTCTTTGCGAGTTTGTTCACATAAGTCTAAAACTGTTTTTATCTCAGCACTCCACTTTGATTTCGGCAACCCACTGTTTATTTGCGATATTTCACTATCTTGTTTGTAGGTACTGTATCTTGCGTCAACTTTTCTAAAGTAATTGAAAATATCTGAGAAGTATTCTTTAACGTCTTTACCAACAATTTCTACAGTAATAGGCATACCCATAATAAGTTTGGTTTGCTTCATTAGTTCTGTGTAGCCTGACTTAGTGCGTTTGCCAATGACTGTATAAATGCTTGACTGGTAAATGTAGCTCCAGTAATTGTACTTACCTTAGAACTCTGTGCTTGGATTGCTTCTTGTTTTAGGTAAGGCATTGCTTGTTGGTTTACATATATGGAGTTGGGGTTCTCGTTGGGCGATTGCAAGAAGTCTATGGTGGTAATTTTCCCGCTAGAAATGATAGCTTGAACTTGCACGTTGCCATAATAAGCATTGGTAACACTACCTGTATATGTTCCGTCTTTGTATTGTGAGTGTAGGGTGGAAGTTGTTGAGGGAGTGGAAGTGGTAGGTGCAGTAGCGGTGGAAGGACTTGAATCTGCCGAGTTACTCTGGCCTAGAGAAGCAGGTGCTATAACGGGACTTGAATGTTGGTGGCGTAAGACAGTACTATATGCCAGAAAAATGACAGCTATAGCAATACCAAGGATGTATTTTCTCATTAGAGTAGTATATCAACTGACGATATAGTCCAACAAGGATGAAATAACTTAAATATCAGGTGATATACAGCTAAAATATAGCAACCAGTGCTAAGGTAGCTACAAGCACACCTAAGAATAACCAATCTCTAAAAACGGTGCTAATAGCCCTACGCCATTGATATTGCTGTAGTTGACCGTATACGCCGCTCAGACACGTCTTTACCGACAGCATAAGCCCAAAGAGCGGCAGGATAATAGAATAAATAACCCATGTCTTAGCTTCTAAACTACCCAATATTATTACAGTGTGATGAAAGTATAGGCTGGTTATGTTGTAGGTGAAAATAAGGAAGAATGGTGCGACTAAACAGGTACTAATAGAAATATCACGCTTTACATAGCTCGGTGCCTCACTAAAAGAATTTTCAGTAGCTAATATGTTTTGCTGCGTTAAGCTTAGAAAAAAGTCCTTAAAGGTACGAAAAAGAATTTGTCTTTTTTCGGTAGATGACTTAGCTGACGAAAACATTTCCTGTAGTGTGGTGAGCATTTCTTCTTCGTATTCCAGTCTGTAGGATTTTGGGTATAACTTAAGTAAAAAACGATACCAACCAAGTCCATTACTATTTAACTCAATCATTTATGTTAAACTCCTAACTCAGGCGTTGGGCGTTTTCTAGCCAGATTTATAGTGTCTCTATAATATTCAAGCTCTTTGTTAAGTCGCTCCCAGCCTTGTGGACTAAGTTTGTATGAACGTTTTCTATCGTTAGGGTCATTGCTGGCTATTTCTTCTATAAGCCCATCTTGCCGAAGTTGTTTAATTGCCCCGTAGAGTGCTCCGGGTCCAAGTTTAACTTTACCTCTGGAGTCTTGCTCGACTTGTTGCATGATTTCGTAACCGTGTCTAGGTTGCAAGCTTAAAGCAAATAATATACTGAACGACACTTGTGGCAATAACTCCATTGAACGCTTCATGACTGTTATTATACCAAAATGTATATCACTATCTGATATATTTGTTAGAATATAGACATGAGAAAGATCATTGATGTAGTACTAATTCTAGGCTTCTTATTCGTAGACTTTATATTCTTTCACGATGTTTTTAAACCAGGTGAAACTACGAGTGTAGGTCAATGGCTAACAGGGATTTTAAGTATCCTGGTTTTTATTGTTTCGATTCAATCGTTATTGAAAGACCACGCTTGAACTTATGTTTAGAGAGATTCTAAAGAAGTTTGAGGATAATAAAGTTTTTAGTGAAAGCGAGGCATGGATGCTGTTTCGCATTGCAGCAATAGCAGAAGCCTGTGGATGGACAATGCTAATACTTGGCATCGGAACAGAAAGATATATTTTTCCGGGTAATCGAGTCTCTGTGATCCTTGCGGGACGAATACATGGTCTATTATTCCTCTTATACGTATTAGCGGCAGTAGGTCTCTACCCGAACTTAGTTTGGTCTAGAAAACGAGCCTTTGTAGCCCTAGTTGCTAGTGTTGTTCCCTACGGTTCGCTTATATTTGAACAATGGGCTAAGCATAAAAGAAATTCCTCACGGTTCAATATATGCAGAAACTGTGTTCTTCTTTCTTTAATCAACTAAGAAGTGCCTACGGTTTGCATGGTGTCGACTTCGGACGTAGAGTCCGAGACCTAGACAGACCGTGGCAGTGGCCAGTAAGACAAGTTCACTGGATGCGTCTGAAGGTTGGCCATACCCCGTATCCGGTGCACCGGGCCATGCACTTACTCTAGTCGTCGTTGGTGCTGCCAGCACAAAAGCCAAGAAACTAGTAACGAAGGCAGTGTCATTTGTCGACGTCCGGGTGTCACTGTTCGTAAGGGTATCAAAAGCTACTTGACCAGTGTAGTCACGTCTGACATAGACATTGCCGAGGCTATCAGCGGCCAAACGCTCGCTTGATCACCGGCTAGTGTTCCAGCCGAGCCGTCTATGTTCGCGATCCAATTGAACTTACCGTTGCTATTATATTGGGACAGAAAGATCGATTGGTTGCCGGATGTGTTTGTCATGCTGTGTGTACCGCCAGTGCCGTCAAAGATGACAGTGCCCTCCCATACCCCAGTCAGATAGACGTTATTTTCAGCGTCGGTGGTGACATTGTAGCCTTGGGCCGTATTACCATTACCGGATCTGGGGATTTGGTGTAATTGTAGCTGCCGTCGGTATTAATTGACAGAAGGTAGGCGTTCTCACCGAGAGAGCTCTGACTGTCGCTGGCGTCGGCCATTAAACATGATCGGGCCATTCCATTCGCCAGATTCGTAGACGTGACCAAGCTTATCGGTCGCGATACCAGTGGGCCATATGCCGCCGCCCGAACCATCCAGTGCATATTTCGTATAGGCGTAGGCCCCGGTGGAGCTATATTTAGTTATATAGGCTGCGCCGTTAGTGACGTTGACACTGTCAGTTCCCCCAGGCCCGTCAAAGATCACGGTACCGCCACTCGCCTCCCCAGCGACGTAGACATTCCCGCTCGGGTCAGTTGCTATGGCATTATTATAATCAGTTACGCCACTCGCCGAAGAATCTACGATGCGGGTCCACCCGTAGCCACCACTTGGCGTATATTGCGTGACAAAGCCATCAGTATTCGCGGCCGTACGGCTGTCACTGCCCCCAAAACCATCAAAGATGACTGTGCCTTGCCAAACGCCTGTGATATAGATGTCGCCACTAGCGTCCACGGCCACGCCGTTCGCGTAGGCTTCGTTGCTACCACTGACACCAAAAGTTTTGGTCCACCCGTAGCTGCCGTCTGGGTTATATTTGGTCAGAAAAACGTCATTACCGCTACTGGTCGTCGCGCTGTGCGTACCGCCGGTCCCATCAAATACCACCGTGCCGCTCCACTCACCCGTGATAAAGATGTCACCATTACTATCCACGGCCACGCCAGTAACATAGGCAACGGCGTTGGTGGCACTCGTATCAAATGTTTTGGTCCACCCGTAGCTGCCGTTTGGGTTATATTTGGTCAGGAAGACATCATTGTTTCGCGCCGTCCTACTATCGCTGCCACCAACCCCATCAAACACTTGCGTACCACCCAGTCGCCGGCAACATAAACATCACCGCTCGAATCTGTAGCTATAGCGTTCGTAGAGAGCTATCGTCGTGCTGTTCAACTGATGAGTGTAGCGGTAGGCGGGAATCGTGGCAGCACTCGCCATCGACTGCAGGCCAAAGAGCGGCAGTAATAATCCGACGAAAAACGCTATACTCATGGTAGCTCTAGAAAAACGGTTTATGGTTTTTTGTTTCATCCGGATTCTGTTTATCACATTTACACTTTAACAACAGCGTAGCATAAGCACTACCGAACGTAAAGCTGACCAAAGTCACAAAGTATGTCCACAACACTGAGTCAGGTCTCGAACTAATTTAACGGAAGCATCCTGCTATTGCATTTTATTTGCTTATGGTTGCAATCAGTCGTAGTAATTACGGTTTATCTCGGATTAAGAGTTGTTCTTTTGATCAAGATTAGTCTAGCTTACTTGCCACGAAGCTTCCTCAGACCAAATATGAGTCCCCATGGCAGTGTAAAGAAGCCAAAAAGTATAAATATAAATGCGGCCGCGACCAACACACTAGAGTGAATACTAAATTTTATTGAAATAGCCACTAACCCAAAGCCAATTACTAACATTATTATCGGGCTAAATATAAGAAGATATCCCCTCCCCTTGCCGGTGCTATTACTGTTGTCTTGTGCAGAATAGGCCTGTTGAGTCGGTTGTTGGGCGTTTATCATGCCAGGTTGAGGCGTAACTTGAGTACCAGCTCGTAAACTTTTAATCGCGTTTACCCATGCCATGTTCTTTTTATAGTTTCGTAGTGCGTTGACACCACCAGCGCTACTTCGCAGAGCAACAGCTGTAGCATCCAAGTTAGTCCATGATATTTTATAGTATTTTGAAGTAGTCTCAATGCCCAGAACACCACGTGTGAAAAGTGAGTAAAGGATACGGCTACTAAAGATTCGTGACGTTTTCTTGATTTGATTTATTGGTACATCTTCAATGGTTTCGCCGGTATCTGCGTCATCAATTTTCAAATGCGTATTATATAGCGTCAGGTTGACGGTCTTAGCGCTCACTCCGCCTTGCACTAAGTTTTGCAAATGACCAGTATCCGACAAGATTATGTTTTCATCGGTATTTGGAGCAAGACTATTTTCTTTCGGCAGACTGTTAGCTTGAGGTATCAAACCTTCAGAAGTTTGGTCGCTTTTTGGCTGGTAGACGATGGGGGCAACAGCGGGACCTGGCTGGCTACCTTGACTATCTGGTTGTATAACTTTTTTCCCGGTGATTGCTCCGGAGTTTAGTTGTGCGTTGACCTCTTGATTGACGTCATTGTCTTGAGGTACTTGGGGATGACTATCCATTTGTTTTGGTTATTGTTTTACGAATTCATATTTAGGATAGCACGAGTGTTTTAATATTAACAGTGAGCCTTAAGATAAACTGATAGTGTCTAATTCGAAGTATGTTCGCGAGACAGGAGCCATTAGGAGAGACTTTGTAGGAGTTGTTTGTTTGATATGATAAAAAGATGAAAATACTGTTTGTATGTAAAGGAAATGTAGCCCGAAGTCAGATGGCGGAAGCTATTTACAATAAGCTTACCGATTCTCGTGATGCAGAGTCAGCGGGTACGCATGTCGAAAACCCAGGAGAAACACTTAGTGAACGAAATAGCCGCATTGGTAAATCCTATGTTTTTGACGTAATGAATGATACTGGCCTTTCCCCAAACAACAAACACAACTAACGAAGGACATGTTAGACAAGTATGATCTTGTAGTTAGTATGGCAGGAAAAAGATATACACCGGCCTGGTTGGCTAGGTCCCCCAAGTATGTGTATTGGAAGATAGCTGATCCAAAGGGACGTGGCTATGAAGTAACTAATAGAACTAGAAAGCTAATCGAAACAAAAATCCGTGAGATTATTTAGCGAATAATTTAAAAATACATTCACGATTGTGAGCCAAGAAACACTTTAATCTTAGTGCTTTTTTGTTTATCATTGACCAATGCAAGAAATTGGTATCGAGTCTGACATGTTAGAAGAAATACTTACCGGCAAGAAAACTATTGAAGGTAGACTCGGTACGTCCAAATTTATCAAAATGCGAGTTGGAGACAAGATCTCTTTGAGAGAAGACTTTTGGAAAAATGGAAAGATTGTTAAATCAATACCAAATCGCGCAGTCGTTAGCATTACCCAACTGCTATACTTTGAGACCCTAGAAGAAATGTTCAGTTTAGTTAATTTTAGAGAAGTAATTCCGGCGGCCACCAACGTTAACGGAGCAATTAATAAATATCGTACGTACTATTCCAGTAGTGATGAAAATGAGCATGGTGTTCTAGCGATCTATTTTAAGCTTTCTTCATAGTTTCGAAGTATGTCCACAATACTGAGGACAGCCTCTCAAACTTTCATTAAGTTTGATCATTGTTTTTAGCTAATTCGATGAGTTATTGTATGGTCTTGTAGCTGATATAGGATGTTCAATGATATCAAGAGCATGCTCGGCGGCATGGATTACGGATAATGGAGGCTCGCTTTCGTTTATAGTCGTCTCAGAATATATACGGAGAGCATCAATTACTAATTGTGCTTCTGGGTCAATGACTTTCAAAGTTGGTAAGCCCTCAGTGAGTGAATTCTGCGTTACGAAACGAAGATACTGTCTACCTAATCTTTTGATTCGTATACGATCCAAGCCTCTCGAGAATGGATATGAACGTCTTTTGGCTTCAAGTGCATGGAATAATGTTTCGTAATCTGTTACTGTCTGAAATTCCAGCTCGAACGGATTCATTTACGTAGTGTACATTGACGTTTCTTGATCTACAAATCTATGAACCTGCCACGAATGCCAACCATAAGTCCTTGAGACAAATGTTGTTTATTTGATATATTTAGAGTATGCCTACAAAACAAATTGCCAATGGAGTAGTACATGACGTACCGACGGATCTACGTAAAGCTCTCCTCGCTGATGAATCCGCCCTAGAGCGATGGGATGATCTCACGCCACTGGCGCGCAATGAATGGATTTGCTGGGTTATCTCTACCAAAAAACAAGAGACAAGAGACAATCATATTGAGCGGACGATTACTGAATTAATGCAAGGCGTACGTCGTCCTTGTTGCTGGTTGGGCTGCAATCATCGTTAAGAAGACTACCAATAGAATCTGCGCCACTGTTAGGGTGTAAACTAACTATACTAAACTTTACGTAAGCATAGTTTTATGGTAAAATATACGCGTCTTTGTTGAGGCTTCTTTAGCCTCCAAAGTACTTTGACAAGCAGATAATATTCGAGGCAGGCAGTTTGTATATAAGTAAAATTACATCTAAACTGTCTGCCTTGCATAAGGAAGATAACATACCCAACCCAAGAGAAAGGCCACGTTAATGGCAGAAGTGTTTCTCGACTACAAGAGTACTCCCAGCGATGGTGGTATCGAATACTATGTCAGGGTCACAGACCTTTATACCAAAACTGGAACTCGCTTTGAAGGTAACGAACTTCAGGGTATCTCTGAAAACTTCAAAAAGACGCACCCCAATGGTCGCGTCGAGAGCCGAGATGGGCTAACACTAGAGGTCTACTTCGGCGAATACGTCGAGGAACCCTGGAATGATATCCGGCAATTGCTAGAGTACTTCACGATACCACAGGACCTACAGTGTCACTACGCCAACGGCGATGAATTCATTCACGAAACAGACGGCAACGTCTGGCAATGGTATAGCAGAGCATCAAATCTTCAGTACGCAGCACCAGACGGCATGATAGCCATGCATCGCGAGTAACGCGAATCGTCCATAGTCTTTCTCCGTTGTAGTACGGATAAAAACGCAGTTGATGAGCGTGGTGCGCTTGTATAGGCACCACGCCTTCTGCGTGTTTTTTCTTCCTCTTCTTCTATCTGCTTGTCATCTTTTCTTTTTCATGAATTCGCGTTTGCTTGAACAAACTCAAAAAATGAGAATGAAGTTTTAATTAATTTTTTTCCAAGCCATAGCCGACGGTTTGTATGGGTGGTTGCGTATTTATAAGAAATCTTCTATCCTAAGCAAATATATGGAAGGTGAAGTTTACGTCATCGTTGGAAGCCAACGCGGTGACGAAGGAAAAGGCAGTATGACTGAGCGCCGGGCGTCGCAGTATGATTATATTGCACGATATGGTGGAGGACCTAATGCTGGCCATACTACCATTACCCCAGACGGCAAAATACTGAAACTGCATACCATACCTTCTGGAATTTCACATCCTGACAAGAAATGTGTTATCGGAGATGGTGTTTTTGTCGATGCAACGAAGTTGTGGGGTGAGATTGAATATCTCCGTAGTGAAGGAGTAGCCATATCACCTGATAATCTTCTCATTAGCTCGAGCGCACACCTTATCTTTCCGCATTACATACTTGAAGATATCAAACAAGAGTCAGGCAAGGATCGTCAAGGAAGTACGAAGTCAGGTATTCGTCAAGTCGATGGAGCTTTTGGTATGCGGCAAGGATTAAGAGCCGAGGTTATCCAGAATGATCCTGATAGCCTATATGATGAAGTTTATGAAGGGTTAATAAAGAACGGTACCCTTGGTGCAAAAATAAGAGAGCGTTTACGGATTCGTAATCGACACGAGGAAGCCATTGCTCAGCAATATGTTGAAAATGCTAAGTGGCTTGGTGAATTTGTCACCGATACCATGTTTCATCTCAATAACGCCCTGGCAGATGGCAAGAACATTCTGGCGGAAGGAGCTCAGGCTTTCCAACTTGATAAGTACCAGGGCGGCTGGCCTTTTACTACCTCAGCCATAACCACCTCAGGTGGTGTTTCGCCCGGTCTTGGTGTGCCACCACAAAGTATCAAGGGCGTACTTGCCGTTGCTAAAGCAATCCCTTCGCATGTTGGTGATGGGCATTTTGTGACTGAGATTAAAGATCCTGAGTTGTTACGTCGTATCCATGGCGACATGAATGCGCCAGATGCCGAACGCGGGACCACTACCAATAGGGTCAGGCGCCTCGGTCACCTCGATCTCCCGCTGATTAGACGAGCTAACATGGCGAATGGTACTACTGAGATGGCGTTGACTAAGCTCGATTGGTTGTCACGCTACGAGGAAGACATACCCGTTTGCGTCAGTTACGAGCGTAAAGGAAAATCTTTGCTAGTGGGTACCAATGCCAACTACAAGCTTGAACAGTCGACGCCGGTATATGAATACTTGCCTGTCTGGGAAAGTGATCCTAACATTCAAAATACTAGGAAATTTAATGATTTGCCTAAGCGTGCGCGTGACTATGTTAACTTCCTTGAGGATAATATAGAGGTGCCGATTACTATGATTGGAGTTGGACCGCGTCACGACCAAATCATCGAGCGCTAGCTTTTCGTATTACCACCGCGCATAAACTGCCCTTTTGCCTGTAACTCCGAAATAGTGCTCATACCCTGAGCGGCCATGGAAATCTTTACTCCCATAACGTGCTCTTCAATAACATCACTGACATGGCCTTTGAGAGGAACTTTTTTCTCGAAGCCTTCTATAAATAGTAGTCTTCTTTGCGGGCCGTAATGACCGTAGCGCGCCCGAGCGGCTGCAAAATCACGCTGAGCTCGTTCTGAACCCATACCCCAATATCTTCGAAACGAAGCTCCTCCTCTTTCTTCATCTCGTTCGATTGGTACTGGTGTCTCGTCAGTGCCTGCTACTAGGTTGCCTACTTTAACGGCTGTTGCGCCGCAGGCAAAGGCTTTCATGGTATCAGCCGAATCTCTAATGCCACCATCGGCAATAATAGGCATATCGGGCCTAATTGAGCGAGCACCCTTGGATACTTCATATATAGCACTCGCTTGGGGCGTACCAAAACCAAGTCGGTCAGAAGATAGACAAATTTGACCAGGTCCTTGTCCTGTCTGCATGCCGTCTGGTTCACAGCGTGCTATCAGTTTAGCGGCTTGTTCAGTCGAGATATTACCGGCAACGATATCAACTCCTTCAACTTCTTCTTTTAGGGCTTTGAGAGTGGCAACGGCGTATTTATGCTCACCGTGCGAGGTATCAATGCCAATAATTTTGACATATTTTTTAAGCAGCTGAGCACGATATACCGCCTCTTCTGGGATGGTTGGTACACTCGCAAAAGTAATCAATCGTCCATCAGCGTCCAAGCTAAACTCGTCAGGATTACTATTTACAAAACGCTTAATATCTTTAATTAAACAAAGACCGCCGAGTTGGCGTTGCGGGCCAAGCAGCACCAATCTTCCGATTTTCTTAGCCTTCATTGCCTCATAGACTTGGTTCGGAGTCATCCCGGCTTGATCGGTATTAAACTCTCCAAACGAATGCATAACATCCTTCACAGGAGTATCAAGGGCGTCACCAAATATCGTAAAGATAGTTTCATCCATGAGCCCGACACACTGACCATTATTATTAATAACCGGCAGCGTTCGGAATGGTTTCCTGCGTTTATCAAGTTCGGTCAATACCTCGCGCATGGTTTGGTTTTCTTGGGCAGTGATTGGATTCTCGATGATACCCGACAGATGGTGGTATACATTCTCAGCTAACGTCTTTTGCTCGTCAGGAGTATTAGCATGATGGATAAAGGCGGCACCACCAACTTTGGCCATGGCAATAGCCATGACATCTTCACTGATACAGTTCATGGCAGCAGTAATGACTGGATTTCGTAACCAAACGTTGGTGGAGATTTGCCCACGGATATCGACGTCCTGCCAATCAACCTCACTGAGTTGCTCGGTGCGAAGTTGGATTTGTGAATAACCAACGTATTCGTGGTTAGGGCTCCCATGGATATCTTCAAAGAATTCGACTCTTCCAGCGGCCATGGTACCCTCCTTAGTTAGTTGAAATTGTACCACACCCAATTGCGCTATAGTACTACGTTTATGCGCAGATTTAAGGTGAAGACACCTTTATGATCACTCCTTCGTGTGGTTGTAGTGACAGATCGCCATTGATCTTTAGCAGTTTTGTTTCCGGATTGGTTGATAATATGACCGTACCGCTCAAGACCGAATGATGAAGTTTGATTTCCTCCTCTGAAAAGTTGAGGCTAACGATAAATTTTTCATCCGATGATTGCCTGATAAAGCATAAAACATGACTATCAATCATCAATGATTGATATGAGCCGGACTGCCAGGCGTCAGATTGACCGCGCAACTTTATTAAATTTCGATACAGCTGCAGCGAAGACCCATGATCTTTGCTCTGGGCATCGGCATTATAGGTTGCGTAATCAGATTCTACTGGCAGCCATGGCTCAACGGTCGAGAAGCCACTATAGGCATGATTATTCCAGAGCATTGGCGTTCTCTCAGGGTCTCGCCCGAGACCTCGTCTTGGTTGGTTAAGCTCAAACTGATCTTTGATTTTGTTCTGTGGGATTGGTTCGTCGATCATGGCTAATTCATCACCGTAATAGATGGTTGGCATGCCGGGGAGCGTTAATAGTAGCATAGCAGCCGTCAACGCAGCTGGGCGGCCAATTCGAGTCGCTAATCGGGGGCTGTCGTGATTGCCAAGGACATAGACTGGTAAGTAAGCATCACGCAGAGCGGTTTGGAAATTATCAATAAACGTTTTATAGGTGTTGGCATCCCAGGCGGCAAATAATGCCTCAAGGTTAAAGGGAGCGGTTATTTGCTGCTTCAAAGATTGGTAAAAGCCAAGATAAGCATGGGTATCATCCCAATGGTGAGGATGAGTTTCAAGAACGAGTAATTTATTTGGGTGGGTATGGACGGCTCGTGCTAGCTCATGGAGATAGGAATAAAGATTGGGCCCGCGTTTACTATGACGATGCAAAAGTGCATGGTAAGGGTTTGGATCATCCTTGACAGAGTATTGGCTATCAATTGGATCGTTGGTGAAGGTGGGGTCTTTTGATATCCACTCAGCCGAGTCAACCCGGAAGCCGTCAACTCCTATGTTGGACCAGAAGTGGATAATCTCGATCATGGCTTCCCTTACCGCTGGGTTGTCCCAATTTAAGTCAGGTTGCTGAGGTAAAAAGCTATGAAGATAATATTGATTGGTCGTTTTATCAAACTGCCAGGCTGAATCGCCAGTGATACATCTCCAGTTATTGGGCGGTGAACCGTCGGGTTGGGGATCTTTCCACACGTACCATGATCGTAAATGATCACTTTGTGATGATCGAGATGACACAAACCATGGATGCTTATCTGAGGTATGGTTTGGTATAAAATCAATCAAAACTCGCAGCTCTCGATCATGGGCTGCCTTAAGCAGATCCTTGAAATCAGCCATCGTCCCAAATAATGGATCAACGGCGCAATGATCAGTTATATCATAGCCAAAGTCTGCCATTGGTGATGGATAAAATGGCGTCAGCCAGAGCGTATTGATACCAAGCGAATCACTGCCGCCAGCAAAATAGTCTAACTTCTGAGTAATGCCTGAAAGGTCACCAACGCCGTCGTGATTTGAATCATAAAAACTCCGAATATATATTTCATACAAGATGGTTCTTTGAAAATCAGAAGGGGTAATGCTTTTCATGGAGATATATACAATAGTAGCAGCTCACTCGCTATTATTGTCGTTGACTATGCAATAATGGCCAGCAATGCATCAACCGACTCTGTAAGAGTAAAATGTTTACTGGCTTCATTTCTCTCTTTTGTGGTTAATGGGCCAAGTTTGGACGATTTTAAGATTGCTTTTGCTAAGGCAAGAGAATTGCCTGGTTCAAAAAGGATAAGTTCCCCACAATTTGTTTCGGGTAGACCGCCGGAATTACTGGCAATAACACGACATCCAGTGTGCTGGGCTTCGATTGAGGTCATGCCAAAGCCCTCAAACCAGTATTTATTATTTGATGGCATAACCACGATGTCATGTTGGGCATACAACTTAGCCATCTCATGGGGCGTGTGTCGAGCCTCAACGATGGTTACCCATGGATGATGTTTAAGAAAGGTCTCTATTACCTGTCCGTGAATTGTTTGATTACCGGCGTTCGTAATAGTAACGCTGATACCTTGATTGACCAGCGGCTTATGCGCGGCTACCGGATGATGGAGAGCCTCAAGTAGTAAGTAAATACCTTTCTCTGGACTGAGACGACCGGCATACAAGACTCGTGTTATACCTTTAGTGGTTGTTCGTTTAACTTTAGAAAACTCTGGATCGGCAAACGGATAGACAACATGGATATCGGTTTCGGGGATATTCAGATAATCAGCCCACCAGCTTCTCAGAAAACGACCGTTGGTAATAACGGTTTTTTGAAGGGTGCCTTTGGCGTAGTCGGTAATTTTACCGTGTTGCTCAAGAGCTGGGAAGTGGTAGAAAACAAAGGCTGGTTTCTTGGTCGTTACAATTCGAGGAATGTTCAGAAAAACAATAGTATCGTCAAACGAGCTTAATTCGTCAAGAGATTTGAGGCTTTGAAAGCTAACGTCAGGGAAAAAATCTCGCCCGTCTTTTTTTCCAAGACCATAGCTGAGGATCCGAGCTGGAATACCTCGGCGATGAAGTTCACGTAACTGGCCAATCGTAAAGCTCTCCGTGCCACCACGACCCGAATAAAGGGGCAACGGATCAGACCAAACAAAAGAGATCATACTTTCCTTTTGAAATTAACGAACTGTGCATCTCACCTGTACTATTTTACTATATCATATTCGGGACTTTAACGGGGGCCATTGGTAGTATCTACCATCGCTTGTAAGAGTTGGATGACTGTTTCAACCGATTGAATATGAAATCGAGCGGCCGATAATTTCAGACCGACCTTCAGAGTAAAGGCTGTCTTGGGTAGTGTGGCAAACAAAGCTTCATCACTATCGTCATCGCCTATGGCGAGAATAAAGTCCCACTGACGAGCTTCACTCTTTTGTTTGGCAATGACACCTTTATTGATATTAAGCGGTTTTATCTCTATCACTTTATTGCCATCAAATATGCCGACATTCTGATCCTGAATAGCTTGGCCAATATCTTGCCGCAGCTCATCATTGCGGGCGAATGCTAACTCAGGCGGGACATTTCTATAATGCCAGACAAGTGCGTAGTCTTTTTGTTCGACGATAGAACCGGGGGTTCTTTCATGGTAGGTGTTAAGGATGCGCAAAATAGCTGTCTGCCAATCCTGCTGCAACGGCATTGGTTGTGTCCAGGTCCGCTTCTCTTTTATCCAGGCACCATGTTCGGCTACAAGCGAAATCGGAATTCCTTTGAACCACTGTTCTAAATTCCTCTTTGATCGGCCACTAACAATAACAACTTCATTGCCTGGCGGAGATTGTAGCTTTGTGAGAATAGACAGTAATTGAGGAGTTGGCTTGAGACTTGGACTATTTGGTTGGCTGGTGAAATTTGCTAGTGTTCCATCATAATCGAGTAAGATTAATCTGTTTTTGGCGGTCTTATAAGCATGAATAAGTCGCTTCCTATCGGCAGGCTGCAGTATACGTCCCGTGAGTTCAGTGTGATGAGTTCGATGCTTTTGTAATTGTTGCAAGAAATTATTTGACCAACGTTGAGCGGTAAATTTCGACAATCTCTTTTGTATGGCCCTTAGTCTCCGTCGTTGCTCCAGTCGCGGCATAATCAAAGCCGAGGCAATGGCTGCAGCGATAGCTTGAGTATCTATTGGGTTAACAAGAATTGCCTCAGGCATCTCGTTAGCTGCACCAGCCATCTCGCTGAGGATCAGTACGCCTTTGCTACGCTGTTTGACGGCGACATATTCCTTGGCTACTAAATTCATGCCATCACGAAGAGGGGTAACAAGAGCAATGTCTGCTAAACGGTACAGTGCAATGAGGTGAGCGAAGGACACCGATTGGTATCGATAGATCACCGGAGACCAGTCGGCCGTAGCATATTTTTTGTTGATGCGGCTAACGATTATATTAATCTTGTCATTAAGGTTTTTGTAAACATCGATCTCGGAGCGTGACGGCACACCAATCATCAACAGTGTTGTTTTTTGCCACCAATCGGGGTTCTGTGCTAAGAACGAGTCAAAGGCCTCGAGGCGCTTTAGAATGCCTTTTGAGTAGTCGACTCGGTCAACGGACAAGATAATACGTTGTCCGCGGTACTGTTTCTGGAGTTGCCGCAGCTCTTTCTTGGTCGCCAAGGCTCTGCCGGCCTTATTAAATTTCTCATAATCAATGCCAATCGGAAACGAGTTAGTCGCCACGTGCCGATCATTGAGAGTGATAATTCCAAGCTCGTCACTATAACCGAGTGTTCTGGTGACACTGCTTAGAAAATGACGGGCATAATCATGAGTTTGAAAGCCGATTAAATCAGCCCCAAGCATTCCCTTGATGATATCAGTCCCGTTTGGCAATAATCGGAATATCTCAGATGATGGAAATGGTGTATGAAGGAAGAAACCAATTGAACAGCCTGGCAACTTTTGGCGCAATAGTTGTGGCAGTAACAAGAAGTGGTAATCGTGAATCCAAAAGGAAGTTTTAGGAGTCGCTTGCTTGGCTATCTCATTAGCGAATAGCTTATTGACTTGTTTATAGCCACTCCAATATTGACCGTTATAGTCAACGTATTGAGCAAAATAATGAAATAAAGGCCAGATCGTAGCGTTGGCATAGCCTAAGTAGTAACTCTTAACTTGTTTATTGGTTAAGAAAACCGGAAAACATCGAAATTTTCGCAACTCAACAATGATTTTCTTTTTATCATCAGCCGTTAAATCCTCTGAACTAATCCCAGGCCAGCCGATCCACAAATTTTCTCTTTGAGCCGGGATAGACGACATGGCAGTTGCCAGTCCCCCGTCACTTGGTACAAATGTTAACTCGCCGTCTTTTTTAATGACTTTAACTGGTAAGCGATTGGCGACGATAATTAGTTGAGGCTTACTCATTGATGGTAGTATGAACCGTAACCTAGCTCTTCTTTTGCGGACGTATCTTCACGGCCGTTCCATAAGCAACAACTTCGTTCATCTGGCCGGCAAGGTTGCCGGAGTCAAACCGCATCATTAAGACTGCGTTAGCACCTTTCGCAATGGCTTCGTCGCGTAGTCGGTCCATAGCTTGTTGTCGGGTATCTGCGAGTAACTTAGTGTAACTCTTCACTTCGCCTCCAAAGACGGTTCGGAAACTGGCGCCAACATTGCCAAAAATGTTACGACTTCGAACGATCAATCCAAATACCTCGCCGTACACTTCGACGACTTCAAACCTTGGTATATCGTTTGTTGTTACCACCATAATTTCTTGATCCATGTCATAGTCTCCTTATTTACAATCATCTTATCATATCTGTCGACTAGGGTATTAATTCGAAGATTCAATCCACTAACAGCAATAACAAAGAATTTAATTTTATAAAAAACCAACCAAATCCAGTGATTGGTCAAACAATACTTTAATGTTTACTAAGACTGTTGCGGGTGGCCAGACGTCGCGCTAGGTACGGACTGAGTAGAATCCAAACAAAAGACATAACCACACTGAGCAAATAAATTTGAAATACCACATAGCTAATAATGAATAGCATAACTGTAAAAATTGTACAAAGAGACAACCATAGAGGAGTGGCTACGCTCTGCTTGTGAGTATGGTACAGCAGTATGAAGCACATCATTGGTGGGAGTAAAAACAGTGCAGTTAAAAAGAAGAATAGTCCAAATATACCGCCCACATACAATCCAGTAGCACCAGCAACAACAGAGGTAGTGTTGTCTCCAACTTGAGCAGCAGTGCTACTAAATATATATAAACCGATACCAATCGCAGCGATTATGCCCATAAACCAGCCGACATAGGTTAGAAGATAGCCTTTTGCTTGGCGTGACATAGCTGAATAATAGCACGACACTAAAGCTTGGACACATTACTTGTTATTGAGCTAAACTTTCCAACCTCGAGGGCAGGTATAATAAGCATTTACATAATATTATGTTTATGGTATAATACATTCTCATGTGTGGAATTGTCGCTTATAGCGGAAATGAAGAATCAGTTATGAACACGCTTTTAGTTGGTTTAAAACGACTAGAGTATCGTGGCTACGACTCGGCCGGTGTTGCTGTTATTACTAAGGGTCACATTTATAACGAAAAAACCGTTGGCAAGGTTATTAATCTGGAGCAAGCCATTGATAAACGTGCTCCAAAATCGGTTGGTACGATTGGTATAGCTCACACACGTTGGGCAACTCATGGTATCGCTAGCAAAACAAACGCTCATCCTCATTCTAGCCAGGATAAGAAGATTTGGCTGGTGCATAACGGTATCATTGAAAATTATCAAGAATTAAAGCAGAAACTTCAGAAAAAAGGGATTAGCTTTGATAGCGAAACTGATACTGAAGTGGTCGCGAAGTTAATTGGTAGTTTATATAAAGGCGATCTTCGCAAAGCGACCCTGGCTGCTATCAAGCAACTCAAAGGTGCCTTCGCTCTTTGTATTATTAGCGAAGATGAACCAAACCGATTAATCGGTGTTAAATTCGGTAGCCCCCTGGCTGTCGGTATCGCTGATGATGAACTTATTATTGCCTCTGATATATCAGCGGTCATTGATCGTACTAAACGAGTTATCTACCTTGAGGATGGCGAATTAATTGATATTAACGGCTCTGATTACGAAGTTATTAGTTTCTCAAATGAGTTACTCGAAAAGACAATTTCCGAGATTGATTGGGATTTCGAGGCTGCTACTAAAGGTGGCTACGACCACTACTTAATCAAAGAAATTATGGAACAGCCCAATGTGATTCATGATTCTATTCGGGGTCGTATCAAATCTAATACTGCTGATGTTAAATTTGGTGGTCTCATAGATATTACTGAACGATTAAAATCCATTGATCGAATCGTTCTTCTCGGTGTTGGGACTTCATATTATGCGGCTAAATTAGGAGAACTTTACTTTAATTCCTTAACTAAGTTATCGGCTACTGCAGCAATGTCTCCTGAATATCGTTATACCAAGAATAATGTCAATGAAAAGACATGGGTGATTGCCGTCTCTCAATCTGGTGAAACTGCTGATACTATTGCGGCCCTGGAAGAAGCAAAACGACACAAGGCGTTAGTCACTGGCGTTGTTAATGTGGTCGGCTCGGCTGTTTCACGTATCACCGATGCTGGTGTCTATAACCATATCGGTCCAGAGATATCAGTTGCCTCAACCAAAGCTTTTACTTCACAAAGTCTTCTCCTTTTAATGCACGCTGTTTTGATGGGACGATTCAATGGTCTTGATTATTCAAAAGCGACACAAATTCTTCAAGCCATCGAGAATCTACCGGACGCTATTCAAAAAGTCCTGGATAATAAGGAAGAAGTTGAGAAAGTTGCTAAAGATATCTATAAATCATCAAGTTTACTTTATATCGGACGACAATATAATTACCCGATTGCCTTAGAAGGTGCCCTTAAGATTAAGGAACTTGCCTATGTTCACGCTGAAGGTTTAAGCGGTGGTGAGCTAAAACATGGCTTCATTGCACTTATCGATCCAACTTTCACGACGATCGCGATGGCAACTGATGATACGGTTACTGACAAGATGTTAGCGAACATTGCTGAAATACAAGCTCGCCAAGGTAAAGTAATCGTTGTCGCCAACAAAAAAGTTGCCGGCGTTACCAACCAAATCATTGTTCCAAATGTTGGATCAGATATGGTGCAACCACTCGTTAACAACGTTGCATTGCAGCTACTTGCTTATTACGTCGCCAAATTAAAAGGCCTTAATATCGATCAACCCCGTAACCTTGCCAAAAGTGTTACGGTTGAATAGACAGATTATCTATAGATCTGTTCTCGTTTGATAACGCTGTGTATCTGTCGATTTTCGTCACGTTCTTTGATCTTTGATCGTTTATCCCAGTTCTTTTTACCTCGCCCCATAGCGATGCGTAATTTTATGTAGCGGCCGCCGGTTAATATTTCCAAGGGTACAATGGTTCTACCTTGACTCTTGGCGGCGTCCAGACGTTCAATCTCTTTTTTCTTAGCCAGTAATCGTCGTGATCGTGATTGTTGGCTGGCGTCAATCAGTATGCCATTGTGGCTATTTATAACAGCATTAATTAACCATAATTCACCATCCTTTATAGTGACGTAGGCACCTTGTAGCTGGCCATGACCGAGGCGAAGTGCTTTTGTCTCAGCGCCGGTCAGTTCTAACCCCACGATGAAACTATCGCTTAGCGCATAATCATATGAGGCACGGCGATTAACAATTCGTTTATAATTGGGGCGTTTCTTTGCCATAACGATTATTAAGTATGATCCATGCCATACCATCTGTAAAATCTTGTTATAAAAGGTAATCTGGCCGGTGTGTCATTTTGTGCAAAAAGCGCACAAGCTGACACACCGGCCGCGTCACTAACTCACATTCGAGCCAGAAGGAACCTCAACTGAATCAAGGCCGGTTTTGGGTGATAGTTGCGCAGCAAATACTGTCGCGGTACTTGAGTTGGGACAGCAACCGTGATGCTATCGATGAGCAGTAAATGATACATCACCACAATACACCACCAACCGATGTCCCATACCCTGTGAAAACGGGCATTCCGCTGTTCGTCATGATGAAGCTCATGCCAACCTTCGCCCATCATGCCAAAAGTAAATATCAGGTATATCCACGGAATGTCGGACTGATGTTGTTCACCGGCGGCTCTGTGCCCCCAGTAATTGATAATCTGTCCTCCATAAAGATACAGTGCAACTTTTAACCCGAACAAAACTCCCGGTACTAGCGTAATCATTACGATAGCAAGCCATGAGTCAGTCCAGATTGCCAGTGGCACTGCAGCGATCACGAAAATCAAAATGGCAATTACTTGACCGCGCCAGACTCTTGTGTAGTCTTTCTTAGCCCACGCAATCATTTCAAGCCGTTCTAGAGCTAGCCTGACCGCTGGGGTCGTGTTTGCAAGCTCTTGCAGTTCATAGTCGTGGCTGTCGATCCAGAACCACATTTTGCGGTAGCTTTGGGCGTTCATCCAGAAGTTCCACGGCCACGGTGCTTTAAGCGGCGGTTGTCCAGTGAGCTCATTGGTGTAGTTGGGCGTATAACTATCCCAGGTCGTATCAACGTAGGCATGATGCCAAGCGTGAATAATGACCCATTGATAGTAAGTAACGCCCCCAGAACGGGCAAACCACAACCAGAACTTTATGGCAGTTTTGTTTCTAAATCTAATCGAGCCGTGCGTCAGAAAACGGTGAAGCATAATGGTGACCGCCAGGGTTTCGAACAGAAGAACAAGAAACCAGGTGACCGCCAGAAGTGTGATAGCCAAGGTTAGCGAGTGGGTCGACCAAGTGAGGACGGCCAAAACGGATGTTATGACGAGCGCAAAAACAGTAGTGATGGTGATCACCACCTTTCTATTGTTAAGGTTCAACTTCTTGGTGAAGAGGAGTGACAGAAACTATTTAATCATATTGCCAATGGTTCCCCTATTTCAGGAGCCATTGAAGATTTGCTTGGCCTCGTTCCATACTGACGGGTCATGGAGAATAACATCACGGTAGTACCAATACTCTGCTCCCCATAAGTCGATTGTCCTCATACCAGTAGCTTCACCATACTTAATACGAGACTTTAGAATCGAAGCGTTCATAGATTTATTTTGTTCAGCTAGACTTGCCTGGGGAATAGTTTCACCATTTGGTGGCCATGGTTCGGCTTGCAGTTCGTCAACGATCATATCCTTGTGATCGACAATTTTTGTTAAACCTGCCAGAAACGCATAAAACCAGGCGGGATATGGGTATTCAAAATAACGGTGAGTAATGCTACTGTCCCAGACTCGTTTGTAGATTGAAATACCGTATTCGTCAGGGTTTGGCTGTCCAAGCGGCACGCCTAGAGCATTATTGCTGCGTGATACTATCACCGGGTGCGACGGATCCAGCTTCTTTACTAGATTATATTCGCTGACTAAGCGTGAGCGTGAATAATTGGTGCAGGTTCCAAAACTGGGGTTGAAGTATTCATTTTCAAGTTGATAACTTTGCAGTGCTGGTGAGTTTTTATAGCGATTTATAACGGCGCTCATAAACGCTTCTAATTGTGGCTGCCAAACACTTTCCGGTTCACTACTGGCCCAGGTTGGCATATGGCATTCTGGCCAACGAGGTTGCCGCAAGCCAATACTGAGTGTAACTTTGGCATGAGCAGCCTCGGCATCCTTAAACTCCCAATCAAGCTGCGTAAAATTGTAGCTTCCCTCGGTCGGTTCAATATCGGTCCAGTAACTTGTCAGACGAAATTGCCGAACATGGAGATCGTTAATCAAGGCTTCCATGGTTTGCTCGGGATTCAGACCAAGGAACTGTGCATAGTCGGGAATAAAACTGACTCCTAAGGTCAGCGGTTGATGCTCGGTTGACCAGATATACCACCGGGCGATCCCATACATCGTACCAACCGCCAAAGCGATAATAAGCGCCAGAATGACTAAGCACTTATGCCATATATTTTTACACCAATAGCGAGTTAACCAACGCCATGGCCAAAGAATCACCTGCAGACTTCTAGTCTGCCATTTTGAGGGTGATAAGCGACGACGTGTCATAATAACTGACCGCAGATACCGCAACCAAGCATAAGTTTAGTTATACCAGTATCGTCTCAAGAGTGCTAGATAAATCACGCTGCTCACCCAGTTAAATTGCAGTCTTTGTCCGTGCGAGCGTGATCAGGAGCATGTCGGGCATTTAGGCAGTTTATTGCTATACACTACGACAATGTTGGGCATATAATAGATGAACAGATTAATGAAAAAAAATAACGTCCGTATATCTATTGTCGTACCGGCATATAACGAAGAACTTGGTTTAGCAGCCTGTCTTAACGCTATTGCACAGCAGACCATAACACCATACGAAGTAATTGTGGTTGACAATAACTCCTCTGATAAAACAGCTGAGATTGCTCGGCAATTTCCTTTCGTTCGGCTTATCAGTGAATCAACTCAAGGAGTGGTATATGCTCGGACGACTGGTTTTAACGCTGCCAGTGGTGACATTATTGCTCGAATTGACGCTGATACGTTGCTGCCGATAGACTGGTTTGCTCGCTTAATCGATATTTTTAATGATTCGACAGTGGCAGCTGTTTCTGGTCAGCCTCACTATTATGATTTTCCAATGTCGGCCATAGCAGATAGTATTGATCGCTCGTGTCGTCGCCGGTTATATAAAACAATGAAGGTTTTATATCTTTACGGCTCTAATATGGCGGTGCGACGTTCGGCATGGTTACAGATACGACAGAACCTCTGCATGCAAGGAAATATGCATGAAGATTTCGATTTAGCGATTCACTTGCAAGAAAAAGGATTCAAGGTTATTTATGACGAGAATCTCGTTGCCAACATCGGTTCTCGCCGAATCGACACCGGACTGATAAGTTTTGTTCGTTATACCTTGGTAAGCCCGCATACTTACAGACTGCATGGTATGTCTTGTGGACGAGAAATGTATCGAGTCGTCGCTATTTGCTGGCTTTGCTATTTCCCTGGCCGATTGATGTATCGCAGCTTTGATCAAACCGCCAAACGCTTCTCTTGGAAACAATTTCGGACGCCCACCGCGGGCCGCATCGACCCTACGAAGAATGTTTATGACATGCTTCGCTAACTGGGCGATTTAATCGATTGCAAAACTTGTCTAATACATCTTGGTGTAACCTGTTCACCATCGATCTCTATAGCTGGTTCGTTTTTGTGTGGCGGTTCAAATTCTCGAATAATTTTATCAAAGACTTCCCTGCTGAGATTTCCCCATGGGCGACGGGTTTTGTCATGCTGACCGAGCTCAGTGGCTCGTTTCGAAGCTAACTCGGGCGATACATTGATCCAGATTAAAACTGGTTGAGCGTCCGTCTGTTGACAGATCCTGTATTTTTCTTGGCGGTATTGATAGTGATTAAGATTGGCATCATAGATAGTGCTGACTCCATGGCTCAGCAACTGCTCGGTCATATAATCGAGAGCTCCATATACCGCTTCGTGCTCTGCTGGAGTTTTCTGAGGTTTTTTGATCATATGGAGTCTGAATTGATCCGAAGATAAGTGAATCGCGCCTGTTAATTGAGCAATGATCTCGGCGGTTGTAGTCTTACCGGCGCCGGGGAATCCTAACATCATGTATAAGATTGGTCGAGGCATTACCTTGATTGTAAGAGTTTTAGATCAAAAACACTAGGCTGCTTCACATCCTTCAAGTTTGTTCGATATGACATATAAATCATCTCCTAACTCAACCATAACTGCTGTACCTGCTTGCAGTTCAATTTCCTCGGCGTCAATATGGGCTGTGGTGGGGCTTTCGACTCGAAATGCCATGACTGAGTCATCGGTTATGTATTGATCTTTGCTATCGGATAATCCCATGATTCGTTCACTGACGAATTTTCCCAGAGCAAAGCTGCGTTTATCGTTTTCTTGCTCTTCGAAATAGGTAACAAGTGCTCGCTCTTCCTGTAACTCGACAGGCATGTGTAAGAACTTAGCCATTTTACGACCTTTGATGACAGATAGTTCAGTTAAACTTTCTGGCAATGGTAGAACGGTTCGGAGTTGTTCGTTAGGTCCAGGAGGTAGTTGTGAAGACTCGATGAGACTAAGATGAAAAGGTTGTCGAGCATGTAAACTTCTGCGAAGTGCCTGTCCTTCAAGCGCTAGACGAGTGGCGGCATATTTATAGAATGTACGGTTGCGATGAGGTGATGAGTTTAACTTCGTTGCCATATCGCCAGACACCCCGTAGCCAGTGTACATACCACCCTTGTGCACCGTAGTTGGACTATCGAGCGGCGTTTCGTGGACATTGAGCGTCCGATATTTTGCCAGTTTGCCATATCGCAAGATATCGACAACACCAAAATGATTACTCCTCCCATTGAGCATGGTGGCCAAATTATTGCCATTGCCACCCCATATTGGTAGCAGCGGTATTTGTAAGTCACGTATGTCCTCATCTTGGAGCGTATTGATAATCTGATGAATACCCCCATCACCGCATGCGCCTACTACCACATCGCCAAGCCGTAAGACCTTTTTGAGGTTTATGGCATCTTCTTCAGGGTTGCCGGTGGTCCTGATCTTCTCGTTTCTATTAGGATATGCTTGCTCGATTGACTCGATTGGGTAGAACAGATGCCCTCGTTTGTAACGAGTGCTGTTGGGGTTAACAACGATCTTAACTTCCCTAATTTCTCGTGCTTCAGGTGTTTTTCTCATAGTGTAATTGTCTAGTAATCAATTCCTTTATTAGCAAGAAATTTATCATCAAAATGGTGCTTTAACTTCGTCATATTAGTCGCTATATCGACTAACGGTAGCATATTTCGCGGAAAGTCACGACCGGTCAGGCATAGACTGGTCTTTTCATGATGTTTGGTAATTAACTCGTTTAGCTGCTGAGCTGATAAAAGACCATCATGGACAGCATTATTTATTTCGTCACAGATAACGAGGTCATAGTCACCACTTTGTGAGCACTGACAGGCAATGTTGTACGTTTCGAGAGCTGCTGCCCGGTGTTGTTTTGGAGTAACGGATTCAGCTGATAACTCACCAGCTTTATAAAAGCCTTTACCGCCTTTATAAAAAAAGAGGTTGTCTTTAAAAAGAGGTTGGATATCTCTGATAAAAATATGTTCACTCACTCCCCAGTATTTAATGAATTGAATAAAGGCAACCTTATTGCGGTTACCCAGGGCTCTGATAAGCAGTCCAAGACCGGCGCTGGTCTTGCCTTTACCTTTGCCGGTATACACAATTACCACCGATGATTTTGTCTTATATCCTTCAAATACCATCCACACAACCCCTCATCATGTTATAGAAAAGCGATCGATTTTCTCAATATTGAGGCTATAACTACCTATTGATAGATAGCCTACACACAAGAATTATACCAAATTACACTACGATACTAGGTGGTGAGACTTCAGTGCAGCATCAATTTTTGGTCGATCAAAGCCAACAATAATAGTTCCGTCAATATCTATGACAGGGATACCACGTTGTCCAGACTTCTCAACTGACTCATTAGCAATCTCCGGACTACTCTCAACGTCTTTATCGGCATAGGCGACACCCAATTTATCAAGGTATTGTTTTGCGGCGTGACAGAAAGCACACCACGAAGCACTATAGACAGTTACTGTTGCATTTGCCATATCTGATTACATTATACCATCAAGCCAACGAAAGAAGTAGTAGCACGATGCTTGTTTTACAGATAGAAAACACTTATAATTACAGTAAAGATGAAAAATGAGACTGAGCCGAAGGCTAAACCGACTCCAATTAAGAGTGATAAAAGTTCAGTTGCCGATATGATGGATGTCCGCGGTGTATTTATGGGCGCTGTTTTAGGTATGAGCTGGCAGCTTGCTATTGTAGTGCTCGTCCCTGTTGTTGGTGGCTATGAACTTGATCAGCATTATAAAGTATCACCAATCTGGATAATCATTGGGGTGCTGGTAGCTGTTGCCGGCGTGGTCGGAGTAATGATTACGACCCTGCGGGATGTTAATGAAAGTATGACGAGGACAATAAAGAAATGATGAATCTATCACTCAGCCACATTATTGCCAGCTCAGGTCCTACTGTTTATATTTCACCGCTACAGTTATTTAGCATCCATGGTTGGGATATTACCAACTCAATGCTATATGGCTGGATCTGCTCACTACTGATCATAATCTTCTTGATTACCGTTGCCCATAAAGTAACTGTTAAACCCAAAGGAGGTGTCATTCAATTGATTGAAGCAGCGGTTAGCTTCATCTCTAATTTAGTTACCTCCAGTTTTATTGATAAAAAGCGTGGCCAAAAATACGTACCATACTTCGTAACCTTGTTTTGTTTCCTGCTGCTCAATAACTGGCTGGGGTTAATACCTGGCGTAGGCGATGCAATTCATTATCATAATGTGCCATTGCTTCGTCCGATGACCGGCGATCTTAACGCAACCCTGGCGGCAGGTGTTATAACAATGGTTGTCGTCTATGCAAGTTCGATTAGGGAAGCAGGCTTCAAGAAGTACATCAAACACTTCTTTATCGGTAGTCCGCTTAATCCGATGTATCTGTTTCTGGGTCTGATTGAGATGCTGACCGACTTAACCCGAGTTATTAGTTTGTCGATCCGACTTTTTCTCAATGTGACAATCGGTGAAATTGTTATCGCTGTGTTTTCGTATCTTGGTCATGTGATTGCACCCCTCACCGCCACACCCTTTACCATTCTTGAGTTGTTTGTCGGCGCTTTGCAGGCCTATATATTTACAATCTTAAGCTTGATGTATCTGGCTATTGCCGTAAATCATATTACCGAGCACGAGAGCTTGACCAATGACGCTGTTCCTGAAACAATACAGTTACAAGCCGAGGAAGCGTGATGGGCATTGTTTACATGTGGTTAAAAGTTAGTTAATTGATTTAAAGAAGGAGAAAGTAATTTTATGGTTTATCTGGCAGACGCGATAGATACCGCAATTCTTGCTAAAGGTCTTATGATCGGTGGTGGTTTTATTGGCCCCGGTATCGGTATTGGGATTATCGGAGGCAACTATATGCAAGCAGTCGGACGTAATCCTGAAGCATCAAAATTCTTAGGACAAGCACTAGTGTTTATTGCGATTATTGAGTTGTTCGCATTGCTCGCCTTTGCTTCAATATTCATCGTCAAATAGCATGCTGAATGGTCTAACAGTTTTCGGTCAATCATCCTCAGGTATTGGTGCCTTAGGAATTAATGGGCAGGCTTTTATTATCCAGCTCATTACTTTCTTGCTGGTATTTTTAATTCTGAAACGTTATGCCTTTAAGCCGATACTGCGGGTTTTAAAACGTCGTCAAGACTTAATTGATAACGGAGTAAAACTGGGCGAGCAGATGCAGAAGGAAAAGCGAGAGCTTGAACAATCTATCGCTGATAAGCTACACAAAGCGAGCGATGAGGCTGACAAGATAATCAGTCTTGCCGAACACGACGCTCGAGTAAGAGCCCAGGAGACTGAGGAAAAAGCCCAAGCCAAAGCAAAGATAATCATTGATGAAGCAGACCAACGAATCAAACAAGAGGTGGTTCAAGCTCGTCGTCGTCTTAAGGGAGATCTTGTTGAACTTGTATCCGAAGCGACTGAAGCGATTATTGGCGAGAAAGTTGACACTAAAAAAGATGCTGAGCTGATTGACAGATCTCTGAAGGAACAAAAAACATCATGAAAACGCCGCGAACAAAAATTGCGAGTACCGTAGCAGAACTGACGATGAAGTCAGGTATTTCTGACTCATTAGCCCGTGAAATCGCAGCCTATATCTTAGAACAAGGTCGCTCAAACGATCTTGACTCGATTCTTCGTGACGTTGCGGAATACTGGTCACAAAAGGGGTATGTTAATGCAACCGTTGTTTGTGCACATTCGCTGAGTGATCAAGCTAAAGACGATATTAAGAAATGGCTGAAAACTATGTACCCAAATGCTCATGCTCTATCGTTGAGTGAACGAGTAGACCCTGAGCTTATTGGCGGTGTCCGGCTTGAGCTTCCCAATCAACAGTTAGACCTGAGTATTCAAGCTAAATTGAACCAGTTTAAACAATCGACAATGTCAGGAAAGGATGTCGAAGTGAACGAATTATCAATCAAAGAATTATCTGATGATATTCGAGCAGCTATTGCCGATTTGAAAGCTCGTCCGGAAATTGAAAAAGTTGGAGTTGTTACCAGAGTTGGTGACGGTATTGCTTGGATTTATGGTCTAACCAATTGTGGCTATAGCGAAATGCTTGAAATCGATGGGGCGACGGTCAAAAGTTACAGCCTTTGCCTTTAATCTAGGTGAAGATGAAATTGGAGCAGTGCTTCTTGGTGAAGATATTGATGTTAAGGCTGGTGCCAAAGTTCGTCTATCGGGTAAGATTCTTGAAGTTCCAGTTGGGCCTGAACTAGTCGGTCGAGTTATTGACCCACTCGGTAAACCACTTGACGGTGGTGAGACAATCAAAACCAAGCAAGTATAGCCGCGTTGAACGAAGTGCGCCAGGCGTACTTGATCGAAAAAGTGTTCATGAACCACTAATGACCGGTATAACTGCTATTGACGCAATGGTGCCGATTGGTCGAGGCCAACGAGAGCTTATTATTGGTGACCGTCAGACCGGTAAGACGGCAATTGTTGTCGATACTATGATTAACCAGCATCGCCAAAAGACAGGTGTTATTAATATTTACGTTGCAATTGGTCAGAAACTAAGTAAGGTTGCTCGATTAGTTGAACGACTAAAGCGAGAAGGAGTTATGGATCAAACAATTGTTGTTGCGACTAGTCCAGCCGATCCAGCCGCCATGCTCTACCTGGCTCCATATGCTGGTTGTGCTATTGGTGAATACTTCAGAGACAACAAGCAACACGCTCTAATTATTTATGATGACTTGTCGAAACACGCTGTTGCTTATCGTCAAATGAGTCTTATTGCTACGTCGTCCCCCTGGACGAGAAGCTTATCCTGGCGATGTATTCTATCTTCACTCACGACTTCTAGAGCGAGCCGCTAAGCTCAATGATGAGTCTTGGCGGTGGTAGTTTAACTGCCCTTCCTATTATCGAAACTCAAGCTGGTGATATTAGCGCCTATATTCCAACCAATGTTATTTCGATCACTGATGGTCAGATCTTCATGGAGACGAACTTGTTCTATCAAGGTATTCGACCGGCCAGTCTCAGTTGGTTTATCAGTTTCCCGTGTAGGTGGAGCAGCTCAGACCAAGGCCGTTAAAAGCGTAGCTAAATCGCTGCGTATTGATCTAGCTCAGTTCCGTGAGCTTGCTGCATTCTCTCAGTTCTCAACAGACTTGATGCGGAAACACGGCAACGAATTGAACGTGGCCAACGATTAACAGAACTATTAAAACAGCCTCAATATAGTCCGCAAGCGATCTGGCAAATGTACGCTTCACTACTCGCTGCCACTAGAAGGCCGATTTGATACTGTTCCTATCGAGAAAATCAAAGTAGCCGAAGAGAGCTTATTTAGAGAATTAGAAAGCTCACACGCCAAGCTACTGGAGAGATCAATACTGGTGATGAACCAAGAGAGGCAGATCGTGACCACAATCATTAAGGTAGCTCAAAAGGTTGCTGATAGCTATGCAACTAGATCAAAGGCAACTGACGAACAAGGACAGGCTGAAAGCATGCCTAATACTATTACTATTAAGCGCCGGATCAAGTCAGTACGAAGTACCCGACAGATAACAAAGGCGATGGAATTGGTGTCGGCCAGTAAGATGCGTCGTGCACAGGAACGAGCAAAACAAAGCCGCGATTACCGCGAAGCTGCTTATAGTATCTTGGCACGTCTAAGCTCGCTTCAAGAAGTAAAAACTCATCCATTGTTTGAGCAACGACAAGTTAGCAGCAAGCTATATATCGTTGTTACCAGTAATAGTGGACTTAGCTGGAGCTTATAACTACAATGTTTTTAAGTTGCTTAACTGACCCTCGTAATTGCTGATCGACGAAAATAAGATTAAGAGCCAAGTTATTATCGATTGGTAATCAAGGTGCACAGTTCATTAGTCGCTTAGAGCATATTAATTTATTGGCCGTTTACTCAGCTTTTGGTGATGCAACCAACCGCTAACGATATTCGACCGATTCTCAACTACTGTCCTTCAGATAATACAGAGACAAAGAAACTGATGAAGTGCAGTCTTATTTACACCGTACTTTAAATCTAACTTGGTTCAGCAAGACTCGCAACTTAGATCTTTTGCCTGCCCAAGCCAAATGATAAAAGCACGTACATCGATCATTATAAATACGATTTCACCAATTTTGAGCCGTCAGTTGAAGCAGTGATTGATAATGTTGCAACTCGTCTTATTGAGGTTCAGATTTGGCAAGCCACTACTGGAGAGTCTGGCAAGTGAGCACTCTATGCGGATGTTGGCAATGAAAAATGCAACCGATAACGCTAACGATTTAATTGATGATTACACACTGGAATTTAATACTGCCCGACAAGCTGGCATAACCCAAGAATTAGCTGAAATATCTGGCGGTGCTGAGGCATTAAGAGATTAAAGGAGAATAATAATGGCAGTAACGACAGAGAAAACAAGCAAAGGTACTATTAGCCAAGTAGTTGGTGTAGTAGTTGACGTTAATTTCCCGAACGACTAATTGCCTGGCATTTATAATGCGCTTGAATGTTAAGCTAGACGATAAGACCTAGTACTAGAAGTGGCTCAGCATCTAAGTGAGTCAAGTGTCCGGGCAATATCACTTGGTTCAACTGACGGGCTCAAACGTGGGACGGAGGTTATCGATACTGGTGCTGCTATTAGTGTTCCAATTGGCGAAAAAACACTCGGACGAATGTTCAATGTAATTGGCGAACCCATTGATGGCAAGACGGGTAAATTTAATCAATACGCGCCGATCCACCGAACTCCCCCACCACTTGTTGACCAATCTGACAACGTCGAAATTCTGGAAACTGGCATTAAGGTAATTGACCTGATCTGCCCGATTACTAAAGGTGGAAAAGTTGGTTTATTCGGTGGGGCTGGAGTTGGAAAAACAGTACTTATTCAAGAACTTATTAACAACATTGCAAAATTTCACAGTGGATATTCAGTATTCGCTGGCGTTGGTGAACGAACTCGTGAAGGCAATGACTTATATAATGAAATGGCAGAGTCAGGCGTTCTTGATAAAACTTCACTGGTATTTGGTCAAATGAATGAACCCCCTGGTGCGCGACTTCGAGTTGGCTTATCAGGACTTACTATTGCTGAAGGTTTCCGCGATACGGGAAGCGATGTACTACTCTTTATCGATAATATTTTTCGTTTTACTCAAGCTGGAGCCGAAGTATCTGCCTTGCTCGGTCGATTGCCATCAGCGGTTGGTTATCAACCAAACCTTGCTCAAGAAATGGGTGCTCTACAAGAGCGAATTACTTCGACAAAGGAAGGATCAATTACTTCAGTGCAGGCAGTTTACGTACCTGCTGACGACTTCACTGATCCAGCTCCTGCTACTACTTTTGCTCACCTTGACTCGACCATTGCCTTGTCTCGAGGATTAACTGAACTTGGTCTGTATCCAGCAGTTGACCCTCTTGATTCCAACTCAACAATTCTTGACCCAGAAATAGTTGGTGAGGAGCACTACAATGTAGCCCGAGAGGTTCAAAGAGTCTTGCAACGGTATAAGGATCTACAGGATATTATTGCTATTCTTGGCATGGAAGAGTTATCTGAAGAAGATAAGCTGATTGTTTCAAGAGCGAGGCGAATCCAGCGTTTCCTGACTCAGCCATTCCATGTTGCCGAAGTATTTATTGGTGTGCGTGGTAAATACGTTCCCCTCAAAGATACTATTGCTGGTTTTAAGGAAATCCTTGAAGGAAAGCATGATGCAAAATCAGAGAGTGCCTTTTATATGCGTGGCGACATTAGCGAAGTTAAAGAAAAAGCTGAGTAATGTTACGTTTTCAACTTGTGACTCTATCAGGCATTAAATTTGACGGTGATGTCTACCAAGTTACCTTACCAACACTTGATGGACAAATCGGCGTACTCCATGATCATATGCCTCTGCTTAGCGTGGCTACCACCGGTATTATCTCGGTTAAGAAAGATGCTCGTGATGCTGAGACTCAAATGGAACACTATGCTACTTACGGCGGCGTGATTGAAGTAGCTGATAATACTCTTCGCGTACTTGTCGACGAGGCAGATAATGCGCAGGAAATTAACGAGGCCGAAGCGCAACGTGCCTATGAACTAGCAGTAAAAATGAAGTCAGAAGCCAAAGATCAGGTTAGTCTTGAACATGCTCAAAGCTTAATTGACCGTCAAGCTATCCGCTTGCAGGTGGCACAATTGCGTCATCATTCCTCACGCCACACCCGTTCATAGTGACTTCCACTACACCTGTGCTCCAAGCTTGTGCTCTTGACAGAACGTGGTATGCTTAAGGTATTAATTTAACATTTTACGGAGGAACGTATGTTTGGCAAAAATAAGGTCGCAATGCTTGTGGCTGAGCTAGTTGGCACCGCTGTCTTATCGTTGGTGTATATCAATAATGATTTGAGGACTAACTTGATTGAGTTACCGCTATTCTTGGCTATGGGTGGTGGATTAGCAATGGGTGCATTATCGCTCCTCTTTAACTCTTCTTCTGGCGCACAATTGAATCCAGCGCTAACTTTTGGTTTATGGACCGCTCGCCGTCTAAAAACGCTTCCTGCTATCGCTTACATAGCAATGCAGCTGGCGGGAGGCGCAATTGCTTTGTGGCTCTACACATATCTTGACAAGACTCATGTTGCTGGATCGGGTATCCATTTTGATTTCCGCATTATGTTGGCGGAAGCAATTGGTACGTTTATCTTTGCATTCGGTTGGGCAATTGCTAAGGCAGAGAACTATGACGGTCTTCGATTAGCTGCAACCATAGGTGGAGCTTTCGCAGTAGGTACGATTGTTGCAACACTTGCTTCTAGAGGCTTAATTGATCCTGCAGTTGCCTTAAGCGTTCGTTCATTCTCATGGTTAACGTACGTACTTGGGCCAGTTGTTGGAGCAACCGTTGGTGTTAATCTATATCAACTTGTATTTGCTTCAGGCTCGACAGCTATACCCGGCGCGAAGTCAAAATCAAAGAAATAATTTAACCGTTTTACTACAAAAAGACGCTCATAAAGTTGGGCGTCTTTTTTTATTGTGCTAACAAATCAATTTCAAACTGTTCGATGCCTTTTAGATCAGGTGGGTACATAGAGGTATCCGGTAGATTTAGTGCTTGAATATGCTGCCAAATACTCCCAATAAGCTGACGAATATGCTCAAGCTCAGTCTCATCAAACTCCAATCTGAGCTCATTAATATGACCGAGTTCATCTGGTTCAACAAACTCGATATAACCACCAATGACTTTGTATCCTTTAAAATGACGTGAGTTCTCAACAAGCAACTTGTAACAGTACAGCTGCCTTCGATAACGATGAAGGCTTACTTCTCGACTCCATTTCTTATGTGGTGCTCCGGTTTTGTAGTCGACAATTATTATTGTTTTATTGGCTTTGTCGATGATTAACTTATCGATCTTGCCAGAAAGATGCGCCTTATCAATAAAAACACCCTCATTACGGAAGCTATACTCACAGACATTATCACTATTAATAGTCGACCCACGTTGCGCGAGGTAAGCACTGAGACAACGGTGACCTCGCTCTTTTAATAACGTCCGATCGTTTTGGGAAAGCCGGCGCGCTTCTAATTTTTGATCAAATACTTTAAGCGTACTTACTTGTGACGGTAATTTACTATGAGTGGCATTATAATCGTGTATCCACAGCAAGCACTCATGGATGGTGCTTCCATATTGTTCACGAGGATTGGGTGCTGAAGGAAACCTAAGTAGTGCCTTTAGAAGGAAGACTTCTGGACCAGCATTGCTGACGTCTGTAAAATCAACGATATTAGTTGGACTTAATTGGAACAACTTGAGTCGCGGTTTGAGCAAATCTTGCAATGATACATTGCTCAGTGCTTTGATATGACTCCCCTGCCAATATGAAGATAGTTCAAGACTTGGTGGTTTAACGGTTGGATTAACTTGTAAAACCGTCTCTAAGCCCTTAGGTAACACTGAGCTGATTGTAGTTCCGTCGTCTGCGTCCGTCTCTTGGAAGTACTTTAATGGAGTTGTCGGCTTTCCGGCGTAATCGCGTTTATAACTCGCAAGGTAGAGTTGAGACTTGGCTCGTGTTATTGCTACGTAGACCAAACGCAGACGCTCATCATCCGAAGTTCTTTCATACCGTATATATCTTAAATTTATTGGCAAGGCTATGTGTGACTGAGCCCCTCTTGAACGAGTCCCCCAGATTTCATCACTGCAACCTAACATAAATACAACTTCGAATTCCTGCCCCTTTGCTTTATATGCGGTCATCATTGTGACGGCATGGTCGGCTTCCTGATAAGGATTAGTATTCAGAATTTTAATACCAGCCAGCTGGTTCTCGTAGATAAAGTTTATAAAGTCAGGCAAACTTAAGGCATCGTTCTTATCGGGTCGATATACCCGTAAACGAGCCCGCAGAATTATTAAGTCGGTCAGAAGATTCCAAAAATCCGCCGTCGAATGTTCCCGCGACTCCTCTCCGAAATAGTATTGATAGAGCGGCGATTGGTACGACTGACTGTCAGGCTCCTTCAGATCGAGGCCTTCGCTTCCAATCAGGTAATCTATCATCGTTTCAAGAGGACTCGTGTCACTGAGCTCAGATAAACGAATGAAGAACAAGCAAATTAAGCGGCTTTGAGGATCGTTAATAAGTATCTCTGTCCAACTCTGATGATCCATATCGGCTTGCCATGATAATTCCCATATATGACTGGTAGGTAATTGCCAAAAGTCGAAACTCAGAACTTTTGGCCACAAACTGTTGGCCAATGCTATTTCGTGATGATTGAGAGCTATCAGCAGTTCGCTCATTACTAGAAGTTGCTGGATAAAGTTACTATCGAGTATGTTCTCACGTTTTTCATAGCGTACCGGGATCTGTTCTGTATGAAGAAACGGCACTAATGGCTCAAGGTATTTATGCTGTGGTGCTAGGATGGCAATTTCATCAGGATTAACGCCGCTTCGAATGAGGGATGCAATCGTCTGAGCTGTCCACGTTAATTCTTCAACATCGCTGATAGCCTCGCGACGCTCAAGTACTCCCGGTTTAGTCTTACTCCCATCGGCAACCCTAATAACTTTTGGCGGAGTATCAGGGTTAATGTGATCAAGACGCTGATTGATCTGTCGAACCACACCGTCAGCAAGATGCAGAATAGCTTCATTTGATCGATAGTTTTCAGTGAGTGTGATAACCTTGACATCCCGGTACATCTCGTAGAATCGGAGAATGTGTGAATAGTGAGCGCCTTGGAATGCATAGATAGCTTGATCATCATCGCCCACTGCCATGACATTCGGACGGCCTTCGCTAATCGGGTTATTCGTCAGCAATTCGGTAAGCCTTAACTGAACACCGTTAGTATCTTGAAATTCGTCGATCATAATATACTGATAACGTTCTTGGAGGCTATAGCGAAGATCGTCGTTCTCCTCAAGTACCCGCGAAGCGACGACAATCATGTCATCAAAGTCGAATAATCCTTGCTTGGATAATACATCGGCATACTGCTCGTAAATATCAGCCGCAGCCTCAAGCCTCTGACATACACGGTTACCATCGATAATAAATGAGCCTGCATCATCTTTAGCCAGCCAACGGTCCTTCCATTTGGTTAGTGCTGTCGAACGGTTTGTCTGCTCAGCTTCTTCGATAGCTTGCTTGAGCTCTTCACTAAACAATTGAGACAACGGAACAATGCCTGAAGGTAACTGTTTTGATGAAATTTTTTTTATATCTTTCAGTAACGATTGGAATTGACCTATTGAGCGCATATCGACTCGCCGTAAATGAGCCAAATCCGACTGAACGACATCAGTATTGGTGGTGATAAACTCCTGATTTGACACAACGACTTGTTTAATGTGAGCAGGCGTTAATAAACCGCGCTTGGCATCACTAATAAATGAACGCAAATCACCGATGTAATTATTGGCAAACTTCAATGGGTGGCTATAAGAAAGCTTATCAATGATGTTACGCAGAATCCCGTCACTCGATAATTCGTCTATTGGTTTTAGGTCACTAAGTTGGCTATAAAATTCAGGGTAACGTTGTATGAGCTCGTTACCAAATGCATGAAACGTGCTAATTGAAACATCGTAGGCCGCTTGACCAATCATTTGGATGAGTCGTTCGCGCATAGTCAGTGCGGCTGCGTCCGTGAATGTTAAACAAAGAATATTTTCAGGTAGTGCGTCAGTGGTTGATAGTATATGAGCAACCCTTGTTGTTAGTAACTGGGTTTTGCCTGTGCCGGGGCCAGCAATAACCAGCACCGGGCCATCAATAGTATCAACCGCCTCTTTCTGTGCCTTATTAAGACGTTTGTAACTCTGCTCGTATAAACTCACTCACCTATTGTACCTTGCCGGTATTATATAGGCAGAGTTAAAAATCATTATCAATTGGCTGCTGCACAAATTGGACAATTCTCAACCCCATCGAATTCTTTGATCCATTGTTCACTGGCTTTCCACCACGGTTCAAAGTCATGAAAAGCTGAAAGGTCAGCCATTTCCCTGAGCAACCAACCGGTTTTTCCATATAACTGAACACTGCCCCATAAGACTGCCGCCCAATGCTTCCCTGCCGGCATAACATAGATCGGTTTTCTTGGTTTGTAGGGAGCAACGTCTCGACCATTGGTATGCTGTTTAAGCACACTGGCGAGGAAAATGGCGTCATGCAATGCTGTCTGAGCCATACCGCTATAAGGAGTATCAGCATTATCGCCAAGCACAAATATATCTGGTTCAGCTTGTAAATAATTGTCGACGGTCACTTTACCATGATCATTTAAATTAAAGTGATTCTTATTAAAAAATGGATTATTAGTGACACCCGCGGTCCAAACCACCGTGTGACTACTAATGGGCTTATTATTAACCATTAGCTGGTCGGCAGTTTCAGCCTGAACTGTCTGTCCAAGATATAATTTAACTCCTAGCTTTCGCAATTGACTAGCTATCTTCCGAGACATATGTGATGGCATCCGGGGCATAAGCCGGGGGCAGCTTCAACAAGATCAATATGAACCGCGCGGTGGGTAATATTATGATTACGCATAATCCGATGAAGGTACTCTGGAAGGACGCCTGCAAGTTCTATGCCGGTCGGACCACCACCAACGATGACGTAATTAAGATCCGGTTGGCGATCATCAATTAACTGTTGGTGAAGATGTTGTTTAAAACGAGTTGATTCTTCAGTTGTCTTAATGCTGTAGGCATAATCCTTAAGACCTTTGATGCCAAAGTAATTTGTAACTACGCCTAATGCTAATACCAAGACGTCATAATGGTACGTTTTGTTATCAACGCAGGTAATTATCTTTTTTTCTTTGTCGACACTATCGGCAATACCTGAAAGAAGGGTGACTGGTGTGCCGTCAAAAATAGATTTGAGTGGAATGCTTGATTCGGATGGTACACCACCGATAGCAATTTGATAAAGGGTTGGATAATAGCGAAATGATGTCTGATCAGATAATAGACGAACTTTAAAGCGTTTATCTTTCGACAACTCCAAAGCGGCCTTTATACCCGCAAATCCCCCGCCAACAATCAATACGTCCGTTTGCTGCATTATGAGTTTGTGTATATCCCTATTTGTTTTTTAATAGCCTCATTTCATTATAGCAGACCATAAGCAGCTTGCAAAAATCGCCTAACAAAGTATAAGCTATAGGGGTGGATGATATAAAACAAAAAATCCAAAAAAGCGGCTTTGGCGGCGAGCTAGACGATACTGCGGAACAGAAAGAGTTTTACAGTCATGATGCCAGTTTATTTGAACTAAAACCACAATTGATCGCATTTCCAACCAACGCTCATGATGTTGAACTTCTTGTCAGAACAATTACTCAAAACAAGAAGTCACAACCTCATTTATCATTAACTGCGAGAGGTGCGGGCACCGATATGTCGGGTGGTGCGATCAATGATTCAATCATCGTTGACTTCAATCGCCACTTTAATGGGATCAGTCATGTATCGGCACAGTCAGCTCATGCTCAGCCAGGGGTTTTTTATCGTGACTTTGAAGCCAGAACCCTGAAGTACCATGCATTAATGCCATCATATCCAGCCAGTCGTGATCTTTGCACTATTGGTGGCATGGTCAACAACAACTCGGGTGGTGAGAAGTCGCTCGAGTTTGGAAAAACAGAAAACTTTGTAACTGAACTCAAGCTAGTTTTTGCTGACGGCATTGAAAGGATTGTTAAACCGCTTAATAATAATGAACTCCATCGAATGATGCTGAAGCGTGATTTTGAGGGAACCATTTATCGGCAAATGTATAAGTTGATCGACGATAATTACGATACTATAAAAAACGCAAAGCCAAAGGTTACTAAAAATTCAACAGGCTATAACCTGTGGGATGTGTGGGATCGAAAAACTGGTATTTTTGATCTAACGAAACTAATCGTCGGCGCACAAGGAACACTTGGATTCGTAACCGATATTCATTTTCGTTTAGTACCAACAAGAGCCTATTCCGGTTTACTGGTTTGTTTTCTTAAAACACTTGACCCACTCGGTGAAATTATTAATACAGTGCTGGAGCATAAGCCTGCAACCTTTGAATCGTTTGATGACAATACGCTCTTCTTATCAATAAAATTTTTGCCAAGCTTCAGAAAGACACTTGGTGACCTCGGCGTTGCTAAACTTATGTTTAGTCTTATACCTGATGGCCTCCTGTTGCTCAGAGGCATACCAAAGCTCATTTTAATGATTGAGTTTAATGGGGAAAGTCAGGAAGAAGTCGATCAGAAAATTGATGATATGCGCCGCGATCTAAAGAGTTACCACATGGCTATGGAGCGCGACGACACAACTGCCAAGAGTCAAAAATTCTGGATTATGCGCCGTCAAAGTTTCAACTTACTCCGAAGCAAAGTAAAAGATAAACACACTGCACCGTTTATTGATGACTTAGTAGTTCCTCCACAGTATTTGGTAGAGTTTTTGCCCAAGCTGCGGAAAATCATCAAGAAATACTCATTACTTGCCACAATTGCTGGTCATATGGGTGATGGAAATTTCCATATTATACCGCTCATGAAACTCGAAAATGCTCCCGAACGAGCAAAACTATTGCCGGCAATGAAAGAAGTCAATGAGTTGGTTTTGAAGTACCACGGTTCACTTTCCGGCGAGCATAATGACGGCTTGATTCGTGGTCCATGGCTCGAAGAAATGTATGGACGCAAAGTATTACAACTGTTTCAACAAGCAAAGACAATCATGGATCCAAACGCAATCTTTAATCCTCATAAAAAGGCCAACGCGACCTGGGATTACAGTTTTAGTCACATCCGTGAACATTTTTAGGTGACATGATACACTTGAAATAATAGAAAGGAAAAAATTGACCGTACCTCTCATTAACTTTTACCTTCTTTCTTAAAATAAAAACGGTCAAACATTGAATGATAACTACCTCTCTTATTATCGTTAGTCTATTATTCGGGATATATTACGCACTGTCCTGCATGATCTTTGGTGTCAGTCTTTTGTATCTATGGAAGCCTCAAAACGAGACATTACTAAAGAAAAGGACCGATCTCAAATTATTCTCACCTTCTTGGAGCGTCATTGATATACTTTTATTCTTTAGTGTCGTATGTTACATGATTCTCTTTAACCACGACCTACCACACATCTCCGACCATCTCCTATCAATAATAATCATCGGCTTTGCCGCCATCATAATTCGTCTTTGTGCATCGGTTTATAATTTTTATTTTCGCAGGTCCAAGGAAATAACAGGATTGATTGCATGGATACTCCTGATAACCAACTTTATTATTCCGATTAGTCTTGGTCTACTTGGGATCTATTTTATTACCGGTATAATCTTTTGGCGAAGCCACAGCGATTTAATACTAAGCGTCACTCTTATTCTCGGCACTTTAGCTAACGCCTTCGCCTACGCTTGGTTTTCTTTAAAACGATATACTCCGTATATATTCCGCCGCTTGTGCCATCTATGCGTAACGCTCTACTGTATTGTCGGTGCTATTTTCTTACAGATAGCCATCAATCATTCACAAAGCCACTTACTAAGCATACCGTATGATATATACATTCTATTGATAGCCTCTCTCGCTATGGTTGAACTCGGTGTTTGGCTACTCAAGAAAGAATACTTAATATGGTGGTTTCTGGCATCGACTGCAGTAGGCTCGCCTATTCTGTGGGCCCTTGCCAATCGTCCATTTATTTTGTATTCGAAAATAAGCTTATTCGATGCATATTGGGTAACAACGACGGCTAAAATAGTATGCGTTAGTCTTGTTATCTTTCTACTCTTACTCGTTAGCTGTTTTGTGGCATTTAACCATCTGTTGCCAGCGAGACTAAAGTTGCGGAAACTACTATAAATGTAACAATGCAAGGAGATTACGGATATATTGCTAATTATATGCGATTATGGTAAAATAACATTATGACACAAGAAAAAACAAACTACGCGTTTATTGATAGTCAAAACCTCAACATGGCGACACAAAGCATGGGGTGGAACTTAGACTGGATTAAATTCCGCAACTTTCTACGACAAGAATATAGTGTTGAAGTTGCCTACTTATTTATTGGTTTCCTACCAGATAATCAAGATTTATACGCTTCACTTCAAAAGGCTGGCTACATTATTATCTTTAAACCGGTCAGAACCACAAAAGACGGTGTCAAAGGCAACATCGATGCCGAGTTGGTCCTCCAAGCTATGATTGATATCAATAATTACGAACAAGCCGTTATAGTTAGTGGCGACACCGACTTCTACTGCTTGGTCAGTTATCTTAACCAACACAACCGCTTAGCAAGCTTGATTGTACCGAACCAACGTCACATTAATCCTGTATTGATTGAAGCAGCCAAGGAACGAATCATTTATCTTAATGATATGCGGCGAGCACTTGAATACAAACGTTATCGAAAACACGTCAACCATCCACCTACTGAAGATCAAAACCAATAGTTACTGATTAGAATTAAAAATCTCTGGATTCATGCGCCGAATATGAAGTAATTCTTTGCTGCCGTTAATGAACTGCCAACCACCGATAATAATAGCAGCCAACATAACAAAATATTTTCCATTAAAATGAACTGCAGTGCTTGGTATGGTAGGTTGGGGTTTATTTGAATGTATGAATTTTGCTATCAATTCGACAATTATTATGCCGACGATAACACACCCAAGGCCAAACACAATTTTTCTCGAAGCTTTCTTCCGTGCAGCCTTTAGCGCAGACTGATGTGCTTTGCGTTGTCTAATGGTAATTAACTTTATAAGTGTCTCGATTCGAGAATAACTCTCGCCTCGTTTAGTAATGGCTCGATCAGCGAATTTTCTTGCGTTTTGATAATCACCTCGAAGAAAGTAAATACACGCTTGTATCTCAGCAATCTTATAGGCTAACTCTGCTGGAGATCTTTTATCATAATCACTATCAAGTTGCTGTAACTCACTAACGATTGTCTTAATTTTTATCGGGTCTGGACGTGATGAACGAAGCTCTTGGTTAACTGCGTCGTTAATACGCGCTAGACGTGTTTTGTAGTCACTATTAGTTGTTGCCACCATGCCTATTGCTCATAGTAGACCAATAGAGTGGCTATTACCATATTTTTTTACTATTAAATTTGTTACATAGATGTTAATATAGTTTAGCTCTGAATGTATAAAACAAAAATCACTACAGATAGAAATCGTTCAAGAAAAACGCCAGTAACGAAGAGTTATCATACTAGTCAGCTCAGACACACGCCGGCAGACCGACACTCCTCGAAGCGGTTAAAAGTTTTTTTTGTTATTGTGGTACTTTTTTTTGGTATAGCTGGGATTTCAAAGCTTGATAACAAGTTATCAGCGCAGGCTATACCTGAAATAAGATCTGGTATTAACGGCTACTGCCTAGACGTACATAATAATACTCCGCCCCCTAATGCAGTCGTTGATACGTGGTCATGCAATAACAGCCCGGCCCAAGACTGGACAATAAGTGGCAGTGCTATTCGTCACAGTAATAACGGGTGTCTCGACGTTGATAACGGCAATAAAGTGGTGCTGAATCAGTGTAGCGGTTCCGCGAGTCAATCGTGGACAGAAGCAATTGGGGGCTATGAAAACACTACTAGTGGTCTCTGTCTGCATGTGCCAAACTACACAACGAACATTCAACTCGATATATCTTCCTGCGATCAGCTAACAAAAGCTAGCGAAACATGGACAGCAGAAGTTTCGCGCGATTCAGATCAAGCTAGTACCTCTTCGTCCCCGTGTACAAGTGGGACTGAAGGAGAAAAAGTAGCCTGTGAGGCTGCCACACAGTGGTCACTATGGCAATCAGTCAGCCCTTCACACGAGACATTACTAACAAATTACACTGATGGCAATGCATACGAAGAATGGTGTGCCGATTTTGTTAGTTACATCTACTCCCAAGCTGGCTACCCTTTCACTCAAGGCGAACGAAATGGTTGGGATGAGTATGACGCCAATAACATTCAATACATGGGTTTTACGTGGCATCCTGCGAGTGGTTATACTCCCCAACCCGGTGACGTGGCCTTCTTTAATTACCCCGGCGGACATGTTGAAATAGTTGCTGTTGGTGGAGAAAAGCCAATCTTCATTTATGGGGACTCCGCAACCACTGACCCAACAACCAATAACGGACAGATGGATGAAAATAGTCTAACCAGTGATGGATCTCTCGGCCAACTGACATACTACCTCTCACCCAATTAAATCTAAACTAATTATTTCCAGCGAATATATAGGGGATCGATTGCTATACTGTGAGGTATGGGGGCAGATATTACTTACCAAACCATCTTTGAGTTAGCCAAACAAAAAACTTGGTCTGCGGATTATACTTATATACTAACGGACACTCAGGTCACGCCTGACGAGCTTGATATGCGCCACGGGAAAATTAATACTAGCCTTATTAAGGAACTGGTGCCCTCACGGAAGAAGCGAGCCAACTGACAACATAATTGATAATGAAAGAATAATAATCAAAGAAAACAAAAACATTTTCTTTGCCCATTTCTTATCATTATTCTTAAAACCTTTCAGTCCCAACCAAAACCAGCATAATCCTAGCGTTACCATGACAATTACATACACAATTCCACTGTAGCCAAAAATCGTTAAGGCAATATTGGCCAAAATAAATCCTACAATATAAATAAGAATCTGGATCTTAGTATGACGAACCCCTTTAACAACAGGCAATACTGGAAGCTTGGCGGCTGTGTAATCACTAAGTCTATTAAGTGCAATCGCGTAGAAATGTGGCATTTGCCAAAATACTAAGATCAAGAACAGTAACAGAGCGCCAACGTTAAAGTGATCAGTCACAGCACAGTACCCGGCAACCACTGGAGCAGCCCCAGCAATACTGCCAACTGCCGTACCATGGATTGACCGGCGTTTAAAATAGCCATAAACAAAAACGTATACAAGAAATGCGATTAGTCCTATAACTAGGGTCAATATATTAACGTAAACGTACAGCAAGACGACACCAATTAAACCTAGTATTGAGGCATAAGTAAGAGCAGCCTTTCCTGAGATAGTACCGGTTGCAGTCGCTCGCTTTCTTGTCCGAGCCATCGCCTTATCAATATCTCGATCAATATAGTTATTAAAGACGCAAGCCGAAGCGATAATCAGCGAAGCTCCCAGTATAGTTGCCAACAAAACCCAGTAATGAATGTGACCTTTTGAGGCAAGCAAAAAACCACCGGCCGTAGTAATGATATTACCGTAGATAATACCCGGTTTAGTGAGTGTGTAGTATTTCTTTAACGCAGGATTCACTAAAAGCCGCCGCCTTGATCATTCATATATTGATCCATCTGCTGCGGCGTCATACGGTAGTTAAGGTTGTTCATTATCCATAAGGAGCCAAATACCAATATCAACACAACCATTACCATAAATAAGAAAACAAACAATTTCCAGCGTGGCTTTGTCTCCTTGCCCAAATGAAGAAAGAAGACAATTTGGACAATAAATTGGACCAAGGCAAGGCCAATAATAGCTGCCACAATTGTAGATCGATCGGTATATCGATGACTGATAACAAGCAAATAAGCAATCAGAGTAAGAACTACTGACGATACAAACCCTACAATGTATGAGCGCAGCGTACCATGCTCAGAATCGTGTATTGATACGGTAGTAGAAGTTTTACTCATATACCGAGAGCCCCCATTAGATAAACGATTGTAAATATAAAGATCCAGATTACATCTAAGAAGTGCCAGAAAATACTTAGCATTGTTAGTCGGCGAATATTACCCTTCGTAAGACCATGGCTCCAGACTTTTGCCATTAATACGATCATCCATAATAGCCCAATGGTTATATGGAGACCATGAGTACCAACCAATGTAAAAAATGCCGACAAGAAACCGCTTCTGCGCCAGCTATCGCCCATCACTGTCAGATGTCTGAAATCGGATAACTCCATAATTAGAAAAGCGAGTCCTAATAAAAAGGAAATGCCATACCAGAATAAGACCTTATTCTTCTGTTTGCTCCTCATTGATAACATAGCCAGACCACAGGTAAAGCTACTGCTTAGCAGGAGCATTGTTTCTGTTAATACGTACGGCAAACTGAATATTTCCCGACCTGATGGCCCACCGAAAGTATTTTTATGAAGGACAGCATACGTGGCAAACAAACTAGCAAATAAAATACAGTCAGTCATGATATAAATCCAAAAACCAAATATTGTCTTTGTATTGGTGTCAGTATCTGGTTGGTGATAATTAAGTTGGACTGTTGGGATTGGTTCGTTCATGCGTACCGCCTATTTTTGACTGCCGCGTTTTCAATGGCTTCAATCTCACTGGCTTTTACTACATATTCAGTGTCATCACTCGTTGTTCTAATAATAATGGTCACGATGCAACCAAGAAGCATAATGAGAGCAAGAATCCAGATATGCCAGATCATCGCAAAACCAAATGCCAAACTCAGTCCACCAATAATAACGCTAGCAGAAGAATTCTTTGGCATAATAATATCTTCATAGACTACTTTATCGGTATTTGCCGTCGCTTGCCTGGTCTTTTTCATCGCCCAAAATGGATCACGATCATTAACAACCGGAGCTATAGCGAAGTTATAAAACGGTGGCGGAGATGTTGTTGACCATTCAAGCGTTCTACCGTTCCAAGGATCACCCGTTTTATCTTGAGTCTTATGTCGTTGAATAATACTGACTATGATTTGCAAAAACGTCAAAGCGGCACCACAGGCGATAACAACAGCACCGATACCGGCAACGATAAATAATGGTTGCCAACCCGATGCTACCGAGTAATGATCGATACGCCGAGTTGCTCCCATTAAGCCAAGTATGTATAGCGGTATAAACGCCAACAGAAAACCTATAAACCAACACCAGAACGAATATCTACCAAGTTTTTCGTTTAATTTGAAGCCGAAGAATTTCGGAAACCAGTAATTGATGCCAGCAAAATAACCAAATAAGACTCCTCCAACAATCATCGTATGGAAGTGAGCCACGAGAAACAAACTATTGTGTAATTGAAAGTCAGCCGGAGGAATTGCAAGCACTACACCAGCTACACCGCCAACCGTAAAAAGACCGACAAAACCCAAGAACCAAAACATGGGATTCTTGAAGCTAATCCTGCCTCTAAACATAGTCGCCAACCAGTTAAATATTTTTACCCCTGTTGGAATTGCGATAACCATTGTCATAATCCCAAAAAATCCGTTGACGTCTGCACCAGCACCCATTGTGAAAAAATGATGCAGCCATACACTAAACGACAGCACAGTTATAGCTCCAAGCGCCCAGACCATGGTCGTGTATCCAAACAAACGTTTTCGGCGAAAACGTCGCCACAACCTCTGAGTAAACACCAAATGCCGGCAAGATCAATATATATACTTCCGGATGGCCCCATGCCCAAATCAGGTTAATATACATCATCATGTTGCCTCCCCCAGAAGCTGTGAAGAAATTGGTGCCAATGGTTCTGTCCAAAAAAAGTAGCGTGAGAGTAACTGTCAAAATTGGGAAAGCGAAAATCACCAGTAGCATAGCGCATAAGACACTCCAAACAAACATCGGCATTTTCATAAGGGACATACCGGCACACCGCATTTTCACTATCGTCGCAGTAAAATTAACCCCCGATAATAGGCTGCCAATACCAGCAATTTGTAAACTCCATATCCAGTAATCCACACCAACACCCGGACTGTACTGTAATTCAGATAACGGTGGATATGCCAACCAGCCAGCAGCAGAAAAGTCTCCAATACCAAGCGAAAGATTCACCAGTATCATACCTGCTGCAAATAGCCAAAAGCTGGTCAGGTTTAGAAATGGAAAAGCTACGTCACGAGAGCCAATCTGCAATGGTAGAACTAAGTTAATCAGTCCAAACATCAAACCCATGCCGACAAAAAAGATCATAATTGTACCGTGAGCAGAGAAGATTTGCTGAAAAGTACTCGATGACATAATACCGTTTGAAGCTCCTACTGAAGTTGCCTGTTGAGCCCTCAATAATAAAGCATCTGAGCCACCCCGCACTAGCATAACTAGGGCTACGACAATATACATAACACCAATCTTCTTTGGGTCAACTGAAGTGAGCCATTCTTTCCATAGCCATTTCCAGCGTTTCGTAAAAGTTAAGAATGCTCCGATAGCCAACACGATCAATACCATAGATACTGCGGCTCCGGCAGTTAACTTGTCGGTAGGGAAAACATGTAGATTTAATCTACCCAGCAAATTCGCAACGGTGTTCATCACATCGACATCCCTTGCATCTGGTTTGAAGAGTCAGTCTGATAGGCACCGCTCATTGACATACTCTGACCACTTTGAGCGACGTATTTATCGATAATCGAATAATAAAGGTTACTATCAGCTAGTGAGTAGTAGGAAGGTGGATTATTTTCACTTGGCTGCATTAACTTATCATACTGCTGAAGACCTAATTTCGTTGACGAATGTTTGGTAGCCATTAACCAATTTTGAAATGTTTGGGCTGATGTCGATTTTGCAGTAAATGTCATCCCGGCAAATCCTTTACCACTAATATTGGCTGATGAGCCATCAAATGAACCCTGACTACTCGCCAAAAGATGCAATTGGGTTGACATACCAGGCATCGCATATATTTGACCGCCAAGTTGAGGAATCCAAAATGAATTCATGGGTGCATCAGAAGTTATCTCAAAATCAAGAGGTGTATTCTCGGGAAACTCAAATAAGTTAACTGACGCGACATTTTGCTGGGGATATATAAACAGCCACTTCCAGTCGAGAGCAACAACCTGAATAGTGAGCGGTTTATTTTTTGAGACAATCGGTCGGTAGGGATCAAGGGTGTGAGAACTCCTCCACGTTATAACTGCCAGTATTAAAATTATAATCGAAGGTACAATCCACCAGATGGTCTCAGCAATTCTATTACCAGATAAATTTGGAGAATACTTTGCCTTTGTGTTGCCTTCCCTATATCGAACAGCAAAAATTATTGCCAGACTATACACCGGAATGACTACGATCAGTGATAAAGCGAGTGCTGTATAGATTAAATTGCGTTCTTGGCGAGCAATTGGCCCTTTGGGGTTGAGTACTTGTATGTTGTTTCCGTGTAAGTAAGCCACGGCCATAACCAGCACAACAATAATAAGTAAACATAAAGCTCCGATTTTGTATTTCTTACTCATCTGTCAGCTTTCTCGTATATAGAGCATCTTCCACATTCCCATGTTTACGTTAATCACCCAATCAACATAACCGTTACCTCTAATATATCATTATTAGACTTAACTATCTATCTGGGGTAAGAATTATGTTGGAGAGAGGATAACTATTTATCAAGCAAGGTTTTTGGTTTCGCAAAACTAAGACCATATTCAAGCGCAATAATAGTAAAGATAATCGTTAATGAGCTAAGACAGGCACCTGTGAGAGGAGCTTTTGCTACAAATACGAGAGCAACACCACTGGACACGAGGGCGAAGCCTAGACCTTCAACAAAGTGACGGCCAGTTTTCGGGTTTATTCGTTTTGTTATTACTGCAACAAATCTAATGACGAAACTCAAGACAAGCAGGGCACCAAGAGAGATGTGTAGAATCAAAAGATAAATCATAGTAATTATTATACTGGGATTTTAAAGTGAGTAAAGCTAGTTACGCTTAGCATGGATATCATTTATTACGAGCGCTGTATAAAGCGGTTGATATGGAAACTGCCGATAGTGAGAGCATACCCAATACTAATATTATGACCGACTGTAGGGATAGTCGCTTCAGTTGTTCTCTCGATTAACGTATCCATGATAGGAACTTTATTATCCCATAATGGATGTATCGATAAAATCTTTTCCCTCTCAAGGTTGGTTAACTGTTTTAGTGAATCCGATAATAATTTCATCGACCCTTCAAAAGCAGGATTGTGGTGAAATGTGTCTTGAGAAATAGTCTGAGGGTTTTGGATTTTGCCGCAAATACAAACGACGCTTGCTATAGCGGTTTTGCGTTTAACAAATGCATTGAGTACCGCACTTGCGCCAGCACTCGTACCCACTAATGACAAAGTTACGTTTGGAGCGTTCAGTGAGTCTATAAGATCTATGATTCGTTTTAACTTACGATCAAATAGCTCGCCATCACTCCAACCAACTGCGTGGTAATGAACGATAAGCCCATACACTTTCCAGCAACGTAAGGCTACATCCTGACCATGACTACTTCCGTCTCCAAGACCTGGAATATAAATAACATGCCTTGTACGATCCATCAGATTAATTCACGTATAGTATTATCACTTATTCTGGTCGGCGATTCTTGCTGCAAACTTTTGACGAAGTTTTTGAAGCTTGGGGTTTATGATCATCTCGCAATAATCCGGGCGATTAACCATATAATCTTTGTGATATTCCGCAGCTGGATAAAAGTTTTTGAGGGGTTCAATGGCGGTAACGATTGGTTTATCCCAGACCAATTGGGCTTTTTGTTTTGACTCTTCAATAATATTTTTTTGCAGGTCGGTCTCGTAAAAAATGACTGATCGATATTGAGTACCAACGTCGGGCCCTTGACGATTCAAAGTTGTAGGGTCATGTATTGTCCAAAAAATTTCAAGTATATCGGCTAGCGAAATAGCACGTGGATCATAGGTTATCTTTACGACCTCGGCGTGGCCAGTATTCTCAGAGTATATCTGCTCATCAGTAGGATTAGCCGTTGCTCCACCGCTATACCCCTCCTCTACTTGGACAACCCCTTTGATTAACTTGTAGGCTGCATCGAGACACCAAAAACATCCTCCACCAAGGACAATAGTCTCCGTTTCACTTTTATGTTCTGTCACCATATATACCATTATACCTTTCGAAAGCCTAGTTTGGACAATGAGTATTTCCCCTTATGGTAGACGGCTATAAATCGTTTCTAAATTCTCGACTGTTTGTTTCATTGCCACCGGTCCGATCGCAAAAACAGTGGGCTGATGTGTTTCCAATACCCCCAGAACATTGTTAAAGGTTTCTGGCGGCAGTGGCGTCCTCGTTCTACTCAAAGTCGTAAATAGCCGCTCGGTTACCACCCTCGCATTATCATAACGAGGCGGCCCATGAGTCACCACCCATTTTGCTACTTCAAGAAGAGGAGTAGGATCATCAATGCCCGAAAGAGCCACTTTGCCAGCGAGAACACAATCAAGCGTTATCAATAAGTCCTCAATACTGCCAGGTTCGTTAAATTGAATACCGTCAAATAATAAGTCTTTGCCAGCTCGAGATGCTTGTCGAGCGGTCCTCCACGGCAAGAATGACTTAAAAGAGTTTTCTATGTCTGTTTCCAGTGAGACAATTTCTGGTTGATCATCGAAGGCTGGTTTATTGGTGTAGCGATGAAAAATCATACCCTCGATTACCTCTGGATTAGTAGTATGAGCTAGTTGTTTCCTTGTATTTGACATACGAGCAAAATCGGCCGCAAATGATCCAAACAAGAAGTCTGAACTCGCGAATGAGTCATACCTATGAGCAACTTCATGGTGACTAATGTAGTTCATCTGTTAGTCTTTCGAATATATCACATCCTTACATAATATGAGCCGACTTGCCAACATGAGGACAGATAGTTAACATAAATCACCACCTTACTTTATAATTTTCATTATGAAATCAGTGCCGAAAGCTCATCAAATAAGAAATATCGTCATCACGACAGTACTAATTGTTATTTTACTGGTAGCTGGCTACGTTACCATTAGTCACTTTAGGGATAATTTAACCGATAATTCACCCAAAGACACCTGCACCACAAGACAATTCAGCATTGGTAGTACCGGCAATTGTGTAAGCGATATCCAGACGATGGTAAACTTTATCGAGACTGACGATTTGACTCAATGCTCGTTCACTGGCGCGCAGCAAGTGCCGATAACAGGTACCTACAATAATGCCACAGCAACTCAGGTTTCGGTTGTTCAGACATGGATGAATTGTTACGGTAGTGAAGAAGGATCGGCTACAAGAATCAGCATCAACGGTATTGTTAACCCTGCTGTTTGGCCAGATCTTTGTACCTATGGATATCAGTTTCCTAAAGGTGTCGGCCAGAGTACTTCACCTTACCTGCATTCATCACTCCTGGCTGGAAAAAATGCTGGTTGTTAGTAAAAGAGCGTCGCTTTAATATATCGAAGATTAAGAACTAGATGATTACTGTTCTTCCGTCGAATTCTACAACAGTAGCCTCTGGAATTCTCTGTCCATAACCCTTATTAGCTGATAATCGAAACTCAGCCAGAGTACCACTGGAACCATAACCCTCTTGCTCTTCTTCAATAGTTGGAGCTCTGTAGCGAATCTCCAATTCTTCATCCGCAACCAGCATACTGAGCGCTAATGCTACTCGTTCGAATCGGTACTGTTTAGCTGGATCAGTTTCCTCTAATAGGCCTTTTACCCCTCTGCGAGTTCTCCAGGTTGGAGGTGTCTCATTTTGAAGAGCAGCTATTACTCTTTCTTTGTAATTCATATTCTATACTCTACCAGATGATACACTCGAGAATCAATCACCTAATATTATGTAATTATTATGATTTCTTATATCCCAAAAGGAGTGATCCCATGATGTTCATCTCGGTTTTCGGTCAAAGCCTTGTTGGCAACAATCACGCCAGCTGCCAAGCCTAAGCGGCGATCTAACGTGTGTTGTGCGTCAGAACTAAAGTCCATATCAAAATGCATAACAAGCCCTGTGTACGATTGGTTGTACTGTCCCAGAGTTGCACCATTTGTAGTTACAGCAAACTTCCGCGGAACCAACCCACCGACAACTGTATTTTCAAGTCGCTCAGCAGTATTCTCTGCCACAACTGCGATTTCTTGACCACTAGAATTCAAAATCTTCCAATTCGGAGCGACGACAGATTTTAGCGGCTCCGCCTTGATAGTACCAATAGATTGCTGCGTAACCGGATCACTAACATCCCACGTTTCTGCAATTTCCATTAATTTATGCGTCTTGATGCTTAAGACTTCCTGTGTCCCAGCTTCATCAGAGTAAACATGGAATTCTTTTTTGAGAGATATTGATGGAGTTGTCACCCACATCATTGGGTTGCCCGTTTCGTCTTGTACTTTAAACTTTTCTTTCAGTAGACCAAGCTGATGTTGAATTTGATATCTCGTTTGAGCAAATAGTTCGGAGGGTTCTTCGGGCATAAAATTTTCTCCTTAGACTTAATAATAGGTAACCTTCCTAATCCTATCACTTTTATCTGAGCCTAAATAATTTTAACAATACTTAAGATAACGGCTCAAAACTTATACTTCCGCATATGCTTCAGTTTTAAATCGAGCTGGTAATAAGAATGTTACTCCGAACGTAAAAGCGAGGAGACCAATATTGTAAATTACCGACCATCGAAAAGCATTACTAAAGTTATGGCTATTTGCTTGTGTAACACTCTTGGTAATAGCCTGCCCAATCGCCTGACTAGATGATGCGTTACTTGATGCCACTTTACAGCTTGCTGGGACAACGCTTGAGTCCTTCTCTCTAGAGCGATCAATAAAACACGTCTTGGCTTGATTGATAATAATTGTCTGAGTATTAGCGGGTATATGTTGTGCTATTAAAGAAGTAACTAGACCAGGCTCAACGGCAGTAAAACTCTTCGGTGCAGCGTGACTCAGCTGTCCAAAGAAGATAACTCCAATGACGGCGATACCAATTACACCACCAACTTGCTGAACAGCATTGAGAGTACCAGAAGCGGAACCGGCATGACGCGGATCGACGCCATTCAATACGGCAGCAAAGAGAGCTCCAAACACAAAACCCATCCCGATCCCCATAGTTGCTAATCCACCTATTAGCTGCCACGAGTGAAGATTTAAACCATAGTGATAAATAATCCAAGCATTGAGCGCCATGCCAATACCCATTAAAACAGTCCCTAGACTTAATGAATAACGCCCAAGTTTAGGCATTATATGCTTACCAAACACTCCCATAGTAAATCCAACTCCGATAGCAAGTGGTATGCCGGTTAAGGCAGCGTGAATCGGACTAAAACCTAACCCTATCTGCAGCAGTAAACCAAACGTTAAGAAAAACCCGATCATTGCCATTTCAAAAATTACGTTAACGCTTAGACCAACTACAAATGATAGGTTCCTAAACAAGGCTGGTAAAATGAGCGGAGACCCATCAGTAGCAGCTTTGTGTCGTTGCCACCACACGAATATGATCAACAGTGGGATCGAAGCAGCAATCATCACAAAACTCCAAACCGGCCAGTTAAGCTCGCGTCCTTGAATCAGCGGAAATATTAACAGTAGTAGCGCTACCATAATCATGACCGTACCAATAAAGTCTAACTTCAATGGGTGCGATGACTTGCCGTCCGGTAGATACTTAATTGCCGCCACTAAACCGAATAAACCAATTGGTACATTAATCAAGAAAATTGGGCGCCAATCAAGCTTAAAGATATCAGCTTTAATCAGCAAACCACCAACTATCGGACCAAGTGTCGCAGCAAGACCACCGAGCCCACCGAATAAACCATTGATACCACCCCGCTCTGATGGCTTATACATCACCTGCATTAATGACATTACCTGCGGAACCATTAATGCCGCCATTGAGCCCTGCAGTACCCGTGCTGTTATTAACATGGCTGAATCTTGAGATACCCCACTCAATAATGATGCAACGGTAAAACCACTAATGCCGATCATGAAAAGTTTTTTGTAACCAAAGACATCACCCATACGTCCACCAGTTACAAGCAACAAAGCAAAGGCTAGCGAATAACCGGCAACAATCCATTGAATAGCTGAATAACTAGCAGCCAAATTGGTCTTAATAGAAGGAATCGCGATATTAACAATCGTCGAATCAAGCAAGTCCATTACGAAGGCTAGCGCAACAATTACTAAAGCAATAGTACGTCTTTTACTACTAAATGTTAGTGCGTGCTCCTGAGCGGAGAGTATCTTACTGTCGGCCATATCTGTAATAGCATACCATATATCGAATTACGCTAAAGCCATTACTTGGTATTTTATGTTCTACGAATGTAAGTCGCATACCTAATTACTGGATGAGCTAGATAGATTGTTCTCAATTGCATTAACTTGGGCTTGCGTCAGCGGAGACCACGGAGAACTATCTGCGTTAGATGATGCTGCAGCCGGACTTTCTCCTTGATTCCACCACTTCGCCTGGTATGGTACGCCGTTGAATAAGACATACTGACCAGTGGTGTATGCCACGGTACCAGCCCACTCGGGATACGTACCAGCAGGTAAGGTTGGTTGAGGAATTGGTTTCTCGCCAGGTAATACGGGACCAATTAACTGCCATGGCGTCTGCCAAGACTGTAATACTGGGTCATCTGGGACATCGCCTTGAGTCCACCACTTTGCCTCATAAATATTGTGATGCCAGACTATTTTTGTGCCTTCAAGATAGGCGTCAGTAGCAGACCAAATTGGGTAGGGGCTAGTAGCTGGATTATCAGGAGTTTGAGAATTCGTATTCTGTGCCTGAGCTTTGGTAACAAGACCGGCACTCAAGCTAATATTTCCATTGAAGCCATTAGACAAGAGGCTAGCAAATGTTTGACCGTCCTGATTAACACCACTACAGGAGTCTGAGACAACAGAGGTAGCTACATAATTACTACCACAAGTTACATCTCGATTTGCCGACCACATCGATATGCGACCGACTTTATGCGACAAAGCAAATGAGTTAAGGCTCGAAGCATCGCCAATACTGAGGACCTCAGAAGTTATGTCATTCTGACCAATCATTGGTGTAATACCAATTTTATGCCATAGGCTCGGGTTATTTTGATGTAAATGTGCTTGGTCATAGAGAATACCAAGTTGACGCTCAGTTTCGGTGGCGGCACTTTCGGAACCGCTTAACATAGTCTGATTAGAAGTTAAACTTGAGCCATAGTCCATAGCCAGTATGTTAACACCAGCAATATCGACACCTTTTGCAAGAAATGTGGCGACAGCATTCGTCCCATCTTCACTCAGTCCTTGCGGAGTTACCGGAAGTGTCAACCAGACAGCAAGTTTATTGCCCGACTGCCGTTGGTTTTGCTGCAGTTGGGCTATAGCTGTCGCTCGACGGTCATCAGCAGTAGTATTGCTGAGGTCATTCCCTTCTAGGTCAAGATCAATAGTATTGATGTGGTAGTGAGTAATGACAGTCTGGTAGGCGTTATATAGTGACGTCTCATCAGTACAATTAACTGCCAACTCTTGGTTGTCTCGACCACCAAATGAAATAGCTACGCTGCCACCTTGCTGCTGCAAACGAGCGATACGAGTAGCAAGATCAAGTGAATCGTCGGCTTGAGTTATGCTATACGAAGCACCCCAAGATGGTGTGCATGCATTTTGAGTTGAAGCAACGACAAACGAGAGGATGGCGTCTTTCTGATTAGTACTACCAAGTTGCTGAAACTCAAAGGTCGGGGTCGCAGTAACATCTACATAAGGTGCAAACCAGGGCTGATTTGATCCTGCCTGATAGTAAGCAACAACATTTCCAACTAACGAAAAGCCACCAAGACCAATGGCCGCTACCGTAACAAGCGAAAACAATAGACGACTAAATGATAGCCGACGACGTGTGGTATGAGTATTCGACGTCTTTGATTTCCGTCTCATCATACGTTTGCCTCACTGGCCGCTTCATAGTCAACGACATTCAAGGGGAGCGCTTGCTTAGCATCACCGTGATAGAGGACTGCTCGCCAATCAATACTCTTGTCAGTCTTTCTAGATTCGTTCGGTTTCTGTTTAACCTCGATGAGTAACCAGTTTATGTAACTATGCCAAATATCTGAGAATGCATTCCCGATACCAATGTAGGCGACGATTGCCCAGATTGTAACGATACAGTTAAAAGCAGCGAAAGTAGCATTACCCCAGTTGTGGGCAACTTCATCACGCCACAGAATATAAAGTGAGTAAACAACAATGCCGAACGGAGCTAATACATAAAGCATAGAAGCTGCGGTTCTATTTTTTACTTTTGGCGTGCGAGCAAATGGAATCTTCTTGCCTGTAAGCCCCTGCTGTAATGACTTTAAGACGCCGGCTACATTAACAGTAAGGAGTATGAAGTTGAAGCCGTAAATACGAAAAATATCAGTACGTTTGTAACCACAATAATGAAGATCACTTGCCATAGCCACGAAATATGGCACAGCAGCAATTACAATCAATGGACTCAATAGTTTGTCAGTATAAGGAAAAGCTAGTAAGAATAAGAGACCAAAGCTTGCCCATGCGATCGAACCCATATAATTCATACGAATTAGAATCTCCATACGTGATACAGCTTCTTGTCGCTGCTTGCGGCGTTTTGTCTGTGCCCACAATTTCGGCAAGATAATAAGACCACCGTTTGCCCATCGCCGCCGTTGGACAACAAGGGACCCAAAGTCTGGTGGTGTCGCGCTATAGCTTAAACGTTCGGGGTAATTAACAAGTGACCAACCATGAAGCGTTAAGTCGATACTTGATTCGGTATCTTCAATGACAGTTCGATCTTGGATATAGCGCTTAACCTCAAATCCTCCTACCCATTCATTGACAACAATGTCCTCAAGCGCTTTCTTGCGTATTACTGCATTAGCACCAACCCAAAAAGTTGCATCATAATAACTCATTCCTTGATGCAGGATATGTTGAATATCGGTCGTGGCACCAGCAAGACGCTCAATACGAGTGGCAGCACCCCTGAAAGATGAGTACGGTGTCTGGGTAACAGCGACTCGTTGATTATCTGGTTGCTCTAAGAAATACACCAGACGTAAACAGTATTCTTTCAGCAGAATAGAATCGGCATCCAAGGTAAGAAGATAATCAGAGTCAGGAACAATAAAGTCAGCTTTTCCTTTAGCGCTGGCGCTTTGCAAGATAGCACCATCAGGTGTCTGGCGAAGCTTGTAACGACCACCCATTAAGCCAATATATGAGTTGAGGTTCATAGCTTTGTTTGATTCATGAGATAAGGACGCGAATTTCTTGCGTTCAAAGACATTGATCTGAGCATCAAAAATCCATGTTAATCGTTCATACAGTTGAAGTATGCGACTGGCAGGAAGTTCACTGCCCTCATCGACTGAGGCATATAACGCTTTAGCAATGAGCTGTAACTGCTTAGCTTGTTCAAGCAGAACTTGCTGAATAAAGAATTCGTCAACATGGTCAAGACGTTCTTCTTGTGCGGCCATCTTTTCAAGCCACAAGGCAGTCCAGTTGTAATAATAGATAAGATGCTTTACGGCTGCTGCTGGGGCCTTGCCACGATATTTAAGTTGTCGTTCAGCTTGTTCAAATGCCTTACGGGTAATCTCTCGTGGTTCTTGTAATTCGTCCATAATACTTTTGCCAAGTCGACGACTTTTACTAAGACTTTCTTTCGCAGCTGGATCCGATGGATTCGGATTGTCGTCAAGCAGCAAGACAACTCGCATCCCAGGATATTCTTGGAGTGCAGCGGATAACAATGTTTTGCGAACAACCTGCGGCTCTTCACTATATGAAGGCACCAACACTGTTATTGTTGGCTGCTTCTCAGAAAAGTAATGTTCCAGTTCGGCTCGGGGAACCCGTACGTGCTTGCCAAATCGCTGAAAAGCACCTTGGCGAGTAATAAGGTACATCAGAGAAGAGAACATCAGTACGGTAACCGTTAGTAAATATAAGATGGCCTCCATAGTAAATGTAAAGCTTTGAGTATTTTCAAAGAACTGGCGGATGACGGTGAGAATGAGATAGAGTGCCCAAAGCAAAACAGTTACAACAACAGCCAACCTACTGAGTACAATCTTGCTTGTAGATGGCTTGTCATGAAAATTTGACAGTGGTTCAGTACGCTTTTCAGCACCCCACTGACGTTTCATAGATGATTGTAACTTTTCTCGTTTCATATATTTGCATAATTTTTGGCATAAAAAAGCGGCAACCCTGCCGCTCCATCAGCCCATAACCACCGTGTGATTACATATGATTATAAAAGTTTATGTCTTTGTAATCAAGTTTATGTTTCATTTTACTAAACATGCTAGGAGTTGACAGTAATTTCTCTTAGTAACTGGTACTGGTTTTAGGCGCACCACTAGCTATGAAATTGGCAGAATGATCAGATAGTAGCAGGCGTGGCAGTTGTAATATAAAGAACCGCTGATCCCTGTGAAGAGTCAGGGTTACCAGTTGCATCCTGGCCACCAGATAGGTTTGATTCATTGGTCAGGCCCAACGTTACGTAGCCATCATTGCTTCCGGCGGCACTAAAAGAATCTCCATTAGCGGCACTACCGATCACGACTGCTTGGAAAAGTATAGCGAAATTATCACCACTCCCACCACCTGATACTGTTACGTAAGTTGAAAGAGGTTCTTCACTAACGGATCCCGTCGCTACGCTCACGGCTGCAACAACTTCATCCTGACTACTATAGGTACCGGCCGCCATAGTGAAGGTTTCTGGTATATTGGTCGAGCTCGGCGTATAAACAAACTCATCATTTACACCAGTTTGAATAACGAGGGGTAAAGCCTCCGGGTTAGCATCACCTGTCGCATAGGTAGCGACAAAAGATCCGGTATTGACAGCCATACACAACGGGTTACTAGTAGTAAATAATGACAGTTGCTCGAGTTCATAAGAGTACGCGGCTGCCTCAACACCTTGATTGGTAGAATTATTTTGTGTCATGTCAATGTCAGAGACTAAGAGATTATCTTCTGATACATAGCCCGCCAAGATTAATCCAACAGCACCAGTTGGTGAGGTACCATCCCAAGCTTCTACAATAGACACACTGATACTTAACAATACGTCTCCTGGTGTGGGTGTATAAGCTACTATCCCCGTCGCAAGGTTGGGTGTATTATAAGCGAAAGAGAAAGATCGAGTGATTGATACTCCCTGAACGGGCGTACTACTTTGCGTTGACCATGAAGCTGCTGTCGCGCCTGTTGCAGTAAGAACTTGTCCGTCTGTTGGTGTACCGGTGACTGTTACGCCATTGACTGCCGTTACGGTTACGTTTCCGTTGCTGGGCGTTTGATTATTAACACTCATAACACCACCAGCTTGTTTAAGAGCTGGTGTTTGAAGAGTACCGTCGCTGTTATGCGCTATCTCTAAGAAACCATTGAGGATATTTCCCCAATCTCCTACGTCACTCCCCGGAATAGGCAGTCGAGCCATACGATTTTTCTGTTTTAACTCCTAATTACTACTCGGTTATGGTAATAATTATATGAAAGCTCAAGCATCAATGCAACGGCTGCTGACAACCTAAAAAACAATAAACTACGCCTCGAATTTAATTTCAGAACTAATAATTGCCTTGGTATGTAGCACTAAGACATTCTTGTTTCTGCTCGGCAGATCTTATGCGTGATGCAAGTTGATACCTACGTACCCTCAATGTCTTTATTCTTTCAACAGCTAAAGTTTGAGACGAGATCTTCCCATTTGACCAGCCGCATATATTATTCGTGTCTATATAAATATTAATAAAGCGTAACTGGTAAAAATAGACTCCACAAAGAATAAATATAAAGAACACAGCAATTAAAGAAATAACTAATTTCTTGCTGTTTCTTTTTAGAAACTTCATTCTATACATTATAGTGCTTACTCTTGGCTGGGGCTAAAGAACGATTTTCGAACTTTTTGAAATAACACGTCTGTATTAAACGATCGGCATTCACGACGGAACTTAACAACTTCTTGACGATTAAAATTCCCGGACTTCCCTAATATTGATCAGTGATGAGCCAGTACTCTCACGGCCTTTAACGAACACGAAAGAGCTGAGCGGTTACAGCCATGGGTACGCTATTCTCGGCATCACCACAGAAACCAATACCTGACGGTGTGAAATATGAGCCCGAAATGTTGATACCGGATGCGGCGGTTAAAAAATTGACGCCATCGTATGACCATAAGAAAGTCCACGAGGTTGATGAGACTCGCTGGATTTGTAAGTATATTGTTGCCATGGGGTTAAGGGTTGTATTGCTCAGGTTACTACTGTAGGTGGTCGACGTTGAAAAATAGTTAATACTTAACAAATTTCCATTGCTGCCACCAAAGATTATTAATTTGGTGCCGTCCGTCAGAAATAGCCCAGTATTAAAGGAACCAGAGCCTCCACCAGTCCAAGTAACTTTGATCGTCACGGTATATGTAGACTGGCTCGGAACAGGCATGTATATACCGTGGATCTTCGTGCCTGAAGATGAAGGGATAATAATCGATCCTCTTCCTGCTCCCTCTGAGTATGTAGCTGAACCCTGGTTAATCCACGTCCAAGTAATAGAATTGTAACTGGGCGGTGAAGTCGATGTACCCTGAAAGTAATAATCATAACCGAGGTTACCACTTAAAACGTCATCTGGCGTAATGAGAGCCTGCTGTATGGTAGTAATAGGCGCTTCAGTAGTGCCACTAGAAACTAGGTTTATACCATTTCCAGCATCAAGTTGTACGGAACCTACTCTTGTCCAAGTTCCGGGCGTACCAGCCGTAGTACATACCCATAGCACACCATTCTCATCAACAACAACATCAAGCAGGTTCCATGTTCCTGATGATGGAGCCCCAGAAGTTGTACCCCCTACAAATCTACCGCTAACACCAGCTAGACTGGCGGAAATAGATGGAGCTGTAATGGCACCACTGAATGCTTGATTTGATGAGCTCGATTTATCTGCCGCATTTGTTACTTGAGCGGCAGTATAATCTCCACTAGTGCTTACAACTGCTCCCGTTCTCCCGAAAACACTACTAACTGGCGCACTTGCTGGCGTGCTCCATGACGTAGCACTACTGCTTGTAGCAGTAAGCACTTGATTGGAGCTAGGTGCACTACTCGGAAGTGTAATACCATTGATTTTAGCTACAGTCGGGCTTGGTAGTGTCCCCGTGAGATCTCCTCCCGCGCTTGCGCCTGACTGAATAGCGCCTGTAATGCGTGAGTCATTACCGGCTGCAATGGTACCAGTTGATGTGCCGACATTCTCAGTAGCAGCATTACCCAGACCTAAGTTTATTCTGGCACTAGAGGCAGAAATTAGATCACTAAGATTGTTACTCTTCTGCAATGCGCCCGATACAGTAGTGTTAGTACTGATAATTGACTCCACATTAGTGGTTCCAGACAAGGTTGGATTGGGATAGGTACCATTTAGATCACCTCCAGCTGTACCGTTAGGCGGTAACGAGGTCGGTATCTGCCCAAATGCGGCTGCATCAGAACTAGCGGCACCATTAGTAAGGTTTGTAAGCTTGTGGAAATTCAGTGATACATTGCCGGCCGTGGGGTTAGCATTGGCTATTGTGGATAAATCGTCGGTAGACGGAAGAGCCCCAACCTGCGAAGCAGTATAATCTCCGCCCGTTGCTACTACCGCCCCAGTTCTACCAAATACACTGGCTACTGGAGCACTTGAGAGGGCTTGGTTCTCCCATTTACCTGCACTGCTACTGTATGTAAGCACTTGGTTATTACTGGGCGAGGTAATACTGACATCAGTGTCCGAGGCTAACGTACTACTGCCACTGTTTGGCACAACCCAAGTACCGTCACCACGTAGAAAATTAGAGCTACTGGCAGTTCCTACTCCTAACTGAGCAGAAGGTACTAGTCCACCAGCATTAAGAGCGGCATAGCCTGAGGGTACGCCTTTATTATCCGTTACTTCACCACCGGCACTACTAATAGCTGACGTCCGAAGAGATCCATCACTATTTAGTGAGACTTCCAGAAACTCATTAAGAATATCCCCCCAAGTACCTACATCACTTCCCGGGATAGGTAAACGCTGGGTCATTAATTTCCGTTTAAGCCTCTCGTTCTGAAATTTTTAGTTACATTTATAGTAACTCTTGGTACCATAAGCGTCAACGCTGTAACAATAATAAATCAAAGGCGTGTCGACTAGTAGAATTTCACAAATTTTATAGCTTAGGCTGAAAGATTTTTTCATCCCCCTAAGGCTAATGGACTAGGCAGCTTGCGTTAACTGGTGTACTAACACAACTTTCTGATCATCCTGCCAACCTTCAGTCAGTTTAACTTTCGGTATAGTAACTTTGAAGGTATGTGTGTCGCCCACGTTGATCAACATCTCTAGCTCCTGAAATTTACCGCTACTATCAAAAACGGGTCTTCCGCCACAACAGTAAACTACACGTCTTTCTGAGTGAAGCTCAACATCCTCAGCCCCGATCATGCCAGCAAATAGATCGGGGTGGATTAGTGGCTCCTGACTTATATTATCTATAGATAGTGCGCCATTACCATCACTATTCAATCTGGCAGCACCGATTGAATAGACGAATTTTCCATCTTTATCTTTTCTTATTCCATGAATTGGGAAAATGGCTTCATGGTCATTGATCCAGACTGGTGGAATAGTTGTACCAGTTCTAAATGTCGCCCACGGAATGTTATCGGGCAATTCTATGTCATCCTGTAAAACACTCGCCATACCGTCGTTAAATCCAAATACACGCAGCCGATGATTACACTCTGCACCTTCTGGTCTGAACATAACAGTAGTTTCGTTAATAATAGTGGTGTTCTTCCCAGCAATGTTTTCACTCAGTCCAATTGTCTGCTCACCTATTCCTAAATTAGCGACAATCTTGTGTTCGCGGAGCCCTGTTGCTAATTGGTTGCCAGATGTGATCACAATGGCAGGATATGGCACGTAGTCCTCGTCTATTTTAGCAACAGAAGTAAGACCAATAATAAGCCTGCCATCTGCTAACCGGAGGACCCTAGCATCCTCTAGAGAATTCTCTCCATCTTTAGGTACGAAAACTGTTTCAGACGACCTAACTTTACCGTCAGGGTCTAGCGTCCTATAAACCAGCGGCGTAACATCTGGTTTGCCAATTCCACTGCTCATAACGGCACCACGACCCAATAAACAAACTATGGGCTCCTTGTAGCTAATAGTGTCCTCGAGATCTTCAACATCTGCTAGCATATTCCATACTGCCACGTTAAAAAGCCCCTCTGCGCCAGGCATTACTTCAATCTTTATACCTGTAGCATCATTCTCTAGACCAGTAAATAATTCGTTATCTGTTTTAGGGATTAGTTCAATAGATTGGGCGTATGACATACATATACTTATGGTGTGAGAATTCTCACATTTAAAGTATACTCCTCTTTAAAATAAAAAATCATTGTCAGTCTTAGTATGGTCTGATTTGGGCTGGCTGATGACTTTAGAAACATATAAATTAGCGGCGATTTGCTCCGCCGCTTTAGCTAATTTGAAGTCAGTTGCTGTTATACCACCAACTGAATGAGTCGCTAAACGTATAACCACCTTATTGTAGGAATTCGACCAATCAGGATGGTGATCTAACTTAGCTGCAATCTTTGCCAATAGTTTCATGAATTCAAAAGCTTGGTTAAAGTCTTTGAATGTATACTCTTTATAAAGTTTTCCATCTACTAAATCCCAATCATCGAGTTTATCTAAGCTCGATTGAATATCAGTGCTAGAAAGTTTGTCCATATAAACATAATAACTTACGTTGGCTGGGGCGGTAGGACTCGAACCTACGAATCACGGGACCAAAACCCGTTGCCTTACCACTTGGCTACGCCCCAACAACAGATCACTCCAGTGCCTAATTGTATATTGATAAATAGCTGTGTCAACAAACTGAAAGCTCACCAACTGTTAGAGCAACCCTTATCTATTATGAAATCTTGTTCGACTCTCTATTTAGGCGTAAAGTTTATTATCTGATGAACAACCAAACTACCAACAATTTGGCCCATATAATTGTACCGCTGAATATGAATAAATTACAGGGGCGAATGTTGCGTCTCCCAGCCAAGAATGTGAAAAGAGAAATCCTGTTTGTCTACGGTCACCACTCAAGCCTCGAAAGATTTATGCCACTCGCTCAAGAACTCAATAAGTATGGTGCCGTGACAATGCCAGATTTTCCAGGCTTCGGAGGGATGGAAAGCATGTACAAGATTGGTGAAAAACCAACGCTTGATTCGTTGGCGGATTACTTAGCGTCTTTCATTAAACTACGCTATAAGAGGAGGCATTTAACCATCGTTAGTGTAGGTTTCGGCTTCTTAATAACGACAAAAATGCTGCAACGGTATCCAGATATAGCAAAAAAAATCGATATGGTTATCAGTATTGGTGGATTTGTTCACCATGATGATATCTATATAGGTCGCATTCGCCGCTACCTACTTAAATTTGTTGCTGGTATCTTAGCCTTACCAATAGTTTCGATGATTGCCCGTGTCTTTCTAACTAACCGAGGGACATCGTACTACAACAAGTTCAGACATTTTCCTCACTTTGATCTAAAAGGAGATCCATTCCGATTGTCGCACGATGACGATACCCAATTGTGGCGAATTAATGACTTTCGAACGCACCTAAAAGCGATCCAAACAATGCTTAGTATTGATAACTGTACGACCAGTATTAATCTATCCATCTGGCATGTAAGGATTGGTGGTATTAGTTATCTTCATGAATCACTGATAGAACAACACCTGCAAGTTGTTTTCACACAGCTTAATTTAACACGCTCACGTTACCGTTTCGATGCTGAAAGTGACGATCAACTGCAACGATTACGACAAATTCTTCCGGTAAAACTACGCCACGCCTTAGAAAAAGAATAACTTCTATCGTTGCATTACGCGCTTGTCGTGCAATAATTAGTGCATGCTAGGTTTCCATCGACATAAAGATGATCAAGAAATGTGGATCAACGTCTCCAATAAGACCATCATCAGAGTCGTCTTTGTAGCTGTTATTGCGTTCCTATTACTGACTTCCGTCAGAAAAGCCTCCCACGCAATTGTATTAATCTCAACCGCTTTCTTTCTGTCGCTAGCTTTGAATGCACCAGTTCATTGGCTGAGCGAGCATATTCCTGGTAAGCGCAAAGGAAGTCGAGCGGTAGCAACCGCTATATCGTTCTTGCTAGTTGTTATACTGCTTGGAGGATTCTTTGCTAGTGTCATTCCTCCTCTTGCAAGACAGTCAGAAAGCTTTATTAAAGAAGCACCTCATCTTGTACAAGAAACACGAGATCAAAATAGCAGTATTGGCAGACTGGTTCGCAAGTACCACTTGCAGAGTCAAGTTACCTCATTCTCGAATCAATTAAGTAATCGTTTACATAATCTTACGGGAACCGCCATTTCAACGGTCACCGCTCTTGCAACAAGTATCTTCTCGGTACTTGCCATACTAGTACTCACATTTATGATGCTGATTGAAGGTCCGTATTGGCTTGGAAGGGTCCATCGGTTACTCTCGCCGGAACATAGCGAACATATCAACAAGTTATCGGATGATATGTATAAGGTAGTAAAAGGATTCGTGAACGGCCAGGTTTTGCTGGCAGTAATTGCCACCGTGCTTATAACACCCGCACTGTTTATTCTTCACATTAGTCATCCATTAGCCCTCATGGTGGTAATATTCGTAGCTGCACTTATCCCTCTTATCGGACATAGTATAGGTGCACTTATTATCACTATAGTGGCACTATTTCACTCTCCAGTGGCAGCGTTAATTATCTTGATCTATTACATCCTCTATATGCAGATCGAAAACTACATCATTCAACCGCGCATTCAAGCAAACACAACCAACTTATCCCCACTGCTGGTCTTTTCATCGATTATTGTCGGAGTTAGTTTTGGTGGCTTATTTGGTGGTTTGGTAGCAATCCCATTCATGGGCTGCTTGAGAGTAATTGTCATCGACTACCTCAAGAATCATGGAAAAATCGAGACTGATCCAACCGAACCACCAGCTATAGCCGGTACCAAATAGGACCAGTAGGTGTATCGTTAACTCCAATTTTCTGCTGCGTTAAAGCTGTACGCAATTGATCTGACTTGCCCCATTCACCGTTAGCTCTCGCAACCTCACGCTGTTGTATTAACTCCTTCTCTGATGCGGTAATATCACTGACTTCGGATAGGTTTAATCCAAATAACTCGTCGATGACCTCCGTAATCTTGGGTATGTCATTATAGTTCAGTGTTGTTGCCGGTGCAGTATAGTCATCGACGAGTGAAGCAATGATCTTTATCGCCAGTGGAGTATTGAGATCGTCAGTTATAGCCTTTTTCAAATCAGCTATTTTTTGTTCAAATTGATGACCAGTATCATTGCCGTTCTCTTGGTTAGTTGGTTGAAAGCGCCGTTCGCTAAAATTTCGCAAATTTTTTAAATGATTCTGGGCAGCTTCAAGATTTTCAAAAGAAAAGTGAGCTTGATTCCGGTAATGTGACTGCAAAATCAATAAGCGATATGCCAATGGGTCATAGCCTTTAGTAGTGATGCCATCAAGCGTGTAAAAATTATTCGCTGACTTCGCCATTTTCTCACTATCGACAAGTACGTGCTCATTATGAACAAAGTATCGAGCTAATTGCTCGTGTGATGAGGTAGCCGTACTTTGAGCAATCTCATTTTCATGATGTGGAAACTTCAAGTCTACCCCACCAGTATGCAAATCAAAAGGTTGACCTAGCACCAGCGTACTCATAGCGGAACATTCGATATGCCAACCCGGTCTCCCTAAATAGGAAGTGCCATCAATTTCAAATTCCCAAGCCGGTTCATCATCCTTCTGTCGTTTCCATAAAGCAAAGTCGTGAATACTATCTTTATCATATTCGTCATTATTTACTCGGCTATGCTGCTCACTGAGCGCAGGAATATCAACTAGTTGCCCGTACGTACGTCCTTTTTTCTGGTATTGGTCGATGGAAAAATAAATACCATCGTCTGCTAAATAAGCGACCTTGTCATTAACTAGCTCAACAATCAGTGCCTGCATTGCAGTGATATTTGCTTGATCAGTCGCGCGTAGAAACGATAAAGCGCCGATGTCAGCACCGATAGCCTTCATATCACGCATAAAGAGTTCTTCGTACTGATGTGTCAATTTTTGTAGCGCTGCCGTTGGTTCAAGTTCAGGGTAGTGTGAACGACTGCGCTTAATGGTTTTATCATCAACGTCAGTAATATTCATAACATGCTTAATTGTTGCGTCTGGAAACGCAATTTTAACAGCTCGTCGCAAAGTGTCAGCATAAATGAAAGTAGCAAGGTTACCAATATGGGCTTGGTCATACACCGTTGGCCCACAACTGTAGATACGAATATGCTCAGCATCTAATGGCTCAAACTGCTCAACTTGTCTATTTAAACTATTATAAATTTTCATAGCACTAACTTCCGCCAGTTTTTTTCAGGAGTTCACTGGCAACTTTAATACATCCTGACTTAATTTCATCGATCGAACGACCATCTTGAACTTTAAAACCACTGGCATAAGGATGACCACCACCACCAAAATGCTTTGCTAGTTGATCGGCTATTCCGACCCCAAAGTTACAGCGAATCTTAGCGGTTACTCTGCCATCACTATAGAGCTTAAAGGCAATTGCCAGATAAACGCCAGTTACCGAACGCATATCATCAAGCACTAAGACCGAAGGATTATACTCATGACTGTAGGTTTTGATTTCTTCCCAAGGGATTGTTATGGTTGCAATTTTACCGTCATCAAAATATTCAATGCGTTGGAGGAGTTCGCCCTTAAACTGCAATATTTCAGGCGATTTACGCATTAAGTCACGCCGCTTATTTTCGAGTTGGGCTAAATTAACGCCATTAGTCACCAAAACCGCCACAATATAGACCGATCGAGCGGTAGTTGCTTCTGAGCTAAAACCCAAGCTATCAGACAAAATCGAGGTTGTTAGCAACTCACTAGCTTTGAGGTTCAACTTCCAATCGAGTTGCTGAGCTAATTCATAAATTACTTCCCCGGTTGCCACAGCGGATTGAATGCAAAGAACAGTTGCATACTCAATAGTCGGCTCAACACCATGATGATCGATAATAATACATGGTTTAGCCGCTAATCGGCGTTGTTGATTGGTTTGATTAAGATTTGCAAGCAGGCTATCGGCACTCGTATCAACAATAATACTAATGTCAAAATTCGACGGTAATTCAGTTTCAACTCGATCCCAGCCTTCAAGATAACGAAGATAAAGCGGCATATCAACGCTGCAATAGAGGTATGGCTCTTTACCCATCTCATGAAGAATTTGTTCAAGCGCTAGAGCACTCCCCAAGCTATCGCCATCGGGGTTATCGGCTTGGATGATAACAATTTTAGAGGCACCCTTAACTAAATCGTTAATCTGAGCTGCTTCTTTATATTGCTTTGGTTGATCCAAATTCATAGTACCGTCCTTCCTTCTAATGCCCGACCAAGTGTTATCTGATCGGCGTACTCTAAATCTACCCCAATTGGCAAGCCTCGTGCCAGTCGAGAGATCTTAACATCCCTTGAACCAATTTGTTGTTGGATATAGAGTGCGGTTGATTCCCCCTCGACACTGGCATTAGTAGCCAGAATAATTTCATGAACATCGTCGTCGTCAATCCGTTGTATTAACTCTTGAATACGCAGTTCGTCCGGGCCAACGCCATCAATTGGTGAAACAAGACCACCCAGAACATGATACGTGCCATTAAACTGTCCTGTGCGTTCCAGCGCCACAATATCAAACGGTTCCGCAACAACTGCAACAAGTTTCTTATCTCGCTTTGGGTCAGTATATAAGTCTGACAGCTTAACTCCGGCTGGAATAAGTGCGAATGTTTTCTCACAGTATGAGATATTATCGTGCAGATTAGCTAATTTCTCTGCTATGAGCTTGGCGTGAGCCGGATCATGACGAACTAAATAGTAAGCATATCTCTCTGCCGTACGTGGACCCACACCTGGTAGTTTACCAAGTGCTTCGATAACTTCCTCAAGGGCAGATGGCAGTACTTGCATAGTAGTCAGAACTTCCTATTGGTTAGAGGCCAAGATCACCCAATGCACCCATCATAGGCTGCATCTTTTCAGCCGCTACTTTTTGACTTTGTTGGATTGCTTCTTTCACTGCCTCTTCTATCCAACGTTCAAGTTCATGGATATCACTCAAGTCAACGAGTTGTGGATCAATCGATATCTTCTTTAATTTTTGCTCACCATTAAACTCAACTTTGACTGCCCCGTCTCCCTGTTCGGTCGTGATAGTCATATGTTGCAACTCTTTCTGAATTTTTTTTACTTTCATAAGCATCTTTGCTTGGTCTAGTCGACTCATCAATCTCTCCTTGTTTACAGTTTAATTGTATCAAATATCAGCTGCTGAATGGATAAATAATGCCTGGGTAGCTGGAGCTTGCTGCCAAGCCGTATAGTAATTTTCCGCCTGATAAGCACAACTAACAGCAACCGTTGCAATTAACATACCAATCCCAACATATTTTACGATTGGATTGAGCGGAAAAACATAGTTCCATTGGCTGATCATGAAAGCAATCCCACGACTGATAACAATGTAAACCAGCGGTACAATCATAGTAATGGTATTAATACCACCAAATGTAATCAGCACTATACTGATTACAGTAACAAAACAAATGACTTTGCAACGGTCAAGCTGACGATAATGCCACAGGCTATATACGCCAAGTATCCCCATGACATCTTCGAATACATCAAACAGTGGTAAATGACCAAGAGCTTGGCTGGGATTAAGGGAACTCTTAATAAATAAATCGAGTGGTATATAAATAAAATGATGCCACATGTCAGAAAGAGTGCTAAGGCTCGTCTGAAAACCAACTATATTGAGTAGGAGTGAAATATGATGAACAGATGCCCACACAAGGGGCGTCAGAATTACCGCTACAATCACCAAGCCTATACTTCTATTCACAAGACTGATCCGCTGAAGTTCTTGACTCATTAATTTACGCTGCCAGATAATGGCTGCTACTAAGAACCAAATCATCCCTGGTACGTACAGGAGTGATATGGTTACTACTAAACCTATGTAGAAGGCGATCATTCTATGACGACTATGCTTAAACCATAGACCGGCAGCAATTGGCACTAATACTGAGAAAAATAAAATCTCGGAGCTATTAGTGCGAGAAAGGTGTAAAAACCAATTCGAAGTTGTAAACATAGCCGTACCGACAATTGCGATCCGTTTGCCTTCCCAAAATCTCAATAACACAAAGAAGATTACGGCCGCCACAATACCGTATATGACGCCGATAGCACGAATCGCAAAAATACTATGTTGAAATAACCGTACAACAAAGTGTTCTAGCAGGTAATACGGCAAGTACAGTGGCTTATGCAGTAGTAAACTATGGAGATTCGATGATGCCCGAACGGTCGCTATCTCACCAGGACTTAAACCACTTGGTTGTGAGCCTAAATGATATAACAAAAATAAGCTAATAAGACCAACCCCAATAACGCTCCACATAATGGGTTGCCATGTATGGAAAAGTAGCACCCTAATTTTTTTCATAGCTTTAAAGCTAGTATAGCATTATAGAAATAACCGCCTACACTCAAAAACAACCTGTCAGTGCCTCACTCGTTAATAGACCCAGTTTGATGCTGAGTATCAAGTGATCGAAATCGTTGCTTATCTTTATCAAAGTATAGCTCCACATTATCGGTCGGACCATTGCGATGCTTCTTGATGAGTATGTCAGTAATGTTTTTACGATCAGAATCAGGATTATAAAAATCCTCTCTATATATAAAACTCACCACATCCGCATCCTGTTCAATTGATCCCGATTCACGCAAATCCGACAATTGTGGAATTTGTGGACTTCGGCTTTCAACCGAACGGCTTAACTGACTTAAGGCCATCACTGGAACATTTAACTCACGGGCTACCCCTTTTAGGCCACGAGAGATTTCAGATACCTCTTGAACTCGATTAAAATCATTGCCGAAGCGACTACCACCACTCATCAGTTGCAGGTAGTCTACAATTACCAGACCAAGATCCCTTTGATGGGCCTCTCGGCGGGTTTTGGTTCTTAAATCGCTAACAGTAATACTTGGAGAGTCATCGATAAAAATCGGAGCTTCGCTTAATACCCCCATAGCTTGACCAATTTTCTCAAAATCACTATCGGTTAAATTTCCTGTTCGCAAAGCCCATGCATCAACTCCGGATTCCATCGCTAAGAGTCTATCTACCAGTTGCTCTCGACTCATTTCCAGGCTAAAGATCAGTACGGGCTGTTTGGACTGAGTGGCGATATTATGAGCAATATTCAATGCGAAAGCTGTCTTACCCATACTGGGGCGTGCTGCTAGAACAAAGAGGTCTGAGCGCTGTAATCCCGCCAATACCTTATCGAGATCTCGGTAACCAGTAGGAACACCTCGGATTTTATTTTTATCCTTGTGTAATTCGTCGAGGCGATCAAAACTCTCTGCCAATACCGCTTCGAGACTAACAACACTTTGCTTTAAGTGTTGTTGGCTGACATCAAACAATCGAGCTTCAGCTTCTTCTATTAATTCATGCAAACCCTTCGTTTCATCAAAGCCAAGTCCTACGATATCTTGAGAAGCCTTAATAAGACGACGACGGACTGATTTTTGAGCCACAATGTCAGCATACTGTTCAGCGTGTGCGGCAGTCGGTACAAAATTAGTTAATTCTGTTAGATAGCTTGGGCCGCCAATGATATCAAGCATACCGTTATTTTTTAATTGATCTGATAGCGTCAGGACATCAATCGGACTGCGGTTATTGTAAAGTTGAATTACCGCATCATAAATATACTGGTGGCGTGGGTCATAAAAATCACCGCCACGAATAAGATCCGCAACTTTTACCACAGCATCACTATCAATTAAGATTGCACCGAGCAAACTGGCCTCTGCCTCAGTGTTTTGTGGTTGTGATTGTTTGCTAGTAGTTGGTTCCATATATTACGATTCTAACAATTCCCCACCTCCAAAAATACTGGTGATGTTTTGGAGACTTTCTGAAACTACAGGCTCAGTGTCTGCGGCCGGTTCAGCTGGCGGAGGACTAACTTTAAGATCATCACTAACCTCACAGATGACAGCTAATCCCTCACCACTGATATTTTTAACAATATCAGCAATGATCTCACGGTTTTTAGTTTCATTAATCCGGTCTTTATGGAACTTAAAAGCGAATCGCAATACTATCGCCCCAGGCTGGCTGTCCGGTTGGGCCATCCTCAAGATCCCGTATAAGGTGTTATATTTCTTCCTAACCGCATCAAGTACCTGTGGCCAGATTGATGCTACATCTATCGATTGCTGCGAAGTGGGTGCGGCTTGATCCTTGAGCGTCTCGGTGTTTTTCTTAGGAGCAACAACAGGCTCATCCACCATTGCCGGTGCCACTTTTGGAGTTCGCTCTGGTTCGGGAGGTGATTTGGGTGCTGCCTTCAGTACTTCTGCTTTGATTGATGGCTGCTTTGCAGTAACCGCGCCTCCCGACGAGGCATGCAGCAACGCAATCTCAAGACTGGTTTTTGGATCAATTGAAGCCGGGACTGTTATCAACTCCCTTAACAATTCTAAAATCGTTGTTTCATCTACTGTCTTATTTTGGTCTAGCACCGCCTGTCGCAGCTTTTCACCAAGTTGTTTGGCAATGCGGGCTGGCTCATAGCCACTTTCAAACATAGCCGTAAGGTCATTCACTACCGCTATTTGATCCTTACCAGCAACAGCAATAGCCAGTGATGATATCACTTCGCTAGGAACATCACCCAACAGAGTCAGTACATCATCAACCTCTATAACTTTTTTATAACCACGGATTTGATCAAGTAGGCTAATACTGTCCCGTAGACTACCGTCGCTATGTTGAGCAATGATAGTAAGCGCATCATCACTGACCGTTACCTTCTCCCGCTCAGCAATCGTACGCAAATGGGCCGTGATTGATTCAACTTCAATAGGGCGAAACATAAACCGCTGCGTACGGCTGACAATAGTCATTGGAAGTTTATGAGCTTCAGTCGTAGCAAGAATAAATATAACGTGAGCGGGTGGCTCTTCAAGGGTCTTCAGTAAAGCATTAAACGCCTCTTTGGTGAGCATGTGCACTTCATCAATTATGTAGACCTTATACTTAGCCGTCGTAGGCGCCACCCTAACTTTTTCTCGAAGCTCTCGAATCTCATCAATTCGTCGATTGCTGGCAGCATCGATTTCGACAATATCAAGATGGGTTGCCGTATCATCATAAGGAATCCCGTTAACAGCATAAGCCAGAATACGGGCAACACTGGTTTTCCCAACCCCACGCGGTCCGGTAAATAGGTAGGCATGACTAATATGATTACTGGCAATAGCTCGTTTGAGCGTACTGATAATATGATCCTGGCCAACTACCTCTGGCCACGACCGCGATCGATACTTTCTATATAACACTTCCCCCATGCGGAGTATATTATACGCGTTTTAATGCTACGACGTGCAGGCGTAATGAAAACTATAACGCTGCTTCGAGAGCTGCCCACTCTGAATTTGAATCGTCTTCAGGAACATTCACGCTCACTTGGTCACCAGGCTTCGCCTTAAAGTAAGTCACACTGGCAAGCAGAACACGAAAGTCTTTTCCATCAACACCTACTAGATAGTGTCCGTTTTCAAGTTTAAGACTCCCAACAACTTGTTTGCGTGGGACTGGGCCAATTTGCTTATAGAGAAAAGCTCCGTCATCAGCAATGGTCAGTTTTAGTATGTCACCTTGTACAAGTTTTGATTTGCTGGCGTAGTTAGCCGGCACTGGGTAGGTTTTACCATCACTGCCGACCATGTTTTGGCCATCAAAGACGCCCTCAACAACCTTACCGAGTACTTCGTCTTTACTCATGATAACCGCTTTCGGGTCATCACCAACGAGACTGACCAATAACTCAGTAGCTGCAGCTAAGTTAGTCTCAGCTTCCTGTATCAAGGCACGCAAGCGTTTTATTTGCTTGTCTGCTATATCCGTCATTATATTTGCCTTCTCTCCTCACGCCAAGTGTTTGTTTGAGCACACTTCTACCTAAAGCTACCATGTTTCCGTAATCAAGTCAAAGACAGACTATAAACATGTGGATAAGTACAGGTTACCCTTCGGTGATAGCGTGCTTATTGCTCGTGTGGTAATTGTTACAGTTTAGCTTAGTTCGGCAGTAGCACCAGCTTCTTCAAGCTTTTTCTTAGCAACTTCTGCGTCGTCTTTTTTAGCTTTCTCAAGAATGGTTTTTGGCGCTCCATCAACGAGTGCCTTTGCTTCGCCTAAACCAAGGTTAGTGATATCTTTAACTGCTTTAATAACAGCTACTTTTTGACTACCAGCATCCTTAAGGATCACGTCATACTCACTCTTCTCCTCAGCTGCAGGTGCAGCTTCGGCAGCAGGTGCAGCGGCAGCAGCCGGTGCCGCAGCGCTTACACCCCAATATTCCTCTAGAAATTTAACAAACTTACTAATCTCAAGTGCTGACATTTTATCAAGTTCAGCAACTATCTTTTCAAATTCCTTAGGTGTTTCAATCTTTTCTTCAGCCATAATATTATTCCTCTTTAAATTACATTAACTTATTAATACTTACATTTGTTCGGCATGAGCGAGGAGTACATTCAGTACACCACGAACATTGCCACTCAAAACATTTAGAAAACCGCTTAATGGAGCGGCAATCGTCCCAACCAACTGAGCCCGTAATTGATCACGGCTCGGCAGACTAGCTAAAACTTTGACGTTGTCAGCATCGACAATCTGACCATCACCAGTTATTGCACCAATGAATTCCAGGGTTGGATTCATTTTTGCGAAATTGGCAAGGGCTTGAGCCGGAGCAACTTCATCATCTGCATTAAAAGCGTATAAGAGTTGTCCATTTAAGAACTCATCTTTAGTGTCTTTTAAATTTTCGGTCTGTTTCATTGCCTGTTTTACAAGGCGATTCTTAATAACTCGTATCGTCGTACCCGTTTCCAGCCCTTGACGACGCAAGTCTTGCATTGCTTTAACAGTAGTGCCTGGATAGGCTGCAATGACTGTCATCTTGGAAGACGACAGCAAGTTGACTGTTTCGCTAATAATTTCTGTTTTTTTATCCTTTGTTAATGCCATACTTGTTTCCTTGTTTACCTATAAATCGACCCGAACTTTTAAAGTACAAAAAAAGTCTTTGGACTTACCAAAGACTTCTCAAAATTCTACAAATAAGAACCTCGGTAGCAAATTAAGCTTTTTAGAGCAGCTACTGTCTCTGGTAATTCTTACCTGTAATGATAAGCTACTCTGTCCTATCTGTCAATATCTGTTAAAGTGATGTCCCCTCATTGCTCACCAAGAATAATATTCCGGTTAGCGCGTTCAATGAAGGCAGTATGCTCAGCAACCCTACGCCGTAAGTCATTTGTTTCTTGGATACTGGTAGCATCAAGAAAATCAGCCAGCGTCGGGCACTCTGGTAATAGTCGTTCTATGGAAATATTGCCTTGAATGGTTCGGCTTTCATTGGCAACTGGGCCGGTCGTCATAATAGTTGTTTCAAATGTTACCTTTTCGCGCATACTCTCCTCCGTTTACGAAAAACCCCCGCTACTGCGGGGGTCTGTTTTTCAATATTATATAAAACTCATGCCCGCTGGATCGGTTGCTTGTTCACCAACAACATGAATGAGATTTGGCTCATGATCATTATGATCGTACAAACAATGGTACATGTCAAATATCACATCGTCTTTTTGCTTGATATTTGCATCAGCGGGTGTATTATTAGGGGTGGAATTTTAGAGATGAAAATGGGAACAATAGAAACTCAGATGGCTAGTGCTGGCCAGATTATCGATGGCGTTACGCCACCGGACGAACTTCAGGCTCATTATGATATATGTCTTGGAAGCGTTAGCCAAATATACCCTGAAAATACTGGCTTTGACATAAACGACCCAGACTGTCTTGATATCTTTGTTGGTATTGCAAGCTCTCTTCGAAGTGGCGATTCAACGACTGCCGAAGACCGGATTCGTGAGTTGGCGGCTAATGGCAGAAATCCGGAGAGAATAGTTCGATCGCTTAGTATCGTTTGTAGTCGACTAGTGCGACAACAATATGAAATTCAGAAGGCGGCCGAAGAATTGCTCACATTACTTAGCACAAACCCTAGTCAATCAGTGCTTGTTACTTGTGCTGATACTGGACCCGATAAATCACCGCCATTTATTGAAGTAGTAGCAGCTGTTAACTAGATACAACCCAACTAATCAAATAATACTAGTCGGATAGTTGCTCAAGCTTAAACTGTGTATAGCGTTCAGCAGCCAGGCGTGTCAGCTCGGCATCCTCACCTTTATTCACAAAAATCATTGCCTCTGCAAGAAGCGGGTGAACCTCGCTCATTTTCTCATGCATTTGTTGGACAAGCTTTCGATAACCAGGATGGCCTTGCGGAGAAGTTCGTAGCTCATGCAAATGGAATGCCTCACGAGCATTGTAGGTAACCTTCCAGCGCATCTTATTGCCCAGCAGAGTGGCGTATTGTGCTTCTAATGGATATTGTGGCTGGAGAGCACTATACAGCTTTAAGCTCACCTCAAAAGCTTCATCAAAAAAATATGAAAGATCAGCCTTTTCCACAAGTTCAGGTATCTCATATCCATACCGTGGGGTTAGCTTCTGCCACTCTAGATCATCTACCATCCGATGGCGCTGTAAATCTCGAAAAATACCGTAATCACAAACAATGTCCCAGCTATAATGAGCTTTTTCAATCGCCCGCCCTGGTCGGTGACGTCGATTCAGACGTTCGCCCATGTACGCTTTGAAAAAAGTTTGTTTCTGCTGATATGACCACTCCTTAACTTGCTCTTGTAGGACACTCAACGGCAACTCGCTCTGGTCATAGGCCATGTCAGCAATCAAATCAAGTTCATTGCGAGGCCAAAAATCAACCAAAGTAACGGCCGGAGACTCTTCAGCATAATTATTGGTCAGATATTTCTTTGACAATTTCTTAACCGCCCGGTAAGTATTGGCTCGATAAGCAATGGTTGCCCCTCCTCGGTCAGGCTTGTCAGCTCTTTCAAGCAAGACCGGGACAATCTTACGAGCTTCATCGAGCAACTGCTGACCAACACGGTTGGCTTCAGGCAGCTCATCACTCATGAGATGCATAATTAAGTTCTCCAGCGCTTGACCTGAAGCATATATTCCGACCGTGGCTTGAGTAGCAACAGGCAAAAGCGGCCTGGCTGCGTCACAGGCCTGAGCCCGCGTAGCAGTTTTCCAGGCTCCATCTCGTTCTTTTTCTGGGGTTGAGGACGATTTCTGAACGTAATCCGTTAATTTGTGGACAAGTTCGGAGTAGAGATCAAAGATCTTATCAAGATCGCGAGTGTAACGCTGCTTAGTTTTAATGTCAAATTCTTCTGGTACATAATAATTATAAAGACCGTTGCTATCTTTCTGATCGAAGTATATATATCGCGTCGACTGTTCTAGGTAAGAGGCAAGTCTGCCCCATTCAAGCAGTTTAGTCAATAAATTACTGGCCTTTTCAACCACTACATGTAAACCAGCAAGCTGTTGCACTGAGTCGTCGCCATAGGCACTAATAACTCTCTGAAGTAATTTTTGATCTTTGCCAACTTGATTCGCGAATTCATCAAGAATAGTTATGCGCATATCATCACCCCGTCGAGATAAACGAGCCATTGCCGCCGCAATTGTTATGGGGCTCAACTCTTCGCTAAACGCATAGACACTCTGGTCAGTGTTCGTCACCACCGTCTTAAGATACTCAATGCCCGCAGAAGAAGGCTGTGATTTTCCATTTGCGTCTTTGCTGAGGTAATCTTTGATTCCAACCTCGGCGGTCACATCTTGAGCACTGGATTGAGACGGTAGCGCTATGTCTGGACCAGGACGAGCGGCAAGTATAGTAGCGACCGATTGTGGTCCACCAACTATCGAGCTGGCACGCGTTTGTGAGGGGCGAAACGATAATCTCTCTGATAGAACTTGCCAAATCGACCGGAATACTTCTTCAGGTGAGTTAACGGCATATACTATCGGCAATCCCCGCTGTTTGGCCTCCCATAAATAGCCTGCTCTGATTCGCTCAAGCATAGCTGCGTCTAGGTTATCAAAACGGTCACCCTGATAACGATATTTCAGTCTTTCAAGTAAAGTCGATACCTCAGCATCGAGCACGATAGTTAAATCAGGTTCCATATCGCCAACCGCAAACTGGATAATAGTATTGATTTTATCGTAATCTGGCACATCACCCCGACCATAGTATTGAAGAGCTAACGTCGTAAGATAATTTCGGTCTACTAAACATGTCACACCTTGCTGAACATTATTACGGATTATTTCAAGCGACTGAGAACGAGCAGCGTTATAAAGCAACACCTCGGTTCTGGTATTCATTGGGTACTGAGGATCTTGGGTAATGCGTCGAATACTCCGAGCGGTGAGGTCACTTTGACTATCGGGTTCACGCATCACTCGGACCGGTAGATTCTCAGCTCCAAGTGCATTAGCTAGAAATTGGATTTGAGTTGTCTTGCCAACACCTTCGGGACCTTCAATGACAATGTAATTACCTTTACTCATATACCATACCCTCAATTTTTGTCGGCAATCGTCTTTGATCACGATACGCAAGCGGTAACATTAAACTCGGCGACCAGATCTTTATAATCATCTCAAGCTCAGTGCCTGATTGATACTTACCACTAAACCCTTGATCACGACCCGCCCCATAACTTCCTTCAACCTCCCCAGTTTCATGGAAGACTGCTTGGGCAATTCGTTCGCCAACTGGCAGCAAAACAAGTTCTCGGTGATTCAAGTTATAAATTTCAAGTGTTAAACGATTAATATAACCTGGGTCAACCCAACCTGCGTCAAAACAAACGGCAATACCGTTGCGGGCCCAACTCGATCGAGCGCGTAAATCGTAGGCCCCTGGTGGATTGATGCCAAAAAATTCATGAGTATGGGCAAGAATACGTTCACCCGGTTTTATCGCAATGACCGGATGACCAGGAGGAATCCCAGCTACTGGTTTAAATCCGTTAAGAGATGCCCACTGTTCATGTGGCATTGCCTTATATGGTCCATCGAAGTACCGCTCAACATCATCTTTATCGAAAGGATTATAGATAATCCGTTCTAAGCTCGACTCTATTCGATAGTAGTAATATCCGAGCGTCACGTCGAGACTCGCATGGCTCACATTCTTTGGTTCGTAGGGATGACAAACTATATGGCCATCACTGATGGCTTGGCGAATTTGTAGATTACTATATACACCCATTGTTCCCTCCTATTTGTCATATTGTACGATTTGTCAAATCGATGACGCAAGCGATTGGCAAATTTTACAATGACTGAGACCGTTACGAGATTGATGTTACAATACATACACACACCAATTGTCGATGAAAACAAAGTCAGATCCTGTAACATTTTCGCGTTCTCCATTTGCACTCAATCTCGTTATTATCGGGGTCGCGTTCAATGGATTAATTTTTATCGGTGGAACTCTCCTCGATGAATTCTTAATCCGTAATCGACTCCATACTAATGATGTGGCGGTTGGAATCTCGCTGATTGCAGGGCTTACACTGCTTTACTTAAGTTCACTACTGGCACGACATAAACGCGCAGCTTGGATGGTCACCATCCCGGTGTACGCCTTCATACTTGGATTCTACAATATCCCACTAATTCTTTCCCATGGCCACAATATTCATCATAATCTTATAGGGCACGTTTTACGTTATATAATATTACCGTCTATTGTCATATGTGGATTAATCTATTACAAAAGTGAATTCAGAGTTCGAAGTGACATTCAAAATTTTCATCAATCACTCCGTTTTGTTGCCATAGTGCTATCCATTACTTTACTTTACGGCGTAACTGGCTTTACGCTGATGGACAAGCATGATTTTCATCAAGAAATTAATTTCGTACAAGCAATTCAACATACAATTGATCAGTTCGGGCTAACGACGAGTCATAGTTTGATACCGTACACCAGACGAGCCAAACTATTTATGGACTCGCTATCAATCATTAGCCTTGGTTCAGTTGGCTATGCAGTCATCTCATTATTCCAACCACTGCGGGCTCGATTTGTTGATCAAGGACGTAATCGGCACTTAGTTGAGAAAATGTTATTTCAGTACCCAGCCAGTAGTGAAGATTTCTTTAAGTTATGGCCGACCGATAAGTTGTATTTTTTAAGTGATGATTACCAATCGGCATTAGCTCTGCGCGTTCACAGAGGTAAGGCGCTCGTTGTGGGTGACCCGGCCGGTGACTCAAAATCGTTTGATTCGTTATTGAATTCTTTCTGTTATCTTTGTTATCACAATGATTGGTCAGCCGCTTTCATCCACACCGATAACACTTACCGCCAATTATATGAGAAGTTCGGCTTTAAACTCCAAAAAATTGGGGAAGAAGCAATTGTTGATATCGATCATTTTCAAACATCAGTTAAAAATAATAAATACTTCCGGCATATAAATAATAAATTCACTAAGTTTGGCTACAATGTCGAGATATTGACGCCTCCTCACTCACCAGAGATTATTGATGCTTTGCGAGCTATTTCAGCTGAGTCACTTGATCAGCCAGGTCGCACCGAACGAGGCTTTATGATGGGGTACTTTTCAAATGACTACATGCAAGCCTGTCCTATCCACATAGTAAGAGATAACGAAGGCAGAATATGTGCTTTCGTTAATCAAATCTACTCTTTTGACAAAGAGGAAGCTAATTTTGACCTATTACGCCACTCAACTAATAGCCCGGGCAATATAAATGATTATCTTATGGTTAATTTCATTGATGAGATGTCCAAGCAGGGCTTTAAGCGTTGCAATCTTGGTCTATGCCCATTAACTGGGCTCGACAAACAGCAAGAGAATGAATCGATCGTCGATAGCACTCTGCGTTTCGTCTACGCCAATGGTGACCGTCTTTACTCTTTTAGCGGTCTTCATAGATTCAAATCAAAATACGAACCGAACTGGAGCAGTCGTTACATCGTTTACCGTGGAGGAGTGCGCGAATTCACAAAAATACTGAGTGCACTCAATCAAGCCATGAAAGTATCGAAACAGAAACTTAGGTTTTAAGCTCAACCGCGGGATACTGCGGTTGTAGTGTATTATCAAGAGCATCCTGGAAGAACCGATGAGCTGCCTTCGATAGCTGTTCAGTTGTTCCATTGTTAATAATGACGGCATCAGGAGTAATTTTAGCTCGACTACTCTCTGTTGGATCAGAAGCAAAGCTTTCATTACGATCTGGCCGAATTATCTCAACCACAATACCATGTGCTTCACGCATCAACACCGCATCCTCCGGATAACGTAAACCATCAACAGTACATACTTCGCATCCCTCGTTGGCTGCCTCGTGAATACGGCGAACAATCTCTTTATACCAGATACCTTTATCCACTCGTGCTACCAAAGAACCACCCAACCACTGCAGTATGGGCCGAAAAATTTCCTTATCTATTTCGTTTATAGATTTCTGCAAAATTTCTGGATGCTCTCGGAGTGTTTCTAAATATTGAACCAGTGTCGTATATTCTTTGGCGCCTGATTTAAGCTGTTCGTCAGTAACTTCGACTTGAGAAAAAGTCGTGTGCGCGTGAACAATCTCTGCCAGTATGCCGGGCAATGGTTCAAGCCATTTATTAACAGCGTCTGCGTTATTAGACTCAGGGATTGTATGGGTAGTCTTGTTTAATGCTTCGGCAACTGAGGCAATGATTTCAAAAGACGAATAGTGTCGAGAATGTGAGGGGCGTTCGCGTGTCAGTGCAGCTGCGAGAGTCGACTTGCCATGTCCAATCGCCCCGGTGATACCGATTATCAACATAATTCGATTGTAGCACGTCTGCTATTCGCTGGCTGGAGTGTTTTGATTGACTGCTATTGAAGGTCCCATACTAGTAGCCATGAAGATTGACTTAATGAAGGCTGTCTTTACACTAGCAGGCTTATTACCTTTAATGCTAGCCAAAAGAGCCTCAGCATTTTGTAGTATCTTTGCATTACCAAAGCTAACTTTGCCAATACCAACATGAACAATGCCGGCACTATCAGCACGGTATTCTACTTTTCCCGCTTTTGCTTCAGTAACTGCCTTCACAACATCAACCGCCACCGTGCCACTCTTAGGATTGGGCATGAGGCCTCGTGGACCAAGCACTTTTGCGAACTTACCAAGCTGCGGCATAAGTGTTGGTGGAGCTATCAAAACATCAAAGTTTAATTGGTTCTTCTCAATAAGCTTTGTAATTTCTTCAAGACCCGCTATATCAGCTCCAGCTTCACGCGCTACTTTTGCACCTTCTGCGTCTGCGAATACGGCAACCCGAACCTTCTTACCTGTTCCTGCAGGCAATACTATCGTGTCACGTATATTCTGATCTGAGTGTCGGGGATCAATATTAAGTCGAATATGAAGTTCGACGGTAGCATCAAACTTTGTCGGGTTAGTTTTAATAGCAAGGTCAACCGCCTCAGCTAGATCATATGTTTTAGTCACATCGATTAAATCAGCAATTTTACGAAACTTTTTGCCTCGACGTTCTAACTTAGACCGTGGAGGTTTAGTGGTCTGTTTGGTAGACTTCGCAGCTGGCTTCTCGGTAGAATCAGATTTTTCTTTCCGAGCTGTCTTGATTAATTTCTCTTCTGTAGCCTTGAGTGCTTTAGCGCTCCGCTTACCAGCTTTGGCGGTTGATTCAGCAGCTTCCGGTGTTTGCTCGGTTGACTCTTCTATCACCTCTTCAGGAACATCTTTATTATCATCCTCGACTACTAGTATCGGTAACTCTTCGGGCATACTTTTTACTGACTTTTTAGTTTCTGCCATGTCATTATCTCCTTTGTGGTGCAAATGAGGGTTCGCCTCTCCCACTGATAAATTTATTAACTATTAATCAACAATTTCCACACCCATACTTCGTGCGGTGCCAGCAATCATTTTCTTGACGGATTCTACGTCATTCGTGTTCATATCAATAGCTTTTGTCTGAGCGATTTCTTGTAACTGCGCACCAGACAATTTCTTCTCAATTTTCTCAGAATTAGGTCGTCCAGATCCCTTATCAATTTTTAATGCTGCACGAATCAAGTCATCAGCTGGTGTCCCAACTACCTTAAAACTCATTGACCGATCTTCATACACCGTTATGTGGACCGTTAAATTCTGCCCCATACGATCCTTGGTCTGTTCATTAAACGGACCAACAAAGTCCATCATATTAACACCATATTGACCGAGCGTGCTTCCTACGGGAGGTGCAGCGCTTGCTTGGCCGCCACGGAGCTTCATCTTTAAATTCGCCTTAACAGGTTTGCCTATTGCCATCGTAACTCACTTCTTTAGTAAAAATATCCTTTTCATAGTACTCGTTTTCACCTCTGTTGTCCAGAGTGATCTAGACGCGCTTCACCTGGAGGCTGTCAAGCTCTACCGGTGTTTCGCGACCAAACATATTAACCAAAACTTTCAGTTTGCCTTTAGCAGGGTCAATTTCATTAATGCTACCGTCAAAACCTTTGAATGGTCCATCGGTGATACTAACAACTTCACCAATCGTATAGTCAATTTTATGCTTTGGTTCAGCTCGACCCATACGCTTCATGATTTTATCAATCTCATCATTCTCAACCGGTGTTGGTTCAGAACCGCTTCCGACGAAGCCAGTAACACTCGGCGTATTGCGAACAATATACCATGCATCTTCACTCATCTTCATTTGTACCAGCACATAGCCTTGAAAAATTCTCTTTTCGACTATTTTTCGCTTGCCGTTTTTTACTTCAATCATTTTTTCTTTCGGCACGAGTACTTGAAATATTTTATCTTTCATATCAAGACTATCGGCACGCTGTCGAATTGATTCAGCAACTTTTTCCTCATAACCACTATACGTATGAATTGCATACCATTGTTTTGTTGTATCGTACCGTTTACTCATATACTGCTCTTTACTCTTTCAGGAATACTTTCTTAAATACTTTATCAAGTCCAAAATCAAGTATGGACACAATAACACCGAAGGTAACTGCGAACAACACTACCGCTGTTGTTAGTTGACGTGTTTGACGCCAGTTGGGCCATGTTACTTGGCGAAGTTCATTAAATGAATTCCGAAAGTAACGAGGGATAAGATGTCTTCCTAGCCACCGGATTGGTCGCCATATAAATTTAAGTGGCGAAAATACGGTCCCTAGCAGCCGTCGAATCGGATGCTTCTTGTTGACAGCACTAGTAGCCGCCTGAGATGCCCTCTCAGATTGTTCCCTAACTGTCTGAGGACTTTGACGAACAAGTCGTTTTTTTTTCGTTGGCTTTTCTTCTGGCACTGTCTACTCTCACAATTAAAAAAACCTACTAACTGTAGGTCTCATCAAGTCAAGTCTAGCTTATACGGTTTCAGGAGTCAAGTGGCAAATAGCAGAAGTGGTACGCTATAGTAAACATATGCAGATTATTGCCATTCTTTGGGTAAGTGCAGTCCTCGGTGAGCTTCTATTGTATAGTGTCCCGCAACGATGGCATAGTCGATTATTCTTCGGTTGGCTAATTGGCGGTCTCATCGCATTCTCAACCACCAGTTTAATTACATGGCGGCCAAATATTGTCACTATTTTACTGGGCACAACAAGTATATTTCGACTTATTAATATAGGGCGCGTTCTAGAGAATCGCATCTCGCCATACTACCTTACTGCCGTGTGCAGGCGCACCACCCTAGTTTTTTTAGTCTATCAAGTAATCATCCTAACGATATGGTCGCTTCTACAAAAGTTCCCTAACAAATTTTCAATCATTATAACGATTACGATCATACTGGTTGTTAATGCAATCTTATTACTATTATCAGTTATAAGAAATATAAGGAAAACGCGGACTGTTACGAATCCACAACCTCTTAAGACGTTCGAGCAGTCAACGCTCAGTGTTTGTATACCAGCTAGAAATGAAACCGAGGATTTAGAAGAATGTCTCCAATCACTGGTCACGAGCGATTATGTAAAACTTGAGATATTAGTACTTGACGATTGTTCGCAAACAAAACATACCGCTGAAATAATTCGAGGATTTGCTCAAGATGGAGTTCAATTTATTAACGGCACACCGCCACCCCAGCATTGGTTGGCCAAAAATTGGGCTTATGAACAACTATTACATCAGGCAAGCGGGGACATTGTCTTATTTTGTGGAGTCGATGTCCGCTTTCAAAGTGAGAGTTTGTCAGATTTAGTTGCAAACCTCGTTCGCAAGAACAAATCAATGATCAGTATCCTGCCGGAAAGAAAAAGTGCGCCTTCTATACCGTTAATTCAGTCTATGCGCTATTACTGGGAACTCGTCCCGCCAAGAAGATATTTTAATCGACCACCCGTTCTCAGTACGTGTTGGTTAGCTAAGCGCGATTTAATTAAAAAAGCCGGCTCATTTGACGCCGTTAAGCAATCAATTGTACCGGAAGCTCATTTCGCGAAATCATTCATTCTACATGATGGTTATAGTTTTTTGCGGGGTGGGAAGGGCTTGGGAGTTAGCTCAATGAAATCTTCGGTTGAGCAGCGAGCAACGGCAATTCGAACCCGTTATCCACAGCTACACCGGCGGCCAGAAATGACCTACCTATTCAGTGTTATTGAACTAGCTTTCCTAATCGCTCCCTTTGGCCTTGTGTTTGCTGTCTTGTGGCTACACAGTTGGTGGCTTATTTCTATTTTGGGCGCTACTACCGTTCTACTGTTAATTATTGGCTACGAGTTTGTTGTTCGTATTAGTATGTCGAGAGGTGTGGTAGCAGGTTCTATTATTTTTCCTTTGGCCGTTATAACTGATATCTGCCTGATGAATTACTCGATGCTTAAATACGAATTTTCTGAAGTTCAGTGGAAAGACCGCAATATTTGTATCCCCGTCATGCGGATGATCACTGACTAACTCACTATTATGAATTAAGCGGCGCTTTGCTTAGGCTCAACTTTAACAAAATCGGCTAAAAAGTAAGCAGTACCGGCTGGATCTTCTTGTTTGTGTATCCATGGTCTGATGGCATCACGATTTAACGCACCAGCTACCTCTTCAAATCGACTCATCATAAGGCCTGCGATATCAGAATTAGTAGGATCATAAGCTTCGAGCTCCGCGGGATGGACAAGTCGGCTTCGGTTATTAAGCAATGCGTTTAGTACTGGAACATGCTTATCGGTTAAGCGTACTCTCAAGTGGTCGACCAGCATCCCTCCGTATCGAAAGTCAACAATTACTTGATCACAGCTAGAATAACGCGCGTCGCATTCTCGATTGAGTGAATCATGAGAAGTCGAATCAACAATACTAATTTTAGAGGTAAGGCTTTCAGCGATTACTAATTCACTGGACTGAAGTCGTTCATAATTTGGGTCTTCAGTTCTTGGCTCAATCGGTCGGCTTGGCCCAAAAGCCTCTGCTAGATCATCGGCGTCAACTTGAGGAGTCGGATATGACGTGCCATAGCCTTCAATGGCAAATAATCGCAACTGGAATTTCGCTAATCGAGTATTAGCCTCAGCTCGCCTGGATTCAGCCTCTGTAAGAATCGTTAGCCGACGAGCATCATCTATGCTAGACCATCCTTCATGTTCGTCATACCCATCTTGAAGAGTATTGACGATTGTACTGAGTCGTTCGGCGATCTGAAAAGCAATCTCAACATCACGCTCAGCACGTTCGTGCTTTGAAATACTTTCCTTAGATGTAGTCTCTGACATTTATTATTATTTTAACATACTGTTCAGCAAATAGCAAATATCCCCTCAGAACGTTGGGTGGTATTGTCTAATTTCTTTTCGTAATTTTTTGGCCGTAGATAGATTTCGCTCAAACTCCTCCCAAAAGGGTGGACCATGTCGTAGCACTTTAGTATGAACGAGTTCGTGCAAAAGCACATAATCGATTAAGTGCCATGGTAATTGCATTAGAAAAATATTAAGTTGGATCTCCTTTTTGTGACTACAACTTCCCCATCGACTTTTTAATTGTCGAACCGAAACCTTTGAATACGAAAAGCCATACTTGAGCGCCAATTCATGAAGTCGTATCGGCAATAAGCTCTCAGCCTCTTTCTTGAGTGCTTTGAGGCTTACTAACCGTGCAGCAGCTTGCACCGCGGGATTACCAACGGTATATCCTTGCGGAACAAGCACAATTGCTTCAGTTGCCCGTAATTTGGTACCAATTCGCGTCGCCTTATCTTCAACAATAAACGAAAGATGATGAGCCTTACCAATCGATTGTCCATCAACAAATAAAGTAACCGGCTCTCTTTGATCCTCAATCCATGACGCTTTTGTTGATACAAAGTGTATGGCTGCTTGGTATGGCGTCCAATAAGGCATCGTCACCGTTACTTTACCATCATGAGTTAATCGTAGACGAATACTCCGACTACCCCGTCGTTTATAAAAACCTACGAGTCCAATACCAGGAATTTCTACCTGCTTAAAGGCCATAACTAGGGCTAACGAATAACGATATTACGGCGACTTAAGTCTACTCGGCCAGGTAGTGAACTCGGGATAAGGTTGACTAAACCTGGCTTAACGATTCGTGAGTTCGCCTCATCCACCTTAAGGACGCCCGTTTCTCTCATCTTGCGCAATATTGTATTAAATTGGGTTTTAAAGACATGTTTACCGCTAATAACGACATAGTCTTCGTCTCTGCCCGGATTTTGCATATGACCACTAAGGTTATCAAAGGTTGTTCGATCAAGCTTCATGGTGTATTTATCATCGACATGACGACGATCACGATTAGCCACTCGGCTAAAAGCGCTCTCAATATCAATCTGCAACCATATCAAGAATGGTTCGGCCTTCACACTCCTCGCCATATCGCGCAAAGCTCGACGTTGACTAGCACGTATTGCATTAACATCGTAAATAACGGATATGCCCGCTTTCAAGAATTCTTCTGTCATGTAATCTACTAAGTGACTTACAATCTCATTTTCCTGTTTGTCATATTGTGGTTCACTAAATAACTCAAATCTTATTCTGTCGCCCTGTACATGCGCTGCTTGAAAATGTTCACTTAATTGGCGCGCAAAAAACGTTTTTCCGGCCCCTGGGTATCCGTATAACAATATTAATAGAGGTTTAGTAGGCACAATATTGTTCATAATATGTATCTCATTGTATAATAGACAGCGTAAATTCTCAAAGTTTAGAAGACTGATCATGACATTTTCACTCCGCGCCTGTTCGATTCGGAAAATCTTGATAAATGCTTTATATTGAGTCTATTGAACACTATAGGGGTGTCCGTTAATGGTAAGCGGCGACTCTCCAAAAGTCGTGCTGTCGGTTCAAGTCCGGCCACCCCTGCCATGAGCATCAGAATTATGAGCAAGATATCTCAAAAAATATGTTATCGTATCGTAGCTTGGCACATAAAACCTAAAAAACTTATAAGACGAGCCACTTACTTTGATAAACCAGAGCATCTTTACAAGCAAACATACCGCTTAGGCGAAGGGATTATATTCTTCGTTAAACTCCACCTGCGTTTTGTAATTATGTATTGTTTAGCGGTCGCATATAAAGATACTGGATATTCCCCTATCGGCTTCGGTTATTTTACAAATGCACTGCGAGATGGTGACGAAGTCATTAAACTCTACGAGTTTTCAGCCAAGTGCAGCATAGTAGACCAACAAAATCTTGTGTGTCATCATTGCAAAAACGTGTAATAATCGCCCATCAATATTTTGGAAACAGTGTGGTGCCAACTGAAATTAATATCGAGCCACACCCTGTCCTCGAAATACCCTGTATTGTTATACGCCAGCGCTACATAAAAGGTACTTCGCTCGCTAAACGGCCCTATATGACAGCACTAGACGCAAAACAACGTTTGAGTTTGCTTAATTTGTTAGAGAAAGCCAAAGCACTATACGACAAGACCGGGTATTTACTTGATGTTAATAGCCACAACCTTATCGTTCAAAATGACGAAATATTTATTATAGACACTATTCTTATGGGGGCTGCGGACGTGATAATGATACCTCGTACCCTAAAAATTCTAAATAATGAGCTGGGCTATCTAAAACAAAAATCAATTTAAACTAATCATTTAGCCCAGAAGAGGTTGTGCTTAACTCTGCAGTTAATTATAATTACTCTGTAAATATTACTTTTAAACAAGGTTGGCGATGAGGGTACTGATGCTTGGGTGGGAATTACCTCCCCATAACAGCGGTGGATTGGGGGTAGCATGCTATCAACTCTGTAAGGCACTCGCAAAACTTGATATAGATATCGAATTTATACTTCCTTACGATGCGAACTACTCCCCTGATTTTATGAAAGTCACTGTAGCCTCGAGTCTAACAGCTACAGAAATCAATCAGCTAGGAAACATATATGAGGGATCCAGCAAGATAGGTAAACATGGGGTAGGTATGTCGCTCGATTCACTCGAAAGGCTTTACACCGAGTCTGTCGGTACTATTGTCGATCAGGGAGACTTTAACGTTATCCACGCTCACGACTGGCTTACTTTCAGGGCGGCACTGAAAGCTAAAATGCATTCCGGTTTGCCACTAATAGTCCACCTTCACTCGATTGAATCAGATCGCTCGGGTAACCTGCATGGCAATCCAATGGTAGAAGAGATTGAATACCTAGGGCTGTCTTCCGCTGACCGTATTATTGCAGTGAGCCAGCACACCAAAGACTCCATCGTCAAAAGCTATGGTATCCCGTCCGACAAAATTGAGATTGTCCATAATGGACTCGACCCATCCGAACTTATTCCACTTGATAACACAACCTCCTACCCTTATCTGAAAACACTTGCCGCTAGCGGATACAACATTGTCGCCAACGTTGGCCGCTTAACAATCCAAAAAAACTTAACTAATCTACTCAGGGCCGCACGCGAAGTTATAGCGAGACTGCCAAAAACAATTTTTCTGATTGTCGGTGATGGCGACCAATATACGGAACTTATTGAGTTAGCGGCAAACCTAGGGATATCAAAAAATGTTATTTTTACTGGTTTCCAGCGTGGTAAACATTGGCGAGACTCCTTTGCGATTGCTGATATCTTCGCAATGCCCTCACAATCAGAGCCATTTGGACTTACGCCACTAGAAGCTTCATTTTATGGAACTCCGTCATTGATCAGTAGACAGTCCGGGGTTGGAGAAATATTAAAGAATTGTTTAAAAGTCGATTTTTGGGACGTTAATGAAATGGCCAACCAATTAGTTACCGCTCTTCAGAATCGCAACTTGCGTCAAGAGCTCAGCACTAATGCTTCGCTTGAACTTGATAACTTAACGTGGAGTAAATCTGCAGATAAATTATCAGAAATTTACACCTCAAGCATGAGTAGCAGATCATGAACAAAGCAATTGTTTTTTATCTACACGTGCATCAGCCATATAGACTGAGACACTACACAATATTCGACGCTGGAGTTTCACATAACTATTTTGATACTGACGATAAACAAGCCGGGAGCAATCAAGCAATTATTCGAAAAGTGTCTGAGAAATCATACTTGCCTACTAACCGGATCTTATTAGACTTACTTAAACAATATCCAGATTTCCGATTCAGCTTATCGATAACTGGTACAATTCTCGAACAACTAGAAGAATGGGCTCCCGATACTTTGCAATCCTTCAAGGACCTTGTCGCAACAGGTAAGGTTGAAATCCTTGGCGAAACGTACCACCATTCTTTGGCTTTTTTCTATTCAAGGGATGAGTTTGAAACCCAGGTTATAATGCATCGAAAGAAGATACAGGACTTATTTGGGCAAACACCAGCGGTTTTTCGTAATACTGAGCTAGCTTATAACAACGATTTAGCCTATTGGGCTGACCAGGCTGGTTATAAGGGAATCCTCGCAGAAGGCTGGGATAAAGTACTCGGTTGGCGATCACCAAATTTCGTCTATGAACCAACTTATACGGATCATATTCGTTTACTGCTTAAGAACTACCAACTAAGCGATGATATTGCCTTTCGATTTGGTGATCATAATTGGAGTGAGTGGCCGTTAACGGCTGCTAAATTCAGCCACTGGCTCAATCAGATTCACGACGGAACTAATTTCAATATCTTCATGGACTACGAGACATTTGGCGAACACCAATGGGATGACTCTGGAATATTTGATTTCTTATCGAACCTCCCTAGTGAATGGCTCAAGAATTCTGACAATACGTTCATGACGGTCAGCCAAGCGATTGAGGCACATGCGCCAGTTGATAAAATTGATGTACCGGAAACAACTACATGGGCCGACACTGAACGAGACTTATCAGCATGGCTAGGAAACCCGATGCAACAGCAAGCCATCGATTCGTTGTACGATCTACAGGCAGATATTATCAAAACTGGTGATTTGTCATTAATTGAAGATTGGCGGCGATTACAAACTTCTGATCATTTCTACTATATGTGTACAAAATGGTTTAGTGATGGCGATGTACATGCATACTTCAGTCCTTACGAGTCACCGTATGTTGCGTTTATTAACTATATTAATGCCTGGCATGACTTACGATTTAGACTGGCAGAGAAAGGTGTTGAGGTATAACCCATGGCTCGACCAGTAATGCTTGGTAATGGACAATTAACTGTTGGTCTCAATGAGCAAGGACTAGTTCATGATTTTTATTACCCCTATGTCGGTCTTGATAACCTAACAACCGCTCGTAGTAATCAACATAAAATCGGCGTGTGGGTAGACGGAGTCTTTTCCTGGATCGACGATGGCTACTGGAATATCGACGTAAATTTTGAAGAGAATGCTTTAGTCAGTAATATATCAATGAAAAATAATGGGCTACAAATTGAACTCATCTTCCACGATTTTGTCGACCATGCCTATAATGCTTTTTGTCGCCAGATTATCATCATTAATCATGGCAGCAGCCACCGTGAAATTCGTTTGTTTATGCACCAGGTTTTTGAAATATCACGACGCGGTCGAGCCGATACAGCCTTATTCGTTCCAGAAGAAAACTATATTCTCGACTACAAAGGCCGCTATAGTCTTCTTATTTACGGCCAAAGCAGTAATGGCACCGTCTATGACCAATTTGCAATTGGTAATTATGGAATAGAAGGCAAGGAAGGAACCTATAAGGACGCGGAGGATGGCGAACTCTCTGGTAGCCCTGTCGAACATGGTGGTGTTGATTCGGTTATACGTTTCCCATGTAGCCTAGATAGTGGTTCAAGTATGACTATTGATTATTGGATTATTGCTGCTGACTCACAGTACACAGCCGAGCATATTCATCATATATTCAAGGAAGAAGGCCTTGAGAAACGACTTGAATCAACCAGGACGTTTTGGGATCAATGGCTTTCAATTGCCGGCAACAACTTGCAGTCAATAGATAAAGAGTACCTTATCGCAGTTAAAAAATCGTTGATGGTTATTAAAGTCCACATTGATAAACGTGGAGGCATTATAGCTTCATGTGATTCATCAATTTATAACTACGGACGCGATTATTATAGCTACGTGTGGCCACGAGATGGCGCCTATGCTATTTGGCCACTCATACGCCTTGGCTACAAAGACGAAGCCAGAAAGTTTTTTGAGTTCTGCCGTGACATCCTGACGGAAGATGGCTATTTAATGCATAAATACCAGCCCGATAGGGCAATTGGTAGTACATGGCACCCTCTGCTGCACGGCAAACACTCAGAGCTGGCTATTCAAGAGGACGAAACCGCAATCGTGCTATATATGCTTAGTGAATATTTCAGCCACAGCCAGGATACTGATTTCGTCTTTAGCCTATATGCTACCTTCATCCAACCAGCAGCAAACTTTATGGCCAATTTCATAGACGAAACTACGAAATTGCCACACGCAAGCTACGACTTATGGGAAGAAAAATTCTTAACAACAACCTACACGGTAGCTGTTGTGTATCAAGCTCTACTTGTAGCAGCTGAGTTCGCTGATCATTTTGAATATCCTGATGACGCTGTTAAATGGCGTGATGCAGCATCAACAATTTCAGCCGGTATGAAGAAAATGTTTGATACAAAACGTTCAGCTTATCAAAAAGGTTACTTACTGCAAGAAAATGGTTCACTTGAATTTGATAACACTCTCGATATTTCTAGTATGTACGGAGTGATGATGTTCGCAACTATCCACATCAATGATCAACCTTTGCAGGATACGGTCGCATTAATTGAATCCGTTCTTTTAGATAAATCACCTTCAGGAGGATTGCCTCGCTATGAACATGATCATTACTTCGAGTCTAATCCTGCTTTTATAGGGAACCCGTGGTTCGTGACAACACTTTGGATGGCACAGTACTATATTCGTGCCAAAGATTACGATCGTGCAAGATATTATATTAACTGGACATTATCAAGAGCTCTCCCAAGTGGCGTTCTATCCGAGCAGATTAACCCAACCAACAGTATACCAATTTCAGTAACGCCACTTGTTTGGAGTCATGCTGAACTAATTAATACTATCCTCGATCTGGCAACTTCAACCATTAATACAAAAACTGACTAGTCCTTCAAGATTTATCGGGGCTTAACTTCGTTACGACCTAAACTCTTTTTGGTTTCAACAAAAACGACGTGTTTACGAAGTCGTGGGCTATATTTACGAAGAGACAACTTATCCGGAGTATTTTGTGTATTTTTTGTCGTGTAATATATCCTCTCACCAGACTCTTCACTGACAAGACCAATGATTTTTCGTTTATCGCCTTTTTTCGCCATATTGATAATATTTTAACAGATGTAATATAATTTGCAACAGATTAATGGAGCCGAAGACGGGATTTGAACCCGTGACCCCTTCCTTACCATGGAAGTGCTCTACCGCTGAGCTACTTCGGCATCGCGTATCTCAAATAGTATATCTTGCTATCTCGGATTGTGATAGTATCAGCCAACTCGATCATGTTAAAACACTATCTACTAATTTATAATCGAATCACACAACTTCGCGTACTAAGGAATTCACTAGTAATGGCGTCATTCATTTGCTACACTTTACCTCTGTAAGTACTGCCGACATAGCTCAGTGGCCAGAGCGGCTGTTTTGTAAACAGCGGGTCGTGGGTTCAAATCCCTCTGTCGGCTCCATTTATAATTTGCAGGGATAGTGAAGTGGTCAAACACGATTGACTGTAAATCAATTGGCTTATGCCTTCGGGGGTTCGAATCCCTCTCCCTGCACCACGAATTTTCAATCTGTCATTTTTGATAGAGGGTTCGGTACGTTAGAATGTTTTGTTCTATCTCGCTTAACCTTGCATGAGTTTACTTTATAGAATAAAATCCAGTTATTATACCAAAGCCATCGAAAATTGAATTGTTGCTGACTGATGATACCGAACAGGAAGTGAGTAAGAAGTTCCTGCAGGGTATGGTAAATCGCATGATGGTCAGTTTTCATAAGTATGGCCGTGTTGCCGATGCTTACCCACAAAAAGTTGATGCAATAGAAAGCCTAAAACAAAGACTAGATAAGTATGCAGAAACTGGAAATACGGAGTTTCTAATGGACGTTGGTAATTTTGCAATGATTGAATTCATGCACCCTTCTCACCCAAATGCTTATTTTGAAGGAACCGATTCAGATGCTTCGCCAGGAAGAATAACTACTGCGGGTGAGGTTACAGCCGCTTCAAACGACGCAATTAGCTAAGCGGTGGCATTAATCAACATTCTAACCTCGTTCATCACCCTGCACCAAATAGCTTATGCTAAAAGCACTTCGCACAGAAGTGTTTTTTTGTTTGCTATGATTATTGTATGAAAGATAGTTTTGCCCATCCCGCACTGCAAGTACAGAATGATAAACCTCTTGTTTATACCGCAATGTCAAAGCACCAATTTTATTATCGAATGTTTATCTCGGTCTTTGTATTGGAAAATGGCGGCGTACCCCTTAACCCTTTCATGGTTTTTGATTACTTTCTTCTTGATGCGGTAGACCGAAACCTTGTGCGTGAGGGTAATAATAACCTTGTTAAGCGCTGTGATGAAATCTGGGTATTTGGAGCAATCAGTAACGGAGTTTTAGCAGAAATTCAAATTGCAAACAAACAGATGAAAACTGTTCGGTACTTTGCGATCGAGAAACCTCACAAGATTGTAGAAATACGTAAGGATAAGGTAGAGATGGAGGATGAGGTCTCTACTATGAAACACTTACTTTAAGCTCTGTGCCTGTAAGTGTAGTTCTGACTTTGTTAAGAACGCTGCACCAAATCGGTTATGCTTGCATTTAAATATAGAAAATAACAAACTACCAGTCATTACTGATAGAGAATTTTTAAGTTCTGAGATTCAAGAAGTTATTGAGGCTGAGTCAGTCTCGCTTTTTGATGCCAAGCCAGGCACTGAGCTTCATTTGGATTTATCTTTTGATGAAGACGGACAAAAGGTCGGTAAACTCAAGTTACGAGTTGACCGTTCAGCAGATCGTGACAGTTGGGATAGGGGAGCGTTCACTGTTATGGGTGCTGCACTTTCATTTGGAATCGGCAATCTAATCGGTAAAACAGGGCGTATCGACTCAGCAATAACGTACAGAAAAGATTATATGCCACCCTTCACTTCGGCTTCCATAGCTCGTATAACAAAGGGCAGAGATTTGATCATTAATTTCGATATCCCAAGCAAACCTGACAAGATTAATCGATGGATACCATTTGTACTAGACTGTAGTGTCTCTTCTTTAGATTCTGCAAGTCAGCCAGAATAATTCAGTAAATATGATGCAATGACAAAACAGCATAGGCTAATACTTATTATACTAGTGGTTGTAGTAATTTTGGGCTGTATAACGGGTTATATTTTGTACAAGAAGCACCAAGCTAATAATCTATGTTCTTCTCCCTACTTAGGCGAACCGGCGATTAAAGGAGACGAGTGTTGCCATGGATTATGTTGATTAAGTTTCATGAATTAGATTGGTTCTGACTTTGTAGATAACACCGCGCAAATCATTGTTGTAACATTATATTGTTTATAATATAATAGATACTATGTCAAATTCTGTGGAATCGCAGACACCGCTTCAATCGCAATCATTAGCCTACACTAATTTCAGAAACGAATTACCTGGTGTTGTCCCATGTCTTTTTCGTTTAGCAGATATGGTTTTAGAAGTTGCTCCTGAAGCTAAGTGGGATGTCATGCTGTGTGACGATATAAATGGACGTCTACCTGCTTACTTCATTCGAAGAGTGCTGGCCGAATCAGGACAGCCAACACCTACAAGATATATCGCTGGCTCCAAAGCATATCACGAACGTTTTGACCCTCAAATTTATAGAGACCACTATTTAAATCTAACCACTGATTTGGGTTCAAAAGCTCTTAATGTACTCATAATGACAGAAGCAACACACCATGGCGCCACACTTGATTATCTTACAAAAGTTTTAAAACCAGTAACTCACAGTATCGAGACTGCTGCCGTTGTTAACACTACGCCTCGTAAATTTATGACAGATTATGCTGGTGGAGAAGGCAAAAATGCCGGTCGCCTTGTCCGTTATGCTTTTGAAAACATTAGACCCGTTAAGCTTTTAGACCGTGTTGCCGATAGGATACGTGAGTACACGCCTGAACTTGTCAGTCAATATACTCCAGCTATTATAAAACAAACTTGCATAACAGATAATCACGATTTATTAAGCCTGGGCATCTCACGAGAAGCTCACCATCCTCAAGTTTCACGTACGGTTTCTAACCCTTATACCGCGATGGCCTATCAAACCATGGAATTTGTTGTTCAGTCTTACTGTGCCGATCAAGCTTCCCATACAGCAAATAATCCTATCATCTCGCTATCAGCTTAATATTCAGCTAGATTAGCTGCATGATACCACTAGAAGCATTGGAACAAGGGTATCTGGTTAAAAGTTGAAAATTCCGATGATAAAAAAACCTGAGGCAAAGTCATAATAGTTCCAACTTTTCCTTAGCCATACAACATAAAACATTTATGCTTAGAATGCTATACTTTCAGTGTGAATCTATTTACCAAAGGCCAGATGTCAATGGTCAGCGGAATTCTAATAGTCTGTTTAATATTCAGTGATGCAGTATTAGATCAAATACACCACGGCCAACAGACGGTTAGTCTGTACCGATGCAGTTTAACTACTCTTTTCGTTGGTAATACTTCGAACACCTGTTCTACTTCAACTTATAACGTCCGACTTAGAGGGTGGCCATTCATAGCTCACAAGCAATACCAATCAACTAGTAACTCCTATGATAATTTTGAGACTGACGTTGATTCTCTCGAGCTTCATCGAGACGGAAACACGGAAATTAGCCTCAATGCAGTCTTGTTGTCGATACTCATTCTCGGTGTTTATATTATATTTAAGCGTTACCAACCAAACATAGATAAATATGTTCCAGACTCAGAAGAAACTGCGTCCCTAATTGACGGTCCCCTAATTTCCTCATCTGACATGCTTAATGAGACTGGCCTTATCTCGGTAAATAAAGGTCAGATGGTCGGCTATAACTATAATATCCTCGCCAACCAACAGGACCGGGTAATGCTATTTATTAGTTTGCACGGAAGTACCCACTTACATCTTATTGCAATCGGAGACCAAAGCAAGCTTAGCCTACCGTTAACCGAGAAGGTTTCTAATAACTTTCTAACACAAGTCAGCCTGGAAGGAGACTTCCCTGATTATTTCCATTTGTACTGCTCACCAGACAGACAGATTGAACTAAGGGAGATATTAGAACCCGTAACAATGGCATTCTTGGTTGATTTTTGCCGAACCTATGACTTAGAAATCTTCCAAGATAGTCTCTATGTATCAAAGGCAAGTTCGACGAATAATGAAACCGGACAAGACACACTTGTAACTGATAGCGAAAAGTTACTAACCCATATTGGGAATTTACTTGATCGACTCGTAAGAGAGGATCCTGCAGACTCAACGAGCCTAAACACAGATCCAAATTAAACAGTCCTAACAACAACTTAGTAGAGCGATAACGAGTTAAATGACAACGCGCTTGGGGCGAAGAATTCGTTTCGGTCTTCCAGCAGGTACTATTAATTTTTTTAAGCTCTCCTCAACTAAATCAGCTTCCTCGGCCATACCTCTACTCTGATAAGCCTTTAATAAGAGTCCGTAAGTTTCCTCGTTTGGTTCCAACTCAATTGCCTTCTCTAAAGCCTGAAACATTAGTTTCTCGTTACCTATCTTTTCTTGGACTTTGGCATACGCTACGTGTCGAGCAGCTAACTTATCTTCAAGCTTCAAAGCTTGCTCAAAGGCAATCGCAGATTTTTCATAATTTTCAGTTTCATAATAGATAAGTCCCAAGTTGTGTAAACTCGATGGTGTGGCTTCAATACTTGAAGCAATTTCAAAACAGTCAATTGCATCGTGATACTCTTTCTGCTTCGCATACAAAATACCCAGACGGTTGTAAGCCGCAGCATTTCGTTCGTCAATTTTAAGAATGGTAAGCAAAGCTTTTTCGGCACGCAAAAAACGATTTTCTCGCATACCCTGGTGAGCAATATCCCAAAGTTTTCCTACTCGATTACCAATTTTCCTAGAGACATTCGCAACTTCATCATCATGAATAACTGTATTGTGATAAGCAAACGCTCCAAAAACAGCAACGATTAAAAGTTCAAACATAATTTCTATTATACCAAATACTAGATAGTAAGAATGAGATTGGTAAGAATGAGCTTCGATTGAGCATTGCTAACAAGTGCTTCTTGAGCGTCGGCGGCAGCAGCAAGTATGCTTTGCCAACGTTTTACCCCCGACTTATTGTTATTCTGAGCCGATCGCCTGATTGCCACATCCGCCATTCTAATAAGCGCCTGAACTACCGGCGCAATAGTGTCTTTCTGTTTAGCCATGCCATCAACTAGACAGAGTCTCTCGAATGTCGTCGATTGTAATATTTTTTTGGCTTGTTCAACTGCGGGCAGAAGTGGGTGGTCTTCCGAGAATAACAAAGAATGCATAAGTCCTGGTAGACCATCGCTTAATTCGTAAGCCTGCTCAATCTTCTTATCGTTGAAGTCGTCGCGGAAAGTATCAGACATTTGCTGACGATTCGGTGAGTTAATTCGAACGAGCTGTACGCGAGAGATAATCGTCGATGCAATTTTTCGGGCATAAGATAATGTTAAAACTACGACCGTATCAGAGGGTAACTCTTCAAGTGTTTTTAATATAGCGTTCTGAGCTTCAGTCGTCATGCGTTCAGCATGCTCAATCAGCAGCGCCCGTCGAACACCCTTAGTACCAATTGTCTTCAGCTCAAGAAAGTGTTGGATATGCCTAATATCTTCAATTGATATATGAGCCGCCTCATTAGCAATAGAGATGAAGTATGGATAATTATCAAGCTCGTCGTAGCCAATATCAAGAATGGCGCTGATGAGATACCGTCCAACACTTCCTTTACCGATACCGTCTGCCCCAACAAGTGCAATAGCTTGGGTTTTACTATTTATCATTAACTCGAGTTGGTTTTTCGTCGATGGATGTAAAACAAGTTTTCTCATTCTACCGATGCCATTTTTTTCTTAAAGACCATTGGCAACTTAGCAGTGAATTTTATTCGCGATTTATTTGGTAAAGTAAGCTCTAAATTGAGGGCATGTAAGAATAAACGTTCCGCTACTTCGCCACCATACATATTGTCACCCACAATTGGATGCCCAAGCTTCTTTAAGTGAACCCGTAATTGATGAGTCCGTCCAGTTTCGGGCGTCAATTCCAATAGAGTATAATCTGAACTTGTTTTTAGCACACGGTAATGCGTTTTGGCTGGCTTACCGTTGGCTCCAACACGAAATGTAGCGGGTGCTTTTGGATTGCGCTCAATCGGCATATCAATAATGGCTTCCTCGGGCGTAATGACACCATTAACAAGCGCGATGTACGTTTTCTTAACTTTACGTTGCGAGAACTGTTTCTGAAGCCAACTCACGGCTTGGGGATTTTTTGCGCAGATCATGACACCAGACGTAGCACGATCAAGTCGATGGACAATACCGGCGCGGTCGCCCGACAGTCCTGTCACTCGATCATGAAGCCATGTCGCAACGGTAGCCTCAGCGTTAAAGTTACCTTTACTGTGAGACAACACACCAATTGGCTTTTCGATAACAACACAGTCATCGTCTTCGTATAATATGGGTAAGTTAATTATTGGCATGTGCTCCGGTTCATTAAAATCATAGTCAATGTGTATACTATCATCTGTCTTTAGCTTGTATTTCTGATCAACCGGCTCATTATTAACAAGGATATCACCTTGCTTGCATAGTTTCTGAACGAACGCCCGACTTAGTCCATGGGTCGACTCCATAATCGCAACATCTAAACGTTCGCCGACCATTTCAGGAGTTACGGTAAGTTTCATGCTGTTAATGACTAAGAGCGAAGTCCGACAGCAACTTGAACTTTGTGTAATGTTACGTTGGCAGCCTCGTTAATAGTCTTTTCATCTTTTCCAAGACGTGCAATGATTTTCGCTGCATCAGTACTGGCTAGTTTCTTTTGGAAGTCGGTAAGAAATTGGTCAACAGCTCCTGCAACACTTGACTTAAACTCACCATAATTTGTGGTTCCTTCCCATTCAATATTCACCGCATCTTGCGGTCGGCTAGTAAGTAAAGCTAACATTTGTAGCAGATTACTGATACCCGGTTGTTGTTGGAAGTTAAAATTAACTTTACCGACACTGTCAGTTGTGGCTGCCATAACTTTTTTGGCGGCATCACTCGGTTTATCGGATAGTAGTACCGTGCCTGCCGGATCTTCGATACTCTTACTCATTTTCTTATCAGGGTTGCGCAGACTTCGAATCCGAATCCCCTGCTCGAGGCTCATGAATTTTGTCTGTTCCGTTGGCGACTTTGGCAATATAAATATGTCACCAAACTTGTTATTGAATCGTTCAGCAATTGTCCGAGCAAACTCAATATGTTGTTGCTGATCTTCACCAACTGGCACCCATTCAGCTCCGTATAATAATATATCTGCTGCCATCATCACGGGGTAATCAAAAAGACCTGCTGTGACTGACTTCTGTTGAAGCTCTTTACTCTTATCCTTAAACTGAGTCATCCGGCTTAACTCACCAAAAAAGGAGAAATTATTGAGTATAACCGTCAACTCACTGTGTGCCGGCACAAAACTTTGTCGGTATATAAAGGTGTGAGTAGAGTCAATATCAAGTCCAGCGGCAACATACATCCGTAAATTATTGATGACTTGATCGTATAGTTTATGATGATCGATTGGCGTCGTAAAACTGTGTATATCGGGGACAAACATATTAAGCTGATAATCAGCCGATGATTGACGCTGTAACTCAATCATAGGCAACATAGCGCCTAAATAATTCCCTAAGTGGAATTCGCCATTAGCACGTAAGCCGGTTAAAATTATCGATTTACCCATATATGGCCCAATTATACCAGCAAATAAGGGATGTAAGGAATGCGTTGAAAGAATTATCGTTTCGTAAACTGTCGTTGTTTACGAGCACCACGCAAACCAAACTTCTTGCGTTCTTTTTCACGAGCATCTCTTCCAAGCAAGTCGGCTCGCTTCAGAGTTGGTTTCAGTTCTTCGTTCATAAGAGTGAGCGACCGAGCAATGCCTAGTCGAATAGCCTCAGCTTGGCCATCCTGACCGCCACCACGGACTCTAGCAGTGATAGTAAACTTGTTCTCAAGTTCGAGGGCAACAAAAGGTTGCTGTAATTTGGCAATTAAGTATTTACTGTTTGAAAAATAGTCTTCAGCAGGCATTTCGTTAATCGTTATCGTGCCTTTTCCAGATGATAAACGTACCCGAGCCGTTGCGCTTTTTCGTCGTCCTAGTGCATAGAAATAGTTTTTTTCAGACGCAGTTGGCATTAGTTCTTCTCCTTTATCGATAGATTGACCGGTTTTTGTGCAGCATGCTCATGTTCACCTGCCTCATAAATTTTCAATCGAGCTAATCTTCCCGGGCGTAATTTATTAACGGGCAACATACCACGGATGGCTTGATAGATGACTGTTTTAGGAGAATTCACCATTTTCTCTTCGAGTCGGGATGTCTTCAAAGCACCTGGGTAGCCACTATGCCGATAATATTTCTTTCCTGTACTTTTATCGCCAGTAACAACCAAGCTACCTGCATTGATAATAATAACGTAATCACCCCCATCAACATGGTGGTCATAGCTTGTTTTGTCTTTACCAAGTAATAGTTTCGCAGCTCTTGAAGCAACTCTTCCTAGTGACGCCTCGCTAGCATCCAAGATATACCAAGTTCTTGTAACATCTGCCGGTTTTAAGCTATAAGTTTTCATGATTTTACTGGCTCCTCAACTTTAGGTGCACTTGTGTCCGGCTTTGGAGTTGGTTTAACACTAGCAGCTTTTGGAATTGATCTAGTCTTTGGTTCTTGAGTATCGATAATAAAACTCACCTTAGCCATCTGGGCGTTATCACCACGGCGCAAAACTGTCTTCTCAATTCGTAAATGTCCACTTGAACGACTCTTCATTTTTGGTGCGAGTTCATCTACTAATTTATGCGCACTTGCCTCGGTGTGCAAGCTAGCGATAATCTGTCGTCGGTTGTGTAGATCACCTTTTTTAGCTTTGGTTATTAGTTTTTCAACATAAGGCACTATCATTTTGCCTTCGGAAGAGTAGTTTCAATTGATTCATCACTGAATAAGAGAATCAGCTAAGCCCTTCATGAGCGCTGATCTTTGGTCGCGTTCGCGGTGAAATTTTCGACCTTGATATCCGTGACGATGCATAAATTAAAGCTCCAATTCTGCCAATTTCTCTTTAACTTCATCTAGTGCTTTGCTTCCAAAACCTTTTAGATCACGTAATTCAGCATCACTAAGACTAAATAGATCCTTCAAAGTGTGAATATCATTATTAATTAAGGCGTTAGTGGTCCGAGCAGATAGGTTAAGGTCTTCGATTGGGGTTAATAGCTCAGTCGGTTCCTCGCCGTTATCATCAACCTGCTGTTCAATATCAACCCACCTGCATTAGGACCCGATTCAACTCTAGTCTGTCCAGCAAGTGCGGTATATTGGTTTACTAAGTATAGCAGCAGCTTCTTCAAAAGCATCTCGTGGCGTAATCGAGCCATCAGTATCAACAGTAAAAAGCAACTTATCAAGATCAGTAACTTGACCAACACGAGTATTCTCAACTTTGTAGCGAACTCGCAGGACTGGGCTAAAGATAGCGTCAAGAGCAATCATGTCAGTACTTTTGTGGCTGCTTCTTCTTCTATGGTTCGATAGCCACGGCCGACTTCAACCGTTAGATCCATAGTTAATTTGCTTTATCGTCGTCAAGTGTAGCAATAACGTGTTCAGGGTTAACAACTTCAACATCAGCGTTAGTTGAATATCTTTAGCGGTTACTGGTACCTTTTCCTTGTTTTAACAAGTCGTAAAGTTCTGTGGTTCTTGGACCAAAAACTCGGAATCGAATGTCCCTTAAGATTAAGCATGATATCAACAACATCTTCTTTTACACCATTAACAGTAGTAAATTCGTGGCTAACACCTTCAATTTTGAAAGCTGTGACAGCTGCGCCGGCGATACTGGATAGTAGAACTCGTCGTAAACTGATTACCCAGGGTCATACCATAGCCACTGTGTAGATGGCTCAACGGTAAAGGTAGCGCTTGATAGCACTGTGGTCGTCGACATTGACGATACTTGGTGTGTGAATAATATTTGACATTATATTTGACCTCCTTTTAGCGTGAGTAATATTCCACGATTAATTGTTCATTAATATCTGGTTCGGCGTCATCTCGGGTTGGTAAACCAGTAACTGTTAATTCAATTTTCTTACGATTAACTTTCAGCCAGCCAGGTATATCACTTGGGGCTGGGCTAATTTCATCAAGTTTCTTAAAGTAGTCGGCTTCTTGTGCTATGAGGTCGTAAGAGTTAACGTATCGCCTGGCTTTAAGTCGGATTGATGGGATGTCGACGCGGCGTCCATTCAGAAGAAAGTGACCATGGGTAACTAATTGGCGAGCAGCCACGTCGACTTGGTGCAAATCCAGCTCGGTAAACAGCGTTATCAATGCGCTGTTCAAGCAATCGAAGTAGTACTTCACCAGATTGACCATCGATTGCGTGAAGCTTCTTTCATAACATTAGCGAATTGTCTTTCCAGTAAGCCATACAGTCGTTTTACTTTTTGCTTTTCACGAAGTTGCAGAGAATATTGGCTAGTCTTGGTTCGTCCACCACCGCGACCAGATGCATTTTGACCTGGAGGAGCTGATCGTTTAACTAGTGCCTTATGGGCTTTAGGGTGAAGAGCATAGCCTTCACGTCGACTCATTTTTACAATAGATTGAATATCTCGTGCCATAATATCCTAGACTCTCCGTAGCCTTCGTGGACTTACGCCACCATGTGGCACACCAGTTACATCACTGATAGCTTTCAACTTGAATATCTAATTCTGCAGAGCTCGAATAGCTGCATCACGGCCAAGTCCGACGCCTTTAACATAAGACATCAACCTTTGCTAAAGCCATAATTTGCTTTGAGCAGCTTGAGCGGCTTTTTCTGCTGCAACCTGGGCAGCGTAAGCAGTACCCTTCTTAGAACCACGAAAACCACAGGCACCAGCACTGCACGTAGTCAAGACATTGCCCTTTGGATCGGTAAAGGTAACAATAGTGTTATTAAAGGTTGCAAGAACGTGAACTTGTCCAGCTAGGAACACTGCGCTTTACCTTAGCTTTCTTAGTCGGCGCTGGCAGTAGCAACAGGTTTCTTCTTGCTATTTCTTCAGACTGGTTGATTTTCTTCTTCTGCCATATATTATCCTTATTAAGTCTTAGTTGCTACTTTCTTAGCGGTGCCACCAACAGTAACTTTTTTACCTCGACTTGGTTCGGGCGTTTGTTCTAGTTCGTTGACCACGAGTAGGTAGGTTAGCCTGATGTCGTAGACCTCGATAGGACTTAATGTCCTTAAGTCGCTTAATATTACCAGTAACAATTCGTTGAAGTTCACCTTCAACAGTGTAATCTTCGTTAATAATATCTTGGATACGGGATAATTCGCGTCAGTTAGATCCTTAACTCTAACAGTTGGTTCAACTTTAGCTTCTGCTAAAATATCATAGCTAGTCTTTGGGCCGATACCATAAACATAAGTCAAAGCAACCTCAACTTGCTTGTCATTTGGTATAGTTAACACCAGAAATTCTAGCCATAGCTAGCCTTGCCTCTGCTTATGCTTTGGCTTGAGTTTGTTGATAACATAAACACGTCCTTTACGGCGGACAATCTTATCATCAGGACTAATCTTTTTAACACTGGCACGTACTTTCATGCGGATCATTCTCCTTCAGTCGAGTAATGACACACTGCTTAATAATTTATAACTTGCGATAGGTGATTCTGCCCTTAGTAAGATCGTAAGGGGTCAACTCAACCGTCACGCTGTCTCCGGGTACGATTCGAATAAAATGTTTCCGCATCTTTCCGGCAACATGAGCTATAATTTTATGGCCATTCTCAAGCTCTACTTTGAACTGTGTCCCAGGAAGAGTCTCAACGATAGTTCCAGTTAACTCAATTACTTCCTTATTAGCGGCCATAAATATAACAGATTACAAGTATACCATGGGCTAACGAAATTTGTAAAGTGTTTTATTAGAGAGCGATGCGACTTGTTATGACGAGTCTTCAAGTCAGAGTGTACTATGCTGATCATTTGCTGTCTCATGTGTTTTTCTGCTTTCGCCGCAATAACCGCCGGCCAAATCCTACTTTAGCGGCACTCCCCGTTTCGGTCGCAAGTTCGGGATCATCTTGAAAGAAATCAGGTTCAGAGTATTGGTCATAGGTTACCATGAGCGCCCTCGATTCAACTGCTCTAAGCGTTTCGAGTGAAACAGACACTAGAATTAGCACGCTCGTTCCCCAATTGTAATATTGGCATTAATGAAGGCTTGAGCAATAATTGGTAAAACGGCTAGCATACCAAGACTAATAGCGCCAAATAGCGTTACTCGATTTACTACTTTGCTAAGGTACTTCTCAGTCTGCTTACCCGATCGAACACCTTCAAGAAAACCACCCTGCTTTTGTAGGTTTTCTGCAATATCCTTCGAATTGAACGTTACATTGGTATAGAAAAAAGTAAAAACAAAAACTAATAGGAAATATACAACTGGGTAAATATAAGGATGCCAGCTATTTGTTGCAAATGAGCCGACCGATGGTGCTTGAAACCACGTGGATAAATCACTCCCGATATGCTGCAAGTGGGCACTTTTTGCGCCACTCAACAACTGGCCAGCAAAACTCGGGACACTCAAGAATGCAACTGCGAAGATAATCGGAATCACACCAGCAGCAATTAGTTTGACTGGCAAAACAGTCGTGACACCTCCATACGTCCTGTTCCCCTGCACACGTTTAGCATAATGTACCGTCAAACGTCTCGAGGCCTCGTTTAGTTTCACGACCAGCCAAGTAATCACAATAATAACCACGGCTATGATAACACCGTACATTAGCTGATACTTATTGAGTGGTAACCTATGACCAAACAACCGCAATTCATGACTCCGGCCTTTTGATAGACTGAGGATATTACCGATCGTTTGCGGTAATCTCCCGACAATGCCAACGGTAATAATAAGCGAGATACCATTACCCAATCCTTGCTCAGTAATAAGTTCTCCAAGCCACATCAGTAGCATTGATCCTCCGGTTAAGGCGGCGACCATCAACACCCAGCGAGCAAGGGATGTATTAGCAGTTATGTCACCGATACCACCGATACTTTGAGCTGCCTCCCTGATCAAATAAATTGAGCCGATTGACTGAATAATCGCTAACGGAAACGTTAACATTCGAGTGTACTGATTAATCTTTTTCTGACCAAACTCGCCCTCTTTCTGTAATGCCTCAAGTTTGGGGAGTGCCTTCGTAAGAAGCTGCATAATGATTGAGGCATTAATATATGGCCCAAGCCCTGCCAGCATAATTGAGAAGTTAGCAAGCGCACCCCCGCTCAGTACGTTCATGAAACTCAAAAATTGAGGCGTTTGCGATGAGTTGAATAGATTGGTAAGGATCTGCTTGAGCGTCTGTGGGTTACTGAGAGGTACTGGTAAGTGAGCAAGAATTCGAAATACTAACAATACAGCAAGAACAGCCAATATACGTTTCCGCATATCGGCGTTTTTCAAAGATCGCCAAATTACTTTCCAGCCCATACAACCTTCAACTTATATGTCATCAGTATACACTACCCTCAATTAACTACTTTTAACTTATTTTTTAAGCTTTGGTTCTTCGTCTTTTGTCGCTTTATCCTTTGTTGCAGGTCGTGCTTGTCGCGGCACCTTACTGAAAGTTCCGCCTGCCTTTTCAACCTGAGTTACCGCCAATTGACTGGCTAGTTGTAACTTAATGGTGTGCTTTTTTGTAACTTCGCCCTTTGAAATTAATTTTACTTGCTGGTACTGATTTTCAATCAATCCGTGCTCGGTAAGAAGAGTAGTATCAATTGTTTTGCCGCTCATCTGATCAAGTTGGCCCGTATACACAACACTAGCTTTAACGCGGTGTGAATGGAAACCATGCAATTTAGGCAAACGTTGCATAAGAGGATTCTGCCCACCTTCAAAGCCAGGACGTTTTGAATAGCCCGTTCGAGCCTTCTGCCCCTTAGTACCGCGTCCCGCAGTCTTTCCTTGTCCAGCAGCTATACCCCTACCAACTCTCTTGGGATGCTTTTGCTGTGTCATAGTAAATTCATTGTATTTCATAAAACTACCTTACTTCTTACTTTTAGCTGCCGTTTTAGGAGCGCTTGTCTTTACCTTTTTTGGAGTAGATTCTTTGGCTGGCTCTGCTGGTTGAGCAGGCTTGTCAACAGGTGTCTTGTCAACAGTTTTACTGGTGTTAGTCACCCACTTATTAGCTGGTTCAAGGCTTTGCAAAGCCTTGATGGTCGCATAGGCAGTATTGGTCTTATTGGCCGAACCGAGTGATTTACTCAAAACATTATTCACTCCAGCGACTTCAAGAATCGTTCGTACTACTCCTCCTGCAATTAATCCTGTTCCAGGACTAGCTGGCATGATAAGAATATGCGAACCACTCACTTTTACCTCTGCTTCGTGAGGAATTGTTCCTTTATAGATAGGTACGATAATCAAGTGTTTCTTGGCTGCTTCTGTCGCTTTCGTAACAGCAATAGTAACATCAGCACCTTTTGCAATGCCAATACCAACTCGATTCTTATGATCACCAATAACTACTAAAGCGCGAAATCGAAATCGGCGGCCGCCCTTTACAACCCGGGCAATACGATCAACATGAACAACTCGTTCATCAAATTGTTTCTCTTCAGGTGGGTTTGCACCTCTCCTATTTCTGCGAGCGTCGGGTATAGGCATTTTAAAACTCCAATCCTTTCTGACGGGCTGCTTCCGCTAAAGCCTGTATTCGGCCGTGATATAATCTACTGCCACGATCAAACACAACAGATGTAATTTTGGCAGTCTGAGCCTTTTTAGCAATTTCCTCACCAACCCATACAGCACGTTCGGTCATTGAGCCATTGAGGTTCTTTCGACCGACGGTTGCTACGTAAGCAAGTGTTTTGTGAGTGTTGTCATCTATCAATTGTGCGTCTATGTGACGATTACTAATATGAACGCTGAGACGTGGACGTTCAGCCGTTCCAAAAACACGTGCTCGAACACGTTGACGGCGAAGATTTTGATTCTGGTATTTCTTAGTTAATCGATCCATAATACTACTTCTCTTTTCCTGACTTTCCACTCTTACGGATGATGTGCTCACCAACGTACTTCAATCCTTTACCTTTGTATGGTTCTGGCTTCTTCAATGATCGGATCTCAGCGGCAACCTGACCAACCTGTTGCTTATCGTTACCACTGACCGTAATAACATTCTGCTCAACAGCAACAGTTACACCTTGCGGCACAGTATAGATTACTTCGTGGGAAAAGCCTAGATTGAATCGTAGATTAGTACCGGCAAGTGCCACTCTATAACCAACTCCATTGAGTTCCAGTTTCTTAGAGAAACCTTGGCTAACACCTATTACCATATTATTAACCAAAGAACGCATTAGGCCATGCTTGGCACGAACTTTTGGCTGTTCGTTTGCACGGGTAAATGACAATACATCGCCCTCTTGCTTGATAGTAATCTCTTCAAGAAGGGATTGCTTAAGTGTTCCTTTTGAGCCAGAAACAGTTATCTCACCATCATTAATGGCAACTGTAACACCTCCAGGGATGGTGATTGGTGCTCTTCCGACGCGGCTCATGATTCTCTCCTACCTAAATCCATTAATAAATCTTACAAATTAATTCACCACCCACACCCAATTTTTTTGCTTCCTTACCCGTTAACATGCCACGGCTTGTAGAAATGATAACCACTCCGCGGCCACGCTTTACGATAGGAATATTTTGGGTTCGTGCATATTGTCTTCGACCTGGTTTGCTCAGACGCACCACCTCAGTAATGCGACTATTCTCGCTCTGAGCATTAATAACAAGAGTGATGGTTTTGTCTATCAATTCACCAGAAACACGGACATCATCAATAAAACCATTCTGTTTCAACAGTTGAGCAATTGATTCTTTAACTTTCGAATACGGTACCTCTACTTGGGCATGATTAACCTGAACTGCATTTCGAATGCGAGTTAACATGTCTGCTATAGGATCTGTGGATGTTTTACTCATATTATATTCCTTACCAACTTGACTTTGTTATGCCTGGTATCTCGCCTTTACTAGCATGTTCTCGGAATGAAATTCGACTCAATCCAAATTGACGCATATAACCACGAGGGCGGCCCGTTTCAACACAGCGGTTTTTCCATCGCGTTGGTGACGAATTACGAGGCAATGCGGCTAACCCCTCCAAGTCACCAAGAGACTTAAGCTCAGTTCTTTTAGCTGCATATTTTAGGATCATCTTTTGGCGCTTCTGGTCGCGAACGATGCTTGATGTTTTAGCCATTAGTTTGTCTCTTTCTGGAATGGCATTCCAAGTTTCTCAAGTAACTTGTGGGCATGCTCTACCTCTTTACATTTAATAACTACTACTACTTGTAGACCATGGGTAGGTGTAGTCTCCTCAAATGACAACTCAGCAAATACCGCTTGGTCATTAAGACCAAGGCTATAATTACCAGATTTATCAAATGCCGTATTGCTAACACCTCTGAAGTCACGCAAACGAGGAAGTACGATACTAATTAATCGATCAAGAAATTCATACATACGTGTACCACGCAGAGTAACCTTCAGGCCAATCTTATTACCTTCACGCAATTTGAAGCCTGCGATTGATTTCTTGGCAGCTGTTGTAATTGGTTGTTGTCCGCTTATCTTCTTAAGCGTATTAGTTGCAACCTCAATATATTTCTTGTCGTCCTTAGCTCGTCCTATACCAGTATTTAATACTATCTTTTCAATACGTGGTACTTCATGAATATTGGAAAGCTTCAATTCTTTCTGTAATTCACGTTGAATGGTCGTATTATAGGCGACTTCCAGGCGTGCTGAATAGGCGGTTGGCTTTGATTTAGTTGCAGTAGCCATTATTTAATTTCCTTTCCGCCAGATTTATAGACACGTACCTTAGTGCCATCACTCTTTAACTCATAGCCAATTCGGCTTGGTTTCTTAGTTTCTGGATGCACAATACCGACTTTACTAACCGGAAATGGTTTTGTCATTTCGATAATGCCGCCTTGCGGATAAGCCTTATTTGGTTTGACATGCTTTTTAATTATATTAATCCCCTCAACCGTGACTTTATTCTCACGTGGGTGTGTAGCGATAACTTTTCCGACTTTGCCTTTGTACTTACCACTTCTAACAACGACTTTATCATCTTTCTTTAGGCGGATTTTAAATATAGTTTGACTCATTATAATACCTCTGGAGCTAAGCTAATAATACGAGCATAGCCTCGTTCTCTAAGTTCTCGTGGAACCGGTCCAAAAATACGTGTTGCTCGTGGTAACTTATCGTCACCAATAAGAACAGCGGCATTATCATCAAAGCGAATCGTTGAACCATCTTTACGACGAATCGTATCTCTCGTTCTTACCACAACTGCTTTAACAACCGATTTCTTCTTAACATTTCCGTTTGGATTTGCATCTTTTACGGTCGCGACAATTACATCACCAACATAGGCGTAACGACGACGTGTTCCACCCAATACTCGTATGCACAAAATTTCTTTAGCACCAGAGTTGTCGCAGACCACTAGTCTAGATTCTTGCTGAATCATACAACGTCCTCGTTACCGGTTACTATATCACTATCCCTTAGAGTAGGGCTTTCGGTAATCTTATCTAACTTGTGATGTTTTCGAGCACTCATTGGACGAGTCTCCACAATTAATACACTATCACCAGTCTTGGCTTCGTTCTTCTCATCATGAACTAGGTACCGTTTAGTAGTGGTGTACTGTTTGTGATACAAGGGGTGTGTCTTAGTACTAGACACGACTACTACGATCGCCTTGTCAACTTTATCGGACACAACAATGCCGTTAAGCGTTTTTGCCATCAGACATTCTCCTTTGCTAATTGCTCACTGAGCACGGTTAACATACGTGCCAAGTCCTTGCGTTTATTACGAACTATTCGAACGTTCTGAGACTCTCCAAGAAGCCTCTGACGCTTTAAGGTCGATATTTCTTCTCGAAGCTTTGTGCTCTCAACCGTAATTTCGGTCGTAGAAAGCTTACGGATGTCAGTCATTTTCATTTAGACATCCTCCTTAGACAGAAATCTAGTCTTAACAGGCAACTTACGTCCGGCCAATCTCATGGCTTCACGGGCAACTTCCTCAGTAACTCCCTGCATTTCAAACAAAATTGTCCCGGGACGAACTTTGGCTACAAAAAACTCTGGACTGCCTTTGCCGCTCCCCATTTTGACATCAAGCGGTTTTCGAGTAACAGGAGTGTGCGGAAAGATTCGAATCCAAATTTTACCACCACGTTTTACATAGCGAGTCATCGCTTGTCGGGAAGCTTCAATTTGACGAGAAGTAATCCTCTCGTGTCCTTGAGCCTGAAGAGCATATTCGCCATAGGCAATGTAATCACCACTAGTTGCAACACCATGGATGCGGCCTTTTCGAACCTTTCGGAATTTTGTGCGATTAGGTAACAGCATTTTACACTATCTCTCCCTTGTAAATCCACACCTTAACGCCAATGATACCAGCGTTAGTCTTTGAGTCAACTTGGGCAAAATCAATATCTGCTCTAATGGTATGAAGCGGAACACTGCCTTGGACTTCTTTTTCACGACGAGACATCTCGGCACCATTTAATCGTCCAGCAACCTGAATCCGAACTCCTTTTGCACCAGCTCGCATAGTAGCCGCTGCTGATGATTTGATAGCCCGACGGAATGACATACGACGCTCAAGCTGATGAGCGATGTTCTCTGCTACCAGTTTTGCATATAACTCAGGTTTCTTAACTTCTTCAATATTAACTCTAGTTGGCACCTTATAAATTTTTTCAACCGCTTCTTTCAACTCTTGTGCCCCTTGTCCACCTCTCCCAATCACAACACCAGCTTTAGCTGTATGGATTGTTACGGTTACAAGATTTGGAGATCGTTCGATATCAACTTTATTAATAGCTGCCCTTGAACCAAGTTTGTTTTGGATCAATTTTCGGACTTCGAGGTCGTTACGAAGAAAATCAGCATAAGTTCGTTTACTAGTAAACCACTTACTGCGCCAATCTTTGTTGACCTGGAGCCGCATTGATATTGGATTGACTTTTTGTCCCATTACTTTGTCTCCTTTACTGTCGTGGTAGCCGGTTTCTTGGGTTGACGAATCTCGCCATCAACAACTACTCGGATATGTGAAGTACGATGCATATACGGGTGAGCTACCCCTCGTGAGACTGGACGAATCCGCTTGAGTCGTGGTCCTGGCGTAACGTTAATCTCAACTATCCTCAATGTGTCTGGTTTGTAATTATGGTTATAATCGGCGTTTGCCCGAGCGCTTTCAATTGTCTTGCGAACCGGTATGGCAACACGACGTGGTGTGTGCTCTAAGATAACTAGCGCATCACTAACGGTGTGTCCGCGAACCAATGCAGCAACAACACTCACTTTACGTGGGCTCATCGGGACTCCTTTGGCAACTGCTCTAACTGACATATTTCCTCGCTATTCCTCTGATCCTTGACTTTTTGCTAACTTACCACCATGACTTCGAAACTTACGAGTTGGCGAAAATTCACCAAGTTTATGTCCAACCATATTTTCTGTAACAAATACAGGCACATGAACCTTGCCATTATGTACGGCAAACGTTCGACCAACAAACTCTGGAGCAATTGTGCTCGCTCGAGCCCAAGTCTTAATAATAGTTCGGTCGTCGTTACCCAAAGCTGCAACCTTTTTGGCGAGCTTGAAATCTATAAATGGTCCTTTTTTCAGTGATCGACTCATATCGTTATCTCCTATTTCCTCTTCGCCGCATGTCGGCTTCTAACAATAAACTTAGTAGTACTCTTACGACGACGAGTCTTGTATCCTAATGTCTTCTGACCCCAAGGTGTCTTAGGAGCTGCACCATGGTTCTTACCACCACCAATACCGTGCTTTCCACCATCACCACCACCATGAGGGTGATCAACCGCATTCATAACAACACCACGAACTGATGGTCGAATACCGAGATGTCGACTGCGACCAGCCTTACCAAGTTTAATATTCTGGTACTGCTCATTACCAACAGCGCCAAGGCTAGCGGTACACTGCAAACTCACCAATCGAACTTCACCGCTTGGCAAGCGCACCTGGCCATAATCGTTTTCCTTTGCCAGTAACTGAGCACTGTTACCCGCACTACGAACCATTTGCGCCCCTTTTCCTGGTTGCAATTCGATGGCGTGAATGACACTTCCTACTGGAATTTTCTCAAGCGTCAATCTATTGCCATTTTCGATAGGAGCATCATCACCACTAACGATCTTTTGACCAATTTTCATACTGCTAGTAGCAATAATGTAGTGGTACGTACCATCCTCGGTTTTAATCCTCGCGATTCGAGCCGAACGATTCGGGTCGTATTCAATTTGTTCAATAATTGCCGAGGTTCCTGCAGCAAGATTAAAATTGATCAAACGATAGAAGCTACGAGCACCGCCACCTTTGTGACGAACAGTAATTCTGCCCTGGTTATTACGACCACTACCACGATTTTTGGTAACCGTCAGTGAACGAAGCGGTTTTCGAGTAGTGATATCGCCCATGTCTTGACCCGTCATGCCGCGCCGGCCAGGAGAAGTTGGTGCATATACTTTCATAGCCATTATGCTTCCTCCTTCTTAGTTCGTCGTCCAAGTCGACGGGTTTTCTTCTCGTCTGTCTTCGCATCAGCTGCCTGGGATTTCTCTAGAGCTTTTGCAGCCTTGACTTGCGTTTCCTTCTCTTTAGCTTCCTCTTCGGCTACGGCTGCAAAGAATGGAAGGGTATCACCCGGCTTTAACTTAACGTAAGCTTTCTTAGTATCAGACTGACGACCACTCTTTGAACGTCGGCCACCTCTAACAACAGTTCGCTTAGCTTTTCCTTTAATAGTAGTGACGTTCACTCCTACAACCGTAACGTCAAATTGAGCTGCGACTGCTTGAGCTACCATTGTTTGATTAGCATTACGAGGAATATCAAAGACATAAACATTGCGTTGCTGGCTAAGGCCATAAGCTTTCTCGCTCATACGCGGTATAAGTAAAAGTGATTTACTATCCATTACTTTTTATCCTCGAGTCTTGTCTTGATAGCAGTCAGTGAATCAGTGCTCAACACAATCTTGTCGGCATTAATAACATCATACACACTCAAGTATGCCGAACTAACTACCTTAAGATCCGGTATATTACCAGTAGCACGCTTTATTAAGGCATCAACCGTTTCAACAACAAGTAGCACTGAACCATGCGCATCGATTTTATTCATAAAGTCTTGTGTCTTTATTACTTTTGCGTCTTTATTATCAAAGCTCTCTATGACAACTATTTTCTTATCATCAGCAGCTACGCTAAGAGCTTGTCGAAGTGCCAGTTTCTTCTGCTTTGCGGAGAGTTGACGTTGATAGTTTTCGTTACCAGTAGGTCCAAAAACAATACCACCACCACGCCAAATTGGGTTACGGCTTGATCCAAAACGAGCCCGGCCCGTTCCTTTTTGACGCCATGGCTTCTTGCCACCACCCCTTATCAACCCACGAGTTTTAGTAACTGCAAGATTGCGTCGACCGTTGGCAAGATAAGCAAGATAAGCATCCTTCAAAAGTTGATGATTTTCTGGTGCTACGCCAAATACTTCCGTTGGAAGCGATGCTGCTGTGGTTGCCTTGGTGCCAGACTTTGTATACGTAGGAATAGCCATTTTATTTACTCTCCAGTAAAACTATGCCACGACGAGGTCCTGGTACGGAACCTTTGACGCCAATCAAGTTTTTATCAATGTCAATTAATACAATTGTCAAATTACGAATCGATACGCGCTCATTCCCCATTTGGCCGGCCATTTTCTTGCCTTTGAATATCTTCTGCGGGTACATGGAGCCAATTGAACCAACTTCACGGTAACTTCTTCCACCATGAGTCTTGCGACCACGTTTAAAGTTATGTCTCTTAATGGTACCTGCCCAGCCTTTACCTTTGCTGGTGCCAACGGCTTTTACTATATTGCCAATTTCAAAAACAGACGCATCAAGCGTCTGTCCTACTTTTAACTCTTCTTCTACTTCATTAATACGAAATTCGCGAACGATCTTTGGCTGTATTTTTGATTCCTTGAAATGTCCCATTTGTGGTTTCGTCGGATGCTTCTTTGTCTCAAAACCAAGTTGCAAACTGTTATAACCATCTTTTTCGACTGTTTTAATCTGAGTTATGACGTTCGGTGATGCTGAAAGCAAAGTTACAGGCTGAAGCGTACCATCTTCACTAATGGTACTAGTCATGCCTACTTTTCGTGTAATAAGTGATTTCGCCATATTATTGGATTTCCCGTTGTTTGTTATGACACAAAAATACTTGGCAAAAGACGGTTTCGACTGATGTTATCTGCCGACCTATCTCGACACCAAGCTGCTTTTGCAACAAACTACCATGACAGATTAACACAAATGATTTGTATCTGTCAATGTGTTGTATATTCTACACGACCAAGATGCTGATTTATCAGCACCATCCAGCTACATTTTTATTTCAGCGTCACAGCCAGCTGGTAGACTAAGATTCATCAGCGAATCAATCGTCTTAGGCGTTGGGTCAAAGATATCGATTAGGCGCTTTGTGAATCCGCATTTCAAACTGTTCACGGCTTTTTTTATAGACATGAGGGCTTTTAACGACCGTGTAAAGGTACTCCTATCTGGTAGGAAGTGGAATTGGTCCAGCAATAGAAGCGCCGGTTCTAAGAGCTGTATCAACAATTTGCTTAGCGGATTGATCGATAACTCGATGATCATAAGCTTTAAGACGAATTCGGATCCGTTGTTTAGTCTCGGTCTTTCTTCTTTTCTGTAGCTTCTGCCATATGTTTAGACTAAAATTGTACGATTTATTATTTAACGATCTTAGTAACGACACCAGCACCAACAGTTCGGCCACCTTCACGAATAGCGAATCGAAGACCTTGCTCCATAGCAATTGGAGCTAGTAATTTAACCTTAAAGGTAATAGTATCACCTGGCATAACCATTTCTTTGTCAGCTGGTAGTTCAACTTCACCAGTAACATCAGTAGTTCGGAAGTAGAATTGAGGCTTGTAGCCCTTGAAAAATGGAGTGTGACGTCCACCTTCTTCTTTAGTTAGGATATAAACTTCACTATCGAATTCAGTGTGAGGGGTAATTGTACCTGGCTTAGCAAGAACTTGGCCACGCTCGATATCTTCGCGCTCAATACCTCGAAGCAAAACACCAACGTTATCGCCAGCTTGACCTTGGTCAAGATTCTTCTTGAACATTTCAACACCAGTAACAACACTCTTTCGAGTGTCACGAATACCGACAATTTCAACTTCTTCGTTAACCTTAACGATGCCTTGTTCAACACGACCAGTAGCAACAGTACCACGTCCCTTAATTGAGAAAACGTCTTCAATTGGCATTAGGAAAGGCTTGTCTAGCTCACGCTTAGGCTCAGGAATGTATTCATCCATAGCCTTAACAAGTTCCATAATGGCATCTTCAGTTCTCTTTGTCGCCAGCTAGAGCTTTGGTAGCAGAACCCTTAATAATAGGAGCGTTCTCGTCGAAATCGTTCTTCTTAAGAAGTTCACGAATATCCATCTTCAACTAGTTCAACTAATTCAGGGTCAGCTAGGTCCATCTTGTTCATGAAAACTAGGATATGATGGTACACCAACTTGACGAGCAAGTAGAACGTGCTCACGGGTTTGAGGCATAGGACCATCAGCTGCAGAAACAACTAGGATAGCGCCGTCAATTTGAGCAGCACCAGTAATCATGTTCTTAACGTAGTCAGCGTGTCCTGGCATATCAACGTGAGCGTAGTGACGCTTTTCGCTTCATACTCTTGGTGAGAAGTAGCAATAGTAATACCACGTGCTTTTTCTTCAGGAGCATTATCGATCTGATCGTAAGCAATAGCTTTGTTAATTTCACTTGGTAATCGCTTAGCTAAGTACAGACGTAATAGCTGCTGTTAATGTAGTTTTACCGTGGTCAACGTGTCCCATAGTACCAACGTTAACATGTGGTTTGTTGCGATTGAATATCTGCCATTTAGGTATACTCCTATTACGTTAACTTATATTTTTGCATAAGTTGAATAACCCACTACTGCAGTGTACTGAGTATATTTTAGCTCACTTTACGAGTGACTGTAAAGTTAGTATAGCTCTGAAAAACTTAGGGCTGTCTTGTCAAACTGCTACGATCGGTCTATCGTAACTATTTAGCCGTTTTTAGCTATGATGGTTTCGAGCGACATTTGGTGGCACATCGGCATAGTGATCTAGCTCCATAGCTGAACTGGCTCGACCTTGAGTTGTGCTTCTTAATTAGTCGTATAGCCAAACATTTCACCAAGTGGTACAAAAGCAGTTATTTCTTTAATCCAGCGGCTAAGATCTTCCATCGATTCGATACGACCACGCTTAGAGTTGAGATCACCAATAACGTCACCCATGAAGTCTTCAGGTGTAACAACAACAACTTTCATGACTGGTTCAAGAATAACTGGATTAGCTTTCTTAACACCTTCTTGAAGGGCCATTGAACCAGCAATCTGAAAGGCCATTTCTGAAGAGTCAACATCGTGATAGCTACCGTCATAGAGCTCAGCTTTAACATCAACAACTGGATAGCCGGCTATAACACCGTTAGCCATAGCTTCTTCAATGCCTTTTCAACAGCTGGTATGTATTCACTAGGAACAACTCCACCCTTAATAGCAGTTAATAAACTCAAAGCCTTTACCGGCTTCATTTTGAGATAATCGTAACCAAACATGACCATATTGACCACGTCCACCAGATTGACGGATAAACTTACCTTCGGCTTCAACGCCGTCTTTTCGGATAGTTTCGCGATAAGCAACTTGTGGTTGGCCAACATTGGCTTCAACACTAAATTCACGCTTCATTCGATCAACAATAATCTCTAGATGAAGCTCACCCATACCACTAATGATGGTTTGACCAGTTTCGTCGTCGACGTGGATTCTAAAGGTTGGATCTTCTTCAGCTAGTCGCTGCAGGGCAAAACTCATTTTTTCTTGGTCAGCTTTAGTCTTTGGCTCAATAGCAATTGAAACTGGTGGTTCTGGGAAAGTAATACTTTCAAGAACAATAGGGTTATTTGGATCACATAGAGTGTTACCGGTAGTTGTGCCTTTAAGACCAACGATAGCGGCAATATCTCCAGCTGTGACTTCAGTGACGTCTTCTCGCTTATCAGCTTGCATACGAACAATACGCCCAACACGTTCTTTTTCGCCAGTAGAACTATTTAGAATATAGCTACCTGCCATAAGTTTTCCAGAGTAGACTCTAAAGTAGGCTAGCTTACCGACAAATGGATCGGTAGCAATCTTAAAAGCTAGAGCCGCAAATGGCTCTGATGTCGCCAGGCTTTCGCTCAATTTCGTCACCAGTCTTTGGGTTGGGTACCCCAAGTTGCACCACGGTCCTAGCGGACTTGGAAGATAATCAACAACAGCATCAAGTAATTTCTCAACAATTACACCACGGCCATCACCACCAGTGACAGCATAGAAACTTGCCAGTCAAAACCGCTGAACGAATTGCTTGTTTAATTTCGTCTCACTTAAACCATCTTCACCAACTTCGAAAAACTTCTCAAGCATCGTTTCGTCTTCAGCGACAGCATTTTCTATCAGTAAGCTGCGGTATTTCTTAACTTCGTCGAGCATATCGGCAGGAATTTCAGTTTCGATTAATTCGTGATCAGTAAATTCTTTGTAGGTATAGGCCTTCATAGTGACCAGATCAACAATACCATTAACAGACTGCTCAAAGCCAATTGGTAAGTGAATCGGAAAAGCATGTTTACTAAGACGATGGTGGATAGATTCAAGTGATTTATAGAAATCACCACCAGTTTGATTAATCTTATTAATAAAACAGATACGAGGCACACCGTATTTGTCGGCTTGACGCCAAACTGTTTCGACTTGTGATTCAACACCCATCTTGCCGTCAAACACAACCACAGCACCGTCAAGAACTCGCAAGCGATCGTTCAACTTCAACGGTAAAGTCAATGTGACCAGGAGTATCAATAATGTTAATCTGGTGATCTTTCCAGTAACAGGTAACAGCAGCTGAAACAATGGTGATGCCGCGCTCTCGTTCTTGCGCCATCCAGTCAGTTGTAGTTTCGCCTTCATGAACCGCACCAATCTTGTGCTTTAAGCCAGTACGATAAAGAATGCCTTCAGTTGTAGTGGTTTTACCAGCATCAATATGTGCAATGATGCCAATATTGCGAATTTTTTCAATTGGGTATTTCTTGTCTGCCATAGTGTCTTCCTTATCTCAAACTACAAATTTTTGGTACTGCTACTTTTAAGCATTTTTTTAGAATCGAGCGAGATGAGCAAATGCCCGATTCGATTCAGCCATTCGGTGAGTGTCTTCTTTCTTTTTAACTGCCGAGCCTTGATTATTGTAAGCGTCAACAAACTCTGCAGCCAATCTATTGGCCATACTAATACCACCACGGGCACGAGCTGCCTGAACAAACCACATAATCGTTAAGTGGCTTTGGCGTTGACCCTTTACTTCAAAAGGGATCTGATAGTTAGCGCCACCGATTCGGCGAGAACGAGTTTCCATATGAGGTTGGATATTTTTAAATGCCTGCTCAAAAACTTCAAGTGGATTCTGGACTTTTAGTTTATTGGCTGCTTCTTGCATACCGGTATAGACTAAGCGCTCAGCTAATTGTTTCTTACCATCGAGCATAACCCGATTAATCAAACGTTGAACCTGAACGTTGTTATAGAGTCGGTCAGGGCTAATCTCTCGAACGAGAGATTTAGTTTTCTTACGAGGCATTACTTCTTTCCTTCTTTCTTAGTACCGTACTTAGAACGTCCTTGTTTACGATTTTGGACCCCTTGGAGATCAAGGTTGCCGCGCACTAAGTGATAGCGAACACCCGGTAAGTCCTTAACTCTTCCACCACGTACTAAAACAACTGCATGTTCTTGTAGGTTATGGCCCTCACCGCCAATATATGCCCAGACCTCATAACCGTTAGTAAGTCTAACACGAGCAACTTTTCGTAAGGCAGAGTTCGGTTTCTTAGGAGTTTTGGTAGTAACTTTAATACAAACACCGCGCTTAAATGACGATGGCTTTTCGTAACTTCTTGTCTTTAAGTTGTTGGTTACTCGTTGCAGTGCAGGCGATTGAGATTTAACAGTCGTGCGTTGTCGTGGTTTCCGAATTAATTGGCTGATTGTTGGCATCTGTTTACCTTAATACTTTTACTCTTCTTCGTCAATCTTATCATCAGATGACTCTTTAGCTTTGCTATACGCATAACCTGTTCCAACAGGAATTTTGCGTCCCAGAATGACGTTTTCCTTGAGGCCAAACAAATGATCGACTTTACCACTAGTAGCGGCACTGATCAACACGCGAGTAGTATCTTGGAATGAAGCAGCACTCAAGAACGAGTCCGTGCTTAAGGATGCTTTGGTGATACCGAGCAACAATTGGTTGTACTGAATCGGATTCTTACCGGTTGCCATGAGAACATCATTAGCGATGACTACCGATAACTTACTCACGATGTCACCTATGACGAATTCGCTATCTCCAGCTTCCTCAATCTGCACACGAGAGAACATTTGACGGACAATCGTTTCGAGATGTTTGTCAGCAATATTTTGTCCTTGCGAGGCAAATATCTTAAGGATCTGATTCATGATATAGCGCTGTGTTGCCTCAACTCCTTGCAAACGCATAAGCTCATGGAGGTTAATGGATCCATTAGTCAAACGGTGACCAGCGACAATCATGTCTCCATCCTTGATCGTTAATTGTTTAAAGCCTGGGATTTCGTAGCGAATAAGGCTTTGCTTAGAAGGCTTGATAGTAATCTTAGAGGTAGTAAATTCTACTTTCCCTGCAATTGGCGCAATGATTGGTTCAGATTGGTTCTCGAATGTAGCAATAACATCCCCGATAGCAACTTCAGAACCCTTTTTAACCGTCGGCTTTCGGCCACTAAGAGGTAACTCAATCCGTTCCTCACTGTCAGCCACAACTTGAACAACATAATGATCGTTCTCTTCCCAAACATTAGCTACACCACCAATTTCAGACAAGTAAGCCTGACCCTTAGGTGTACGAACTTCAAATATTTCCTCGACACGACTTAGGCCCTGTGCTGTATCGTCGGCAATAACCGCACCCGAACGGTGTTTTGAGTCAAGTGACAGCTGAGTACCTGGCTCACCGATACTCTGAGCAGCAATAACTCCAATTGGATGATGCGGACTTACTAGTTCACCTGTGGCAGGGTCAACTCCATATGACTTTCGTGGTACACCAAGTACCGAAGTCGCACTCAAGACACTCATCACTTTAACACCGTCGATTGATTTATCTCCATCGATTTTAGCAGCAATCTCAGCGGTGATTAGCTCACCCTTCCAACGTACTTGCCAATATTTTCAGCTGTGAAACGTCCTTCCAAGCGTAGGCGTAGGGTACGCCAATTTCCTCGGCATCAGATCGAAGCATAGCAAAGCCACGATCTTCTTCGTCCATCTCAGTAGTAAAGACGTCTTGAGCAACATCGACTAAACGACGAGTTAAGTAACCCGCATCAGCTGTCTTAAGAGCAATGTCGATTACCGCCTTACGAGTACCTCTCGTAGCAGTAAAGTACTCAAGTTGTGTCAGACCTTTGGTATAGCTTGATTTAACTGGCAGTTCGATAGCCTGGCCAGAAGCATCCAAGAATACACCAAACATACCGACACAGTTTTTCATCTGGGAAGCGTTTCCTCGAGCACCAGAGATCATGGCAATAGCAGCTGCTGATATTTCATTTTCCATCTGCTCAGTTAGTAGATCTTGAACTTGTGCTTCGGCTTTAATCCAGTTTTCAACGGTGAGACGATAACGTTCGTCATTAGTAATGAATCCTTGTTCGAATTTTTCACTAATAGCGTCTGAGCGTATATCACCGGCTTCAATAACTTTGTCGACTCCTGGTACTTCACCAAAGTCGCCCATTCCCATTGATAGTCCTGAACAGTGGCGTATTGGAAACCAAGATCCTTTAGATCGTCAGCAATAATAGCAGTCTTGCTTGACCATATGTCTGATAAACAGGCGCCATTACCTGTTGCAAATGCTTCTTTGTCATGGCCGTATCCTGGAATGGGAAGTCTTCAGGGAATATCTCATTAAAGAGAAGACGCCCAAGGGTAGTCTCACGAACCTGTCCACGAAAAGTTACGCGAACATAGCTTTGCAGTTTTAATACTCCATTGTCGTAAGCCATGAGTGCTTCGTTAATATTGGTATAAGGACGAACCTTATGTTCAATATCTGAGCGCTCGTAGGTCAAGTAATAGCATCCAAGTACGATATCTTGTTCAATATGAAGAATTGGTGAACCATCAGCAGGCTTTAGTAGGTTCTTATTGGCAGCCATGATGTCACGAGCTTCATCTTGTGCATCATCAGACAAAGGCAAGATGAACGGCCATTTGGTCACCATCGAAATCGGCGTTGAAACCTTTACAGACTAAAGGATGAAGCTGAATAGCCTTGTCCTTCAATTAGTACAGGTTGGAAAGCTTGAATACTGAGACGGTGAAGACTTGGTGCACGGTTTAAAAGAACATATTTACCTTTAATGACTTCATCTAGATGCATCCCAAACAGCAGTTTCACCAAGTTCAATCATCCGAGTAGCTGAACGAATATTATGAGCATGTTCTGAGCAATTAAATCACCAATAACAAATGGCTTAAATAGCTCAAGCGCCATCATTTTCGGTAGACCACACTGGATAATCTTAAGTTCAGGTCCAGCAACAATAACAGAACGACCGGAGTAATCTACTCGCTTACCAAGTAAGTTCTGACGGAAACGTCCTTGCTTACCATTTAACATGTCACTAATGACTTAAGACGACGATGTTGACCGGTTGCAGCTACTGCTCGTCCGAACGGGCATTAGTTATTGTCAATTAAAGCATCAACTGCTTCTTGAAGCATTCTTTGTTCATTACGACGAATAATTTCAGGAGCATTCAGCTCAATTAGTTTCTTAAGACGGTTATTGCGGTTAATAACTCGTCGGTAAAGATCGTTTAAGTCTGAAGTAGCAAATCGTCCACCAGTTAGTTGAACCATCGGTCGAAGATCTGGAGGAATAACTGGAAGACGCTAAAGCACATACTAGCTAGGTTTAATACCCGCTCGTTGCATACTCTTCAAGCAGACGTAAGTCGCTTAATGATTTTCTTCTTACGTTGACCTTTAGCTTCTTCAGCTTCTTTAGTTAGGTCATGGATTAGCTTGCTCTAAGATCAATTTCATCAAGTAAGTCTTTAATGGCGACACCGCCCATACCAACTGTATCATAGCTGCGCATTTCATCAGGCAAATTACGATAGTCATTTTCATAAATCAGATTTAGTTTTTCAAGACGCAGCAAGTTGATCTTTGAGTTCGGTCATATTCTTGGTAACTTCTTCAAGTTCTTTAGTATGTGCTTCAGCTAGAGTTTTAATGTTAGCATTTTATTCTTTGCTTCCTGTTCGTAACGAATTTTAGATAGCTTCTTTAGCAGCCATAAACTCGCTTCTTTATCCGCCATCAACTTGATCGCGTTTCTCAATGTCAACATTCTTAATAATATAGCTAGCAAAATAAACAACTCGTTCCAAATTCTTAACAGTCATGCCAAGAAGTAGACCAACAGCAGATGGAGTTCCTCGGAGGAACCAAATGTGAGCACAGGTACGGCTAGTCAATATGACCCATTCGTTCACGCCGAACAATACTGATTTAGTAACAATATCGCCTTTCTTATCTACTGCCGCTTCGCGACTGCGCATACCCTTATATTTAGCATCATGAGGGTTAATATCTTTAACCGGACCAAATATACGTTCACAAAACAATCCGTCTCGCTCAGGTTTCTGAGTACGATAATTAATAGTCTCGGGTTTTGTAACTTCGCCGTAGCTCCATTCTATGATATCTTCCGGAGCTAGCAACTGCTAAACGTACTGCGTCAAAATCAGCAATATCTGCCTATATGAATAGTTTCTCATTATGCGTTCCTCCTGTTATCGTTATTTTCTGCAGCAGCAACGGTTCTGGATCAGCCATAGTGTCGTCTTCAGGCACTGAGCTATCATCACTTACCGTTGAAGCATCGTCATTTTCTGCATTCTGTGTAATATCAATTTCCATGAATTCATCTACTTGAGCATCTTCGGTCACATCGACGTCAGATACGATTGGTGTCGGTACATCTACATCAGAGAGTTGCGAGGCTTCTATCTTTAATATTCTAGCCAATACCGCTTCCGCATCAACTAATTTATCTGAACTAATCAAATCAACTTTCAAGCTAAGTCCTTGCAACTCTTTGACGAGGACATTGAAACTTTCTGGAACTTTAGGTCCAACAATTTCAGTTCGCTTAATAATTGACTCGTAGGCCTTACTTCGGCCATAGACATCATCTGACTTGATAGTTAGCATTTCCTGCAAGGTATTCGCAGCACCATAAGCTTCAAGTGCCCAGACTTCCATCTCTCCAAATCGTTGACCACCATTCTGTGCTTTTCCGCCCAAAGGTTGTTGCGTCACCATCGTGTATGGTCCAGTTGAACGCGCGTGAATTTTATCCGCTATCATATGGTTAAGCTTGATGATATACATACTCCCGACTGTCGTCAGTTCAGCAAATGCTTCACCAGTACGGCCGTCGTAAAGTTGCTGTTTTCCTTCTTCTGGCAAACCAGCTTCAGCAAACAACGATTTAATTTTTTCGACGGTTACACCATTAAAGGCAGGACTCGCTACTTTTATGCCAAGTGCTCGTGCCGCCATCCCAAGGTGTGTCTCAAATAACTGACCGACGTTCATTCGACTTGGAATACCAAGAGGGTTCAAGATAATATCGATCGGCGATCCATCTTCCATAAATGGCATATCTTCAATTGGTAAAATTCTGGCGATCACTCCCTTGTTTCCGTGCCGACCACCTAATTTGTCACCAACAGCTATTTTGCGCATTTGAGCTACAAAAACTTGAATCTGCATCAAAACGCCAGCTTTTAGTTCGTGTCCATTGGCTTTGCTGAAGATTTTAACTCCAACGACTTTTCCGTGTTTTCCATTACTCATTCTTTGAGATGTGTCACGAACTTCTTTGGCTTTTTCGCCAAAGATAGCCCGAAGCAGTCGTTCCTCGCTCGATAATTCTTGCTCACCCTTAGGAGTAATTTTACCAACAAGAATGTCGCCAGGATGAACTTCGGCACCGATGCGAACTATGCCGTCATCGTCAAGGTGACGAAGTGACTCTTCACTTACGTTAGGAATATCACGAGTAACAATTTCAGGACCTAATTTAGTCTCACGAACTTCAATCATGAAGTCGACAATGTGAATTGAAGTTAAGCTATCATCTTGAACTAAGCGACGAGAAATGACTATGGCATCTTCGAAGTTATAGCCTGACCATGGCATAAAAGCGACCATTAAATCACGTCCAAGCGCGAGTTCACCGTCTGAGATAGACATACCTTCAATCAAAGAATCACCTTTGCTTACCTTGTCACCACTCGTCACCACCACTTTTTGGTTAATACTAGTGCCCTCATTGCTTCGAACAAAGTGCTGAGGGTAATAAGATTTCTTAACATCCTTATATGCCACAACAACTTTGCTGGCTGATGCTTCGAGAACCGTACCAGCTGCTTCAGCAGTAATCAATTGACCAGTATTTTGCGCAGCATAGATCTCCATTCCAGTGCCCACAATCGGAGACTCTGGCTGGATAAGTGGTACTGCTTGTCGTTGCTGGTTACTTCCCATAAGTGATCGGTAAACGTAATCTTTCTCAATGAAGGGGATAAGGCCGGCACTACTCCCAATAATCTGGTTTCGAGTCGCATCCATATAAGTAACATCATTAGCATCAACTTGTCCTGATTGTAAGAACTTACGAGCACTAACACGTTCATTAAGAAAGTAGCCGTCGTCGTCAATCTCTTCACCAGCACTTGCAATAACAGCTGACTCTTCAGCTGCCGTATCAAGATATATAACCTCAGCTGTAACTCTCGCTTTAACAGGCCAAGTGACTTGAGTAGTTACTTTTGCAAGCTTAGCTGCATCAGCTTCAGTGATCTTCTTATCAGCTTTAACAATAACTTTGCCTTTTTCGTCTTCTAAATCAACCGCAGCAATATGTCCAGCGGCATCCTTGGCAGTAGCTGCACTAACGACTTTTCGATATGGTGTCTCAATAAATCCATAGCTATTAATTCGAGCGTAGTTGGCTAGGTTTAATACCAAACCCACGTTAGCTCCTTCAGGTGTTTCAACGGCACAAATTCGACCATAGTGAGTCGCATGTGCATCACGAACTTCAAAACCAGCTCTCTCACGAGAAAGGCCACCAGGACCCATTGAACTCAGACGACGTTTATGAGCAAGTTCCGATAAAGGATTTACTTGATCCATGAACTGACTAAGTTGAGAACTAGCAAAGAATTCTCGAACGGCTGCTACTACTGGGCGCGCATTAATAAGCTGACCCGGTGTCACTGCCTCAATTTCTGACATACTCATACGATCTTTTGTGTTGCGTTCCATTCGTAGTAAGCCAATACGGAATTGACGTTGGACTAATTCGCCAACTAACTTAACACGACGATTCGCCAAACTATCGATATCATCAGGTGGTTCCTGAGTGTTGTTTAGGCGAATAATCTCAGCAATGATGGCTTTTAAATCATCCAACCACATAACACGGTTTTCGATAGTATTAGGAACGTCGAGATTCAAACGTGCATTAATTTTGTAGCGACCTACGCGACTGAAATCAAAACGCTTGAAGTTGTAAAACATGTTTTCAAGCAAACTTCTGGCATTATCAACCGTTGCTAAATCACCTGGACGCAGTCGTCGGTAAACTTCAATTAAGGCCTCCTGCTGACCATGAGCAGGATCTTTGTCAAAGGTAGCATCTAGATATTTAACTTTTCCTTCATCTACATGCTTAAAGGCTTCACGGATTTGTGGCTCGGCCATACCAAGTGCTTGCAGTAAGGTAGTGACTGGAATTTTACGTTTTCTGTCAATTTTAACGTAGATACCACCACTTGCAGCCGTTTCAAACTCAAGCCAAGCACCACGCCCTGGGATAATCTTTGCTCCATATAAACGTGACGCACCATGTTGTTCACCAGTAAAAAAAACACCGCTACTCCGTATTAATTGGCTGACAACAACTCGTTCAGCTCCGTTAATAACAAACGTCCCTCGCTGTGTCATCCATGGGTAATCGCCAAGGTAGATTTCTTGCTCTTTGACTTCCCCAGTAACTTTATTAGTAAGCTCAACCGTAGCTTTTAATGGAGCTTCGTAGCTAACATTATTCTCACGTGCCTCTGTTTCTGTAATCTTAGGCTCTTCAAATCGATAGCCTTTAAAACTCAGTGATAATTTAGTTCCCGTATAGTCGTCTATTGGACTAATTTCAGCCAATAACTCACCGAGACCTTCTTCTACAAACCACTGGAAGGACTGGTTTTGATGACTGACCAAATTAGGAAGCTCAAGGGCGTCATCAACTTTTGTAAAATAAACTCGTTTATCTTTCTTCGTACTTGGTATACTTGTGCCTTTTGCCATGGTTAAGCAGCTTTCCCCTTATCCGGCCTTTTATCCAACATACGCCTTGCTGGACATCAGCCATTGTCTCTATTAGTGATTGTTGTATTTTTTCGTACGAAGATTACTAAGCGGTTGGTTTTTGTGCTGTTTTAATGCAAAGCTCAGCATGGCCCGACTTACACTACTTCTTAAGTTTAAGTTTGAACGACTCATTTAAAAATGTCAAGACTTTTATATCCCATTTAGTTCGTTGGAATGAGTCTCAAACCAACCGCTAATCTTCTAAATTTTCTTGATGCTCGATATGACACTATCGACGAGACCGTACTTCTTTGCTTCGTCGGCAGTCATCCAGTAATCTCTCTCCATATCAGTTCGAATTTTGTCTATTTTTTGACCTGTATTCTTTACCATAATTTCATTAAGCCGATGCTTAAGACGCAATGATTCCTTCAAATCAATCTCCATATCAGTTACTTTTCCACGAGTGCCGCTCGATGGCTGATGGATCATGACCGTTGCATTTGGCAAAAGAAATCGCTTGCCTTTTGTGCCCGAGCTTAACAGTACCGCTGCTGCTGAGGCCTGCACTCCAATACCAACAGTCTGAATATCGTTGCTAATATATTGCATCGTATCGTAAATTGCCAAAGCATCATAAACAGTTCCGCCGGGACTATTAATATATAAAAAGATGTCTTTTTTACTGTCTTCTGCTTGTAAGAATAACAGCTGCGCCACAATAAGGTTGGCGGTCATATCATTCACATCACTTCCCAAGAAAACAATTCGATCTTTTAATAATCGACTATATATATCATAGGCCCGTTCAAAACGACCTTCACTTTCAATTACGGTTGGTATAAGTACCTGAGTAGTTGGTTGTTTATTCATAGTAACCCCTTTGCTATCATTACCTATCTATGATAGTAAATTAGCACTCACTAGTCAAGAGTGCTAATTATGGGTTAGACTTGCGTAAGAAGTAAGTTTTTCTACCGTCTTCTCAAACAACATGCGATTCGCCAGATCTCGTTGATTTCGAGGTTCGTCAAGCTCTGCCTGCATCTGTTTGTCGGTATACTGATTACGTAGCAGCGTCAATCGTACTTTCAGTTCATCTTTCGAAATAGTCAAATTCTCACGTTCAGCGACTTCAGATAGAACCAAGCTGGTTTTTACTTGTTGTTCAGCGGTCTTACGCATTTTCTTTTTATGCTCATCTTCACTAATGCCCTCAGCAAGTAAATGTTCCTGCCATGTTTGGCCACGCCTCGCAAGCGTCTCACGCTCTTCTTTTTCAACCTGTTCTGTTCGTTCGTCAATCAAGCGTTCTGGAATAACTGCCTGGGATTCTTGGACGATAGTCTCAAGTAGTTTGTTCTCAAAGTCACGATCAGCCTGATAGGCTTGTTCTTGCTCAAGCTGCTTGTTTATATCGGCTCGTAATTCGTCAATTGATTTGAACGGTCCTACTTTTGCTGCTAATGCGTTATTGACTGGTGGTTCGGTCACGGCAGATACTTTTTTAACGGTAACATTGAAGCTAACTTTTCTACCTTGAAGCGCGTTAACACTGTAATCCTTGGGAAAAGTTATGTCGAATGTCTTATTCTGGTCTACTTTCATGTCGACCAGATGTTCCTCAAAACCGGGGATGAATGTTTTGCTACCAAGAATAAGTGGGTAATCTTTGCCGTCTGCTCCAGCTATTGGATCTTTCGACTTAGCATCTACTCCAGAAAAATCTATAATGACTTCGTCGCCGCTTTTAGAAGATCGTTTTACTTCTTTTTTTTCTGCCTCACGGCGCCGTAATTCACTGATAACGCCTTCGATATCTTTATCAGTGACTGCTACACTTTTCTTTTTGACGGTTACTTTAGTGTAGTCAGGTAGCTTAACTTCGCCGACTGCCTCAAATTCGGCAGTAAACTCTAATGCCGTAAATGGAACAAACTTTGTCAAAGATACTTGTGGTTGTTCAACCGGACGTAACTTCTTTTCACTGACAGCCTCAACATAAGCGCGATTAATAATGCTATCGAGAAATTCGTCCTGTAAGACTTTCTGGTCAAGGTGTTTTTCCACCAAAGCAGCTGGCGCCTTACCACTACGGAATCCAGCAATTTTGACCTGCCGGCCAAGTCGCTTTATGACTTCATCCTTAGTGTCTTCCAGACTTTGTTGATCAACAGTAATCTGTAATTTAACTTTGGTTGGTGATACGTGTTCTTCGGTAACTTTCATGAATCTTCACTGTATCAGATTCGGTCGCCCAAGCCAAACATAAGCATTTTAATGTTCAAGTAGTATAAGACACGTAAGCATCACACCCAACCATGGTAGCTCGGTCAGGTACCCCCACGATCGCTCGCCCCACTGAATGCGTTTATGAAACCGCATTATCAGATTGAACTTACCTAAGGGTTTTCCATGCTGTTCACGTATATAATTTGGTAGCCACATAAGATCAGGGCTGATTGCAAGGATGGCACATATCAGTAGCAGCACCCAGTGATGTGGTTGCCAAATTACTAAAATCAGCAAGAAAACGAACACTAAGAAACTATCTCCGCTCAAAACCCGATGAAATGTCTTACCAGTATGATTATGAATACCAAGATGCGGAAGACTATCGAGTGCAAAATGAGATAATAACGCCAACGGCACAGCTATTGCAGCTTCAGGAATTAAAGCCGCTATAACAGCACCACTTACTGCATGATTAATCCCGGTCATGTTTTCGATAATCCTTTATCATACTTACAATTCGCTGGGTACTATGGCTCTCTTCTTTGCCGGTATGAAGGTCTTTAAGCGTATATTGCTCCTCGGCCAATTCCTTCTCACCAATAAATATGACATACGGTATGGCCTTCTTAACGGCGGTTGCTATTTGTTTATCCGTTTTGCGCTCGCTAATATCGACCGCTAATTTTAGCCCCATCTCCCTCATGTCAGAAATGATTTGATAAGCTCGGCCAAAAACATCGCCAATCATAATAACATAAGCATCCGTTTCAGTTGTTAGCTCCGGCAATAACTCATGTAACTTTAAGAAACTTTGTAGAGTAACATCGCCCATGCCAAATCCGATACTTGCAACCGGCTCAACACCGAAGAGACTTACTAAGCCATCGTATCGGCCTCCCCCAAACATGGCTCGATTGTTATCGGGATGGTTATCGAACATCTCAAATACTATGTCGTTATAGTAATCAAACCCCCGAACAAGCGTGATATCGAATACCGCATTATCAATATGCATCAGCTCTTTGAGTTGGGTGAGTACCAGCCGCAATTGAAAAACAGCCGGATCGTGAGAGACGCTAGATGGCAATTCATCAATGCTCGTTACACTCAGTAGCTGAAATAGTCGTTCTCCTAATCCCTCGTCCCTTTGGGTTGGTGTTAGCAATGCGTCAGCATCGGCTAAAAATTCAGACTCGTCAATTTTATGCATTCTATCAATTAGGCCGCGTAGAGTGTGTCGCTGAACATCACTCAATTTTAAGTAATCGGTCATTAGCACATCGAGTAAGCGACGACTGCTTACCTTAATTGTATACATCTCATCTGTCGCACCAAATGCATTCATGATGGCATCAGCTACTTGAATTATCTCGAGATCTGCTTCGACATTATCAACCCCAAATAAATCAACGTTAAGTTGCCAGTGTTCGCGAAGTCGTCCGTGCTGTGGCCTCTCATAGCGCCAGAGATTGGGAATTGAATACCATCGAAGCGGATAACCAAGCTCTTGTCGCCGACCAGCCACCATTCGGCTCACCGATGGAGTCATTTCTGGTCGAAGAGTCACTTTTCGGTCACCACGATCAGTAAAGCTATAGGTTTGCTCATTAACAATCTCTTCGTTACTCTTTGAAAGATAGAGTTCTATTGGTTCAAGAATTGGAGCATCATATTCCTCATAGCCAAATTTCTCGACCGTATCACGCATGACAGAAAATAGAAATTTCTGCAGTCTCTTATCTTCTGGGTAAAAATCCCGAGCACCTTTGTAAGGTTGTGTTGATAGTGCCATAATGGTTTCCTTGCATAGATTGTAGCAGATTTAGCAATCAGTAGAACTAGCCAAGAAATGTTTGATCGAATAAAATGAGTGCAACGGGGCTATAGCGCAGTTGGTTAGCGCGCTTGCATGGCATGCAAGAGGTCGTGAGTTCGAACCTCACTAGCTCCACCAATTATCCTTATGATTCTTATTCAAACCGTCGACTAATGAATCGCCGTACAGTAGCTCAATCAATAAATGGATGCAATGACCTTAGAAAACATGGTATATGGTTTGTCTATAACTTAGTCTCGAGATGGTGTGACAAAAATTTACCAGCCACATCTCCAATTGCGAATAGTGCAATCGCACCGATAAACAAATTCAGTAATTTATTATGGTTAGTGGATGGTTTTTCATGAGAGCCTGTCATATGAACTATTATACATTTATGGTCAGTTTCAATTCACGAAGCGGTTACGGTATGCTTGGTAGAGTATGATTACTATTTTTCAGGCAATCATTATCGGACTGGCGCAAGGGCTGAGCGAACTCTTTCCTATTTCAAGCCTTGGTCACAGTGTAATTCTACCCCAACTCTTCGGTTGGAACCTGCATCAAGGGGACAGCTATTACCTCACTTTCCTGGTGGCAACCCATTTCGCTACAGCAGTAGTGTTATTTTTATTTTTTGGGCGAGATTGGATGAAGATTCTAAAAGGCCTCGGCAGATCCTTGCGGTCAAGAACTATTGATTCAAACGACACCTATGCCAAAATCGGTTGGCTATTAGTCATAGCGACTGTACCAGCCGGTATTCTTGGTTTACTTTTTCAGCAGTCACTCAGCACGCTATTCGCCTCAGCTCGAATTGCCGCTGCGTTTTTGATTCTTAATGGTTTCATCCTATTTGCCGCTGAAAAACTTAGAAAACGACAAAATATCAAAGAATCTCCAATAGAGGGCGATCGACGTATCGCCAAAATGTCATGGTTACAATCTATCACTATTGGAGTACTACAATCAGCAGCCCTTATTCCCGGTATATCACGTTCAGGTACATCCATGGCGGCCGGGTTAAGAATAGGGCTCAATAATCAGGAAGCAGCCAGGTTTAGCTTTCTGTTAGCTACCCCAGTGATCGGTGCAGCAGCAGTTCTAAAATTACCGTCCTTATTCAGTGCTTCACTTGCACCAATGAGAACAGCAATTATTGCAGGCTCTCTCGCAGCCGCTATTTCGGCCTTTTTATCGGTCCGTTTCTTAGTGAAGTACTTTCAGACTAAGACTCTTAGTCCATTTGCCGTTTACTGTGTTTCGGCCGGAATTATTTTTTCTCTGTACCTTCTGGTAAAGTAGCCTTCTTACTACCACCACTCATAAACCAAGCGACAATCAAGCTGCCAACGCCCAGAATCAGCGCTGCAAGGCCATGCTTAAGATGCGTATGTTTGGAGCCAGCGGTGTAGCCAGGAAAGAAGTGCGGCAAAGAACCAGCTGGAGTTACCCAATAATATATAGCCAAAGCTATGAGTATGATTCCTAGAATAATAAACAAAATTGACCAGGTTTTTTTCATTTTATCTCCTTTTATAGCTACTTTGAACCAACGCCTATCACCTATATGATACGCGTTTAAACATAACTAAAAAAACTTTTTTAATTGTTTTGAAAAACAAAGATTAGTATCGGTCGTCGCTACTGCGATTGCCAGAACCAAAGTTGTTTCGGCCGTAAGAATGGCTACCACCACCTCGCTCTTCAGGTGAACGAGCTTCGTTAACTACGATTGATCGGCCACTGACTTCTTTACCGTTAAGTTGTTTAACGGCAGCTTGAGCTTCATCTTCGGAAGACATTTCAACAAAGCCAAATCCTTTCGATCGTTGTGTATCACGGTCAATAATGACCTTCGCTGATACTACATTACCGACTTGCTTGAAGATCTCTGCAAGCTCCTCATCTGTTACACTATAAGGCAAAGAGCCTACAAATAGTTTTGTTGCCATATTACTGTACTACTGTCCTCTCGTATTCTTCCTGTGGTAAGCTGGTATTTCCAGTTAACTGCGCCCCAGGGGTATTCGTTAATTATTCATCTAGAATGCTCAAGCAGCTTCAGTCTAGATTGAGTTGATTGTATCATAAAGCTAAAAAAAAGTAAGGCTCATGACATAATAGTCAAGTTTTGTCCTATTTTTTCGTTAATTTACACCGTAAATGATCGTATATATACAAAAAAGTCAGCTTGCTGACTTTTTTGTTTCGTGCGTGCCCACCTTGCGACGGTATTTTTTTGATAATGACTGTGTTTGTTTCACGCGTCGCAATGAACGCACGAATTACTATTAGCGTAACCGTTTTCTACTGATTGTCAAGTAGTACCGTAAGCTCATCCTCGTCTAACTGTTTCGTTTGATACTGACGAGCTTTCTTTAGCTTTGATTCACCAACATCTTTGCCGACAATCAGGAAGTCTGTATCTTTACCGACGCTTGACTGGAACTTTCCTCCGAGCTGACGGATTCGCTCAGCCGCAATATCTCGGCTCATTGATAAGAGTGAACCGGTAATTGCAAAACTTTTACCACTTAATGGTCCACGACTATTTTGTTGTGACTGAGGCCAGACATCAAGCTTTTTAAACTCTTCAAGTAACTGTCTATTGTCTGGGTCAGCAAACCAGCCCAAGATAGACTCGGCGACAATTTCTCCCACACCTTCTACTTCAAGTAACTCATCAAGGCTTGCTGCCATAAATTTCTCAAGTCCAGTGAAATGAGTCGCAAGATCAATCGCTGTTTGCTGGCCAACATGACGAATCCCTAAACCATATATAAAGCGAGCAAGGGTTGGTTTTCGATTAGCAGCAATTGCCGATAATAAATTATCGGCAGATATGTCCGCAAAACGGTCTAATGCGAGAATCTGCTCTTTAGTAAGGCGATAAATATCCGCTAAGTTGTGAACAAGTCCGGCATCGACTAAGCTACCAACATTCTTTTCACCCAATGTATCAATATCTAATGCACCCTTGCTGGCGAAATGCTCCAGTCCTTGTTTTAATAAGATCTTACCGCTGGTGCCTTTCAACCGATATACTGCCTCACCGACGGGTCTAACAAACTGCAGTTCAGGATATTGTTTCTTGAGGGCATTCTCTATACTAAACGGTTTTGAATTCTTGGGTCGTAACTCAACAATAACCTTCTCAACTTGAGGAATAATATCACCAGCTTTAAAGATAACTACCGTGTCGCCAACTCGTATATCCTTACGTGCAATTTCATCGGCGTTATGAAGAGAAGCGTGTCTAACAGTTGTACCAGCCAAAACAACCGGATCAAATACCGCTACCGGGGTAGCAGCTCCCGTACGGCCAATAGATAATACGATGTCCTTAACAATTGTCGTTGCTTCTTCAGCGGCATACTTATAAGCAATTGCTGCCCGAGGATTTTTGCCAACTATACCTAGATCTGAGTACACCTGCCGGTCATTCACTTTAACCACTAAGCCATCGGTATTAAATGGGAGATCATGCCGTTTACTATCCCACTCGTCAATAAATTTCATAACTTCATCAATGTGTTGGAAAACGGTAGCCTGAGAGTTCACTAAGATACCAAGTCCTTTTAATGCTTGGTATACCGACATATTTGTTGGTACCTCTTTCGGGTTGTCACGCAGCAAATCATAGGCTCGAAAATGAAGTGGTCTGGCAGCCGTTAGCCGCGGATCAAGTTGTCGGATAGTCCCGGCAGCAAGATTGCGAGGATTGGCGAAAATTGGCAGGTTTTCAGCTTCACGTTTTTTATTTAAGTCTGCAAAGTCTTTTTTATACATGACGATCTCACCACGAATCTCCGTTGTTCCAATTAAGAACTGATCGTATTCATGACCAGAACGCAAGCGAAGCGGCACGCTTTTTATAGTTCGGACATTCGTTGTAACATCTTCCCCAACCTGCCCGTCTCCACGAGTTATTGCTTGGCTCAGTAAGCCGTCTTTATAAATGAGTGCACAGCCAAGACCGTCCATCTTAATATCAACAAAAAACTCTGGGGTAGTTAGCGGGAGAAGCTTTTCGATTCGTTTTATCCAAGCTTCCACTTCTTCGCGACTAAACACATCATTCAAACTTATCATGCGGACTGAATGTCGAACTTTTGTAAACTTATCAAGTGGCGCTCCCCCAACTCGCTGTGTTGGTGAATCGGCTAATACCATATCAGGGAAAGTTGATTCAATAGCTTTTAACTCCTGAATGAGGCCATCATAAATAGCGTCAGTAACCGAAGGAGTATCAAGCACATGATACTCATAGCTATAGTGAGCAAGAAGCTGTGTTAGCTCATGCAATCGTTGTTGGGCATCCGCCCGGTTCAGTTCTTTCTTCATGTAAGCAGCTCTTTATACAATGCATATATATAACTGTGTATCACAACTAAGCCAAGTATAGACAAGCAAAAAAGAAGCCAACTGGCTATTGGCGCTACCACGATAATTACGGGAATCATAATAACGGCTACGATAACAAATAGTATCAGTGGCAAAAATAATAATTTACGCAGGACTACGAATCGACGGTATCGAACCAATTGCCGAGCCGAACGGAGAGCTTTCATAGGTGTCATATTGGGCAATGTAGCTATATAAAGTGCGAAAATTGATGAACAAACCATGTAGAAACTTATCAATGACACGAGGACAAATCCCAACAGCCAAAGAACTTGCTCGAAAAAATGAACAGCAATGCCATTTTGAAGAACGGTACCATAGATGCTCGCTCCAATAAGAAAGGGTATCAATTGGAGGGCAATAACCAGCAAAACTACAATAAAGGCAACGAGTGGATACGTGCTGTTGTAAAATGACTGGCGCACTTTGATGACGTTACCATTGTATATCTGGCGTAGGCTCCAGATAATCACAAGACTCATTAAGATAATCAAAATTGCCTCAAAAATACCAGAACCAGCACTTGTCGAGTTGTTCGAGTTACCCAGTAAATAAACAAACAATGTTAGGCCAGTTGATACTTTACCGGGATGGTTGCCAAGAAAAGGTAGAAGCGACGTCTTAACACTTGCTAAATCCAAGCTGTTGGCAATCCCATGCACAAACAATAGGTCAAAGAATCCATATATCAAACTCAAGATCAAGAAGTGTTTCCAATGACGAAATAAAGTTTGGCAGGCACGCCAAAATAGACGAAACGAACCAGAAATTTTTGGACGGACCGGTTTTATACGTTTCCCTATATGAAACATTGAATAGTGCGGCGGCTTAAGTTTCCTTGTCGTCGTTCTTATCTCTTTGGTCTGGACAAGTTCCGAACCTGACTTGGCCTTTTTTTGAGTCTTGTTCTTAGAACGCGGCTTTTTAACGACAGTCTTCGATTTATTTTTATTATTTGATGGCATCTACACTAAACCCAAACTATCTATTCACGAGTTTCCATATTTTGAAGTCGTTCAATCCGATCTGGAATTGGTGGATGGGTACTAAAGAGATTAAAAAGCGTATGCCCCCGTAAGGGGTTTGCAAAAAAGAAGTGAGCAGTAGCCGTATTCTGGCGTTTTAGCGTGCTGCCAGTCTTCTCAATTTTTGCCAGTGCATCAATTAATCCTTCAGGATAGCGGGTTGTTAATGCACCAGTAGCATCAGCGAGGTATTCGCGTTGTCTTGAAATTGCCAATTGAATTAGGGTAGCAATTATTGGTGCTAAGATAGCCGCCACAATCCCTACGATCAGAAAAATTTGGTTATTACCCCCCTCATTTTCTCGCTCACGATTACCAAAACCAAACCACGTAAATCTAATAATAATATCCGACAGGATTGCTACCACTGCAACCAATGCGAAAGCAATCATGCTGACACGTATATCATAGTTTTTAACGTGCCCGAGTTCATGAGCCAGAACCCCTTCAAGCTCTGTATCGGTCATTATTTCAAGTAATCCCGCAGTAACACAAACCGATGCATGGTTAGGATCACGGCCAGTAGCAAAAGCATTTGGTGCCGGATCACTGATAATAAATACTCTTGGCATAGGCAGCCCATCCGTAATACTCAAGTTCTCCACAATTCGCCATAGGCGTGGATTATCGCTTTTTTGAATCTCTTGGGCGCCGTTCAGTGCTAATGATGATCTACTGCCTGCAAAATAACTAATAACAGCGTAGATTACACCAATCGCAAGTATGACGTACGCATCGTTCGGGTTACCAAGAAAATTGCCATAGACGTAAGCCAACAATCCTACAAAAAGTAGAAAGATAAACATAATAAGGACTGTCCGACGTTTATTTGAAGCAATCTGGCTATACATATAATTCAGTGGTCATGACACGTATCTGTGCCGATATTAGAATTTGACGTTTACTGGTTCTTGAATTTTGGCCTGCTCAGCGTCATCAACGCCAAAGTACTCTTTGTCTTGACGAAAACCAAGCACGTTAGCAAAAATACTGGTTGGAAATGTCTTTCGCTTTGTATTGAAATCACGGACCATTCCGTTATAGAAACGGCGAGAAGCTTGAATCTTGTCTTCGGTATCAACAAGCTGAGCTTGCAGTTGCTGAAAATTCTCGGTCGCTCGCAATTCAGGATAATTCTCAGATACTGCAAATAGGCTTTTTAGAGTCTGTTGAAATTGGTTCTCAGCTTTGCCTGCATCTGCCGGACCCTGTGCCGCTAATACTGCCGAACGAGCGTTGGCAACATCCTCAAAGACAGATTTCTCATGAGTAGCATATCCCTTTACCGTCTCAACAAGATTAGGGATTAGATCTGAGCGTCGTTTCAGTTGAACGGTTACATCACTCCAGGCTTCATCCGTTCTTTGATTTAAACGAACAAGACCGTTGTATAAGCCAGCAAAGATAGCACCAAGTATTACCAGAATTACAATAATAATAATTACTTCCATGGGTCATTTTCTCCTTTGTTCACTCATTATTATAGCACGATCAACAGACTAGTTTAGCGTGTTTTGCTTATGCCTGCTATCATAGAATCATGTCGAGAGGTCGGAAGAATTCACGGCCACACCGGAAGAAACTATTACTTGTTAGTGTAGTGATTCTGGTGGTGGTAATTGCATATGGCTCAGTCATGTACTTGCGACCACTGCCAGCAATGTATCCTGTCAACGCTACCCTCCCAGTTCTAGGATTGCCAAAGTATCAACAACTATCCTGGCCAGCATCATCAGAAGCAGCCATTGGTGCAAGTGGTTTCGGTGTAATCGCAACTAACGGCGACCAGGTTCAAGAGCCAACGGCGAGTGTTGCCAAATTAATTACCGCTTTAACAGTATTGCACGCCGACCCTCTTACTCTAGGCCAAACACAAGGGCCCCTCATAACCATAAGCCAAGCAGATGTTGATCTCTATAATCAATACGTAGCCGTACAAGGATCAGTAGTAAAAGTTGTACTCGGCGAACAAATCAGTGAGTACCAAGCTCTCCAGGCATTATTGCTGCCCTCAGCTAACAATATTGCCGATACTTTGGCCATCTGGGCCTTTGGCTCGCTCCAAGCCTATAAGACTAACGCAGACCAATACATTCAATCAATCGGCTTAAAGGAGACAACTATAGGAGCAGATGCCAGTGGATTTCTTCCAAGTACTACAAGCAGTGCTCATGATTTAGTTCTTCTCGGATTCACGGCGCTTCAAAACCCTGTGATTGCTCAAATTGTTAGTCAATCCTCGGCTGTAATTCCAACTGCCGGGACTATCCAGAACGTCAACTGGTTACTCGGTTACGACGGGATTTATGGAATAAAAACAGGCAACACTGATCAAGCCGGAGGCGTATATTTATTTGCGGCCAAAGACCTCGTAGCTCCCTCAAGTACCGTTGACATTATAGGGGCAATTGAAGGAACCCCTACTCTCGAAGATGCTCTTAACGATGCGGTACCACTTTTAAATTCGGTAAAGGCTGACTTCCATCAAGCAACACTCGTTACAAAAGGGACAGTGGTAGCTAGCTATAAATCTCCTTGGGGAAAATCACTGAATGCTGTTACAACTCAGGACTTAATCACTCCAGTTTGGACAGGAACCAAGCAAAATGTCGTCATTTCCCTTCATGCAATATATGCCCCATCAAAAACTAGCTCAATCGTAGGGACCGTTGGCGTTCCCACCGATTCTGGCTTTGGAACTGCTCCGGTAGTACTACAAAATCAGTTGCCGTCGCCCCCATGGTGGTGGCGATTTATCCGCCATTAAGCCATTAAAACGCTCTGTTCGTTACGGATTAGCAATAACCCGCCACCATGATAACTTCTTAATAATATATTTATCTACCGTCCAACTCTCTGGTATAGCCTTCTCTAATACATACAAAGCGAAGAATACTAGTGCATAAATAATACCTGTCCCAATATCAGTTGAACCATTGAGATACGGACCACCAAAGCCTTCTCCAACAGCCCAAATTAATAAACTGAAGATTGCCGCAGACACATAGGTAACACGTCGAGCAAAGCCGACAAGTACCGCTATTGCGATGAGGCTTTCTATAACAGCTACCATGATCGCCAAGACAAACGGTCTATCACCTATTCGTTGCACCCAGAAACTAAACCACCAATGCAGCCAGGCAGGTTGCCCTTGGGCGGCTGCCTGTATCTGCATCAGGAAGCCATCTCGGAATCCAGGCAGCCATTTCAAAAAAGCGTCAATTAACCAGATCACTCCAAAAGCAACTCGTAGTAACGTTACGTACCGAGATAATGATTTCTTTCTTGTTACCATAAGCTTAAGCATAGTGGCGATATTTCGCACAGTCAATTTTTTTAGGGCTGTTCATTGTGGCGAGCCATGAGCACTGAGACAAATTCTATGTCTGGCGATACCATTGATTACCGTGACTAATCAACCGTCCATTAGCACCTACCCAGGTTGCTCCACCTACCCATATACTCCCTGCGTTATAGCCAACTCTTACAAACAATAAGGCGTAAGCCGCTGAAACCGGGGCTGTACCATTGACCGAATAGATAACAAAGGAGCTAGTCAGGGTAAGCGTCGTGCCGTTGGCACTTGCAAGATATGTTCCCGCTGAAGAGTACCAGGAAATCTGCAGTGAAGGTGACCCGTAAGAACCTGTCGCTTTTAGCGCGCAGCTGAACGTATAGCTCTGTCCAGGCGAGATAAGAGGCCAAGTCGAGGGACTTGATTGGAGTGCTGGTGGATTATCACTCCCCGAGGTACTACCAGAGCCCGTTAACTGCAATGTGGGATTGTTATCGTAAATCGTATTTGTGTCGATTGCTGAGTCAATTGGCTGTGTACCAGAGTTGCCTTTATATAGAATCCACCTATTAGGCAAAGCATTTCCGTTAGTATCTGGTTGATTTCCTTGCATACTCCCGTTTATTCCGATTGCGGGAACCGTCGATCCCGGTGGTAAAGCCTGATACATCGTAGCGCTAATCTTTGCGTTGCCCGAAGTATCAAAGAGTCCGAATGTTTGACCTCCTGAGAATTGAGTAGAACTATTCAGGTCAAACAGAATCCAAGGAGAAGGTTCGGGTAAATTAAGTTGAGAGCACGCCCAGCGAACCGTTTGAATATAGTCAGATTGGGCCTGTTGAGCTTGAAGTGTTCCCTGTGTTCCTGTCGGAGTAGTTGTGGCACCGACTTCTCCAATATATAAATTTTCAGGATCACCAATCACGTTAATGATGGCCTGCATTGCCTGGTACGGAGCTCCGGGGTTAACGTAACAATGCCATTCGTACCAGTCTGGCGCCGCCGAGGTGCCATTAACGGTTGAAAAGAGCGCACTAATATCAGGCGTACCATTGGTGTTTGACGTTACTATCGGAACCCCGGGGGCGGCAGATCGTAAATACGGAATCATTAATTGCGCCCACCCAAGGGCAGTTGGACCAACAGTGCTTGGTTGACTAGTCGTCCACCCCGCATCAAAGCCACCGGTATATGACGAGGTCGAGGCATAGGGCGTTTCATTCTCTAGTTCAATACAAGCCAACGCTGTCGTGTCCGGGAGCGCTCCCAAGATTGCTGTCGCCCACGTTTGGCTACCAGTGATTTTTCCATATAATCCCCACCAATCAAATAAGTTGAGGTGGAGTTTTATACCGACGGTTTTAGCTCGATTATAAAAGTCCGTCAGATTAGCCAGCTCACCACCTGTTGGACTCGGCCAGTCAAAAACACCGTTGGTAGCAGCTAAAATTACCCGTATTGTATTAAAGCCGAGATTTTTGGCCATGTCCATATCGGCCTGGTATTGCACGCCATCATAGCTACTCCACATACTAAAGCCACTATTATTAATGGGGAAATAATTAATTGTATAGACATTTCTCGGTGCACCCATGTGCTATTGACCTATCGCATAACCAAGATGATTAGCGCTTGACGCGGATCCTCCGGTAACTGAGGATGGCAGTGTGCTTTGTCCAGCTAGAGTATATGAGAGTACTGGACTAGCACCCCCTAAAGCCCCGAGATATGCTCCATAGATAGTTGGACTCTGTGATGAGCCAACAATAAGTACTGCAAATGCGTAGCTTGTGCCCGCTACAAGCGTATAACTCGCACTGAGTGTCTCCGTAAACCCAGTGTAGGTAGCATTAAAGATAGCGGCAGTATTAGAGGTTGACGCTAGAAGTGTCATGGCACCATTAGAAGCATTAACTGAGTACAGCCCAAACGCCGCATACGTTGTTCCGCTGGCAGCGACAGAATCAGTCACCATTCGGATAGTGTGAAGCGTCTGAGATTGTGAAGCCATAAAGGTAAAGAAGTATGCGGTTCCGGGGCTGATAGCAAATGTGGTATTTGCCGAGACACGAGGCATAGTTTCCTGAGACGTCGGCGTCCACAAGCCACCAGTACTGGCTCCGAGAACTGCCACTGGGCTACCCCATGCACCAGACGCTTTAATATAAGTATTGCCGGTTGAGTAATCTATATAGTCATCACCATTAAGCCCCAGACTAGAGCTCGGCGTACCATTACCGGTATACGTCAGAGCAGTCGTTGATATCGGTAACTCACTGACCGGTACTAACCCACTACCATCAAGACTTGCTACTCCACCTGCAGCACCAACTTCAGTACTAGTAACATAACTATTAGTCACCCAGGTAGCAGCAGAACTACTGGTAGCAGTAATAACCTGTCCGGTACTGGGAGTACCAGTAACAGCAACACCGTTTACCTTAGCAACCGTTGGAGATGGAAGGGTTCCTGAGAGATCTCCACCAGCTGTGGAGGAGATGGTAGCAGCGCTACCAAGACCGAGGTTGGTTCTGGCGGTGCTTGCTGATGCCAGATCACTTAAGTTGTTAGCGGTTTGGACAAAGGCAGCAATACTCTCAGTGGAAGCAGAGCCAAGGCCTAAGTTAGTACGGGCAGTACTGGTAGATGCTACGTCACTAAGATTATTACTGGCTTGTAGAAGTCCAGTCACTGCACCAGTCATACCATCAACTGAGGATACTGCTCCACCACCTGATGGTGTAGCCCAGGCAGCTGCTGAGGATGAGGAGGCAGTAATAACCTGGCCGGAGGATGGAGTACCAGTAACTGCTACTCCATTAACCTTAGCAACCGTTGGAGATGGAAGGGTGCCTGAGAGATCTCCACCAGCCGTGGAGCTGATGGTAGCTGCGCTACCAAGACCGAGGTTTGTGCGGGCAGTAGAGGCTGAAGAGACGTCACTCAGGTTACTTGTCTTCTGCAAACTTGCAGCTTGAACAGTAGCAGCTGCTCCTGAGGCATCAAAGGCTGAGGTAGCTTGAGTAGCAGCAGAGCCGAGGCCTAGGTTGGTTCTGGCAGTTGATGTACTGGAGACATCACTGAGGTTGTTGGTGTTTACCAGTGCTCCAGTGACTTGAGCTGCCGTATAGTCTCCAGTCGTAGCAGTAACAGCGCCAGTTCTTCCAAAGACTGAGGAGACTGGAGCACTGCCGGGTGTACTCCAGGCAGCAGCAGAACTGCTACTGGCAGTGATGACTTGGCCTGAGGATGGAGTTCCAGAGACAGCTACTCCATTTACTTTGGCTACGGTGGGAGTCGTAGCCGTACCAGCAAGATCACCAGCGAGTTGAATTAAGCCTGGGGTACTGGTAGTAGCATTGTTGACGGTAGTACTGGATACCGTACTCGGTATCCATTGGTTAGAAGAGCTATTAAAAGCCAATACTTGTCCATTGGAGGCTGAGGTAGCCGCTGAGGTGTCAGCTAAGCCTGATAGCTTCGTACTGGTAGGTAGAGCTGAGACATTAGCTGCAGTCAGAGTGACCGCTCCACTAGTTGGTGTCTGTCCATTGACGGAGGTAACCCCACCAGCTTGCGTAATAGCGGTAGTCTGAAGCGTACCGTCAGCATTCAGTGAGACTTGGAGAAAGCCATTGAGGATAGATCCCCATGTCCCTTGGTCAGAACCAGGTATTGGTAGGCGTTGGGTCATATATAGTGTTTATATAACTTTCTTCTCTTTTAAAACTTCCCTCTTATGCTGCTTTTAGAATAGCATAAGAGGAGAAAAAATATAAAACAAACTCATTTCCACCTTAAGCATGAATCCATACATAAAAATGATTTGTTGTAAGACAACCCACTCTTCTTATTGACAGATACGGTAGGAGTGAGGTATCGTAAAATCAGTTCTTCAAAAATAAAAAAACACAAAAGGAAACATACATTATGGGTCCAGAAAACACTCCAGATCCACTCCAAGCCGTGCCACCAGCTGAGATGCCACACGACGAAACAATACCAACTCAAGATACTATAACAAACCCTGAAGTAGCTTCACCAATCCAGCCAGAAGAAACTTTACCAGCTCAACCGGAAGAGATAGTCACTGACCAGGTAGCTGCTCCTGAGCAGGTAAGTGATATGACTGAGACAAGTGATGAATCCGATCCGGTCCCTCCGACAGTTATAAACAATATAGAGAAGGCGGAGGTCATGGCAGAGACTCATAACAACGTCCTCGATGCTGCCGCCTCAAAGAGAGAACTACGTCCAAGCGATACTATCATGGCCGATTGGAAAGCACGGCAAGCCGGTGAGGACTACGAGGTTCAACGTCTGGCTGAGCGAGCAGGCATGACTCCGGAAGAAGTCCGAAAATTAATGGGTCAAAATACCTCAATAATGGTGGATATGGGAATCGAACTAATCAAGAACCAAGAGAAATTCGGTGAACCGCTTCGAGCAGCTCAAAAAGCCCTGGTGCTCGTTCATGACTTTTTAAGTGCACACGGTAACTTAGAAGAGGACATGGCGGCAATGAGGGTAGACGGAAAACTCGAAGACGATGCAGGTAATCGCTATTGGATTGACAGCGTCCGCGTTAACGATGGCAAAATCCCATTTACAGTTAATCACGCTGATGGCACAATCGAGACTTGGAATGTGTCGCCGTTTCAGTTTGGCGGTGAATTAAATCAATATAGAATCAGCGAAATGACAACCGATGATAACGGATTCAATGTTGAAACGAACAAGTCAAGAGTGATGACTGACGAAGATGTCGATAAACTCAGTAGTACTTTAGAACAGTTTAAGACACACCAACCAGAGTTAAGCATAGCAGCATAATCAATCACAACACATTTTCGTTATGATGTGGCAAGTGGCCTGAAGAATCTAAATTTCGATTTCGTGGTGGACCCTACCGCACAGCACTTGAACATTTCCTTTGCTGGTCAGGGTTCAAGAATCGACTGGATGGTGGGTGATGAGGGATTCGAACCCCCGACCCTCTCGGTGTAAACGAGATGCTCTAGCCAGCTGAGCTAATCACCCATACTAAGATTGCTTGATTAAGTGCCAGATGACCTAATGTATATGTGTTGATCTTGTTAATCAAAGGTTAGGAACCTAGGACTAATCTATCAGAACAATGAAGTTATGTACATAGATTCTAGGATTACCATAATACTAGGAATAGAAACAAACTAGAGATAAGAGGAGAGAGGAAAGCGGATACCGGCGCGGCGTATGGGTAAAGAAGTTAGGTTGAGTAAACTCATCCTACTTCACCAGACTCGTGTCTGTCCCTGTCGCCGCCCAGTATGTTATGAAAGCTTCCCTATCATATGGAGAACAAGAATATTCGACAGAACCGCAGCTGCATAGATACCGCAGACAAAAGCTGTTGCGATAGCCACATCTACCTTGACATCCCGGCGCTTTCTAACAATTACTACCGCAAAGAGAGTTATGACAACGAGTTTTATTGCACCGAGGATATTGTGGCTATACGCCAAAAATGCCAGCGGGTTAGCTTCTCGTGCTCCTATTGATTGGTATTGCAATATCTTGTCAGTAGAGAGCGTATCAAGAACGTTCAATACATATAAGAAAATTATCAGGGTAACAATCCGTAAATACAGCCCAACAAGACCAATTCTCTGCAGAATTCGGGCAGTCACAACCCGAGCTGTAGTAACAATAGTTGCTTGCTCCATCGCCATCTCCGATCCCTAGTTTGCTCAAGGACATCCGTCTCACAAAGGAGTTGGAATAGTTTAATAGTAAAATAAAATATAGAATATTACAAAAATGTATTTAACCATAAACAGTCAGCGCGCTTCGACAGGTAAATTACCGCCAGCTCTGCTTTGTATTTTAATATCATCTATAATCAAGCTAAGGCTTACAATGAGATTAAGATTTCAAACTTTTTATGGCTCACAAGTATAAATCAATATATAAACTAAAAATCCTTGGAGGTATAACTACCGCTCTTGTTTTTGGTGTTGTAGGAACCAATCTAATATTCACTTCCCATGCCTCTCAATTATTGGGTGATGCTAATAGTGATGGGGTTGTTAATATTATTGATCTGTCAATTCTTGCTTCTAATTGGAACACTACAAGTGGAGCGACATGGAGTATGGGTGATTTTAACAGCGATGGAGTGGTCAATATCGTAGACTTATCTATATTGGCTTCACATTGGGGTGACACCTTAACTGGTCTTCCGGCCACACCTAGCAGTTTGTCCGCAAATGCTACCAGCAGCACTACAGTGAATTTGTCGTGGAATGCTGACAGTAACTCAAATGGCACCGTTACTTATCTTATATATCGTAACGGCACGCAAATAACTACCACCACCGCTACCAGCTACAGTAATAGTGGTTTAACGGCAAATACAATCTACAGCTACAGTATTGCAGCTCAAAATAATAACGGCACTTCAAGTCAAACAAGCAGCATCAATGTGACAACACCCGCTCAAACGACCGACATTGCAGTCGGTATAGCTGTTGATGATTCCAATCAAAGTAACAACAATCAGATCAGTAATTATGTCGGTGCGGTCGGCACCTCTCCTAATTTCGTACAGTGGTATCAGAGTTGGTCTGAACCACTTTACTATTCCTCTCAGGAATCTTCAGTCACCAGCAACCATTTAACACCAGTTATTTCATGGACAAGTGACGCTACCTCCCTCACTTCGATTAGTGACGGATCCCAAAACACAACTCTCGATGCAGCCGCAACTCTCGCCAAACAGTGGCCCGGCACACTATATATTCGTTTTGACTACGAAATGAATATCAGCAGTTCAGAATGGTATCCTGCAAACCTTGGAGAAACCCCTGCTAACTTTGTAGCGGCATGGCAATATGTCGTCAACCGCTTTAGTACTGATGGCGTGACCAACGTCAAATGGATATGGTCACCAAACGTTAACTGCAACGGTAGTTGTCCTTTCGACAGTTACTTCCCCGGTGACTCCTATGTCAACATGGTAGGGTTAGATGGCTATAACTACGCATGGGTCGACAATGTTGACTGGGAATCATTTGCCGATCTCTTTCAGAATAGTTATAACGACATTGTGGCCCTTGCTCCAGGCAAACCTGTCGATATAGCTGAAACTGCTTCGGCGGAAGCAAATAGCAGTGAGACATCAAGCGGCGATAGTAAAGCAACGTGGATACAGCAAATGTCGAGTTACATTCCGTCTAATATGCCTGCTGTTACGTCCATCACTTGGTGGAGCGCTGCTGCCGATCAAGCAACGCTAGAAGTTAACAGCAGTACAGCGTCATTAGCCGCCTGGAAAGACGACGTAGTGACTAATCCAACATATTCAGGGACATTGCCATGATTATTCAGTCATCAACAATAAGTAACGTTGATAAGCTACTCATCTTTCTCGATTCATAAAAACTTGGTGCGCGGGAGAGGACTTGAACCTCCACGCCCTTGCGGGCACTGGCACCTCAAGCCAGCCTGTCTACCGATTCCAGCACTCGCGCGTATACTTTCGTAATCTTACGTGGTCCAACAAAAAAACTCAAGCGGTTGAGTTGCCAGCTATGTCCGCGGCATATGTTCATACCAATCACCAAGTGAGTATTCGTGACGAAGCAGCGTTTTAATATCTTCTAATGTTACTCCGGTTTTGACTCCAGGATTCAAAATACCATAAGGGTCAAAGATTTTTTTAGTCTTTTCAAATAACTCATAGAGTTCTGGACCACACAACTTTGCTAAGTAGGGTCCTCTCATGCGGCCATCACCATATTCACCAGTAGTACTGCCCCCAAGTTCAATAATTAAACGATAATACTCTTCCATGATACGGAATAGTTTTTGACGGTCACCGACTTCACCAAGGTTTAAGAAAGGTCTGGTATGAAAATGTGCTTCACCAGCATGTCCCCAAATTGTAGCCTTGACATGATTCTGTTTAAAAATCTTATAGGCGCCTTCTATGAAAGCGCTGTATTTTTCGACCGGTACAATACCATCGTCAATCAATGGTAATGCCCTACTCTTGCCGTCATCATGCGTAATAACCGTTGAAACAGCCTGACGAAGCTTCCAGAGCTGAACTTTTTGCTCATCATCCTCAGCCACCCGATGCCCAATAGTGAAGCGATCAAGTATCCGAACAGCTCTTCTAGCCATTTTGCGACGAGTACGCTCAACCGAATTGTCAAATTCGACAAGCAGTATTACTTTAGGAAATGGTCGAGTAATAATCGACTTGAGTTGATTCGGGTTGATCTCTTCGATCATCTCCAGTAATGTCCCATCAACCATCTCAATCATAGACGGCATATCAGGTAACTTTCTAAGTTCAATGATTGCTTGTTGAACTTTGTCTATATCATCGAACATACCCACGATCAGCGCTGTTTCAGAGCTAAGATTCTCTGTTTCAAGACTAATCTCGGTAATTATACCGAGCGTACCCTGCGAGCCAACAAATAGAGGCGTAAGATCGAAACCGTCTTTTGATTTAACATCCCGGAGATTATAGCCCGCAATGTTTTTCGTTACTGCCGGACTAACCTTATCAAGAACCTTCTGATTTTCCTCAATTAGTGTGTCAACTGCTCGGTAAATTTCACCCTCAAACGTAGCTAAACCAAGTTTCTTATTAAGATCACGCTTATTCAAGCGGCCTGTCTCAATTACCTCCCCGTTAGCAAGTACTACATGGAGGCTTTTAACGAAGGCCCTCGTCGTCCCATACTTAATGGATTTTTCTCCGCCAGCGTCATTAGCAACTGCACCACCTAGCGTGGAGTATTCAATTGATGCGGGATACGGCGGAAGAAACTTGCCATAAGTTTTCAGAGTTTGCTGCAACTTTCCATAATTAATGCCTGGTTCGACACTCACTTTCCCGCTCTTATTATCGAATTCGACTATTTGATTCATGTGGGCTGGAAAAGCTAAAATGACTCCTGAACTCAAGGCGGCACCACTTTGATCAGTACCACTACCACGAGCCGTAATCGGTATTATCCGACCTCTTTCAGCCAACTGCCAAGTGAAGCGAGCTGTCTTGCGCACATCGTTCTCATTCCGAGGATAGACTACTACGGATGGCATCAAGCTGAGTACGCTACCATCAGTAGAGAAATCTCGACGAACGTCAAGCGATGTCATCACTTCACCAACTATATGTTCTTGTAAATAATGCGCAACTTTACTCATTACTATCTGTTATCCCTATCGTCCCATAGTCATATTACTAGCAGTAATGATAGCATACACCGACCGTTTGTAACGATTATGGTTTACTTTTTTTGAGACTTTCTTGGCCATTTTAGGATAATACGCACACCACTCCATGCAGACACTCGTAATAGATAGCAACTTTAGTGTTATATAAACGCTTGAATCCTCCATGCAAAATGTCATAAATGCGGTATAATCCCCAGTAATGTACAAAAAGATTTTCTTCTCTGTTTTACCAAAGCTAAAGCATGGCGCACTCAAAGTCATCGATGAGAAGGGCCACGAGACAACCTTTGGAGAGGGAGAACCTTATTTCACGCTTGTCATCAAAAAGACTCGCTTCTATCGACGAATAGTCGCCCATTCTGAATTAGGTTTCGGGGAAGCCTATATGAATGGTGATATTGAAATTATTGGAGGTCTTGGCCAACCAATGCGCCTATACCTAGAAAATAAACAAGAATTAGGCTTATTGGGTAAAATCTCCACCTACCGCTACGACCAAAATGTTAAAGAAACTCAAAAAGAAGAGATACATCGTCACTACGATCTCGGTAATGATTTTTTTAAGCTATGGTTTGATGAGTCAATGACGTATACCTGTGCGTATTTTAAGAATCCAAAGTTCACATTGGAGCAAGCGCAACAAGCAAAGGTAGATCATCTTCTGAAAAAGTTACAGCTCAGTAAAGGGCAAACTCTTTTAGATATAGGGCCAGGCTGGGGGCATTTATTGTTTACCGCCGCTCAGAAGTACGATATTGAAGGGCTAGGCGTTACTCTAAGCGAAGAACAGCTAAAATATTGCAAGAAACGAGCCAAACAGCTTGGCTTGGAAAAACGAGTGAAATTTGCCTTGATGAATTATCAAGATCTTGACCCAGCCAAGTATCAATTTGACCGTATTATTAGTGTCGGCATGTTTGAAGCGGTTGGCAAGAATAACCTATGGACATACATGCAGAGTGTTCACGATTTACTGCCTCAAGAAGGTATTAGTGTGCTTCACACAATTACTAAACAGAATGAATATCCCATACCACGATGGCTTGATAAGTACATCTTTCCTGGAGGGTACATCCCAAGTATTCGAAGCATTATACAATTTTTCCCTGAATATAATTTTCGGTTGCTCGACATAGAAAACCTACGACTCAATTACGCATTAACACTTGATGAATGGTTAAAACGATTTGATGCTAATGTCACTACGATCGAAAAAATGTACGACGAGAAATTTGTGAAGATGTGGCGACTCTGGCTTGCAAGTTCATCAGCCTCCTTTCGTTATGGCGAAAATGACCTCATGCAAATTGTATTCTCAAAAGGTATTAACAACGATTTGCCTCTTACCAGAGATTATTTATATAAATAATCTTCTTTTCAGTAAACAGGCGTCTGATAAAAATCGCTAAGCGTATTCAAGTTCAAGCGTTTTACGCTATAATAGCTACTAACACAGTTGCGTTGTCGACAACTACGAGCCCGGAGAATTAGCTTTTAAGAGATGTCCATTTAGTGTCCTTAATCCCGTCTAAAAACTGTAACTTGTAGCAAAATCAACGTCAGCTTAAATTAATAGCAGCCGGAGGCTGCGTACTATGTCAAAACCTATCATGTCAAAAACGCTTCTCCTGTATCTTGGTCATGCGTGGAAGTATCCGCGTTACGTTGTCGGTGTTTTGGTTACTGTTCCTCTAACGGTTTTAATATATCAATTCCTCCCACCGCTAATATTGGCAAACATTTTAAACCGATTAAGTAAAGGTCAGTACCACGCCCATAGTGTCTGGGGAAGCTTTGGCTCGAGCCTCATATTGTATGCAGTCCTGATATTTATTGGTGGTGTAGTGATGTGGAGAATCGTCGACGTATTTACGTGGAGACTTGAGGCCGTAGTTGAACGTGACTTAAACCGCCGGGTTTTCCAACATTTATTATCACAAAGCGCTAACTTCCATGCCAATAGCTTCGGTGGTTCTTTGGTTTCTCAGACCAATAAACTATTGGGTGGCTATATTCGTTTTGCGGATACGACCATTTTTCAAGTTATTCCCTTATTCGCCAGTCTTATCTTTGCCTCAGTCATCCTTGTTAAGCGGTCGCCACTATTTACGATCTTACTCCTGTCTATCTCGCTTATTTTCATCTTTTTTGCTTTAGTAGTAACCCGAGAAACCAGACGCCTTAGCGCCGAACAAGCAAAGACCGAGAGCAAAACTACCGGATACCTGGCAGACGCCATTACTAACGTTATGGCTATTAAGAGCTTTGCTGGCACTGGCTACGAAAATGCTCAATTCGATGAGTTAACCGCCCTTACTAGACAACAAACTTTGGCTGTCATGCATGGCAGCCAAAAGCAAATGGTTTACCTAACCAGCGTTACAAATACTATTACCATATTAGCGCTTGTTATGGCAGTCGTTGGGGTAGTCGTTCTCAAGTCAAATATAGCTACCGTATATTTAATATTAAGCTACACAGCAAATATCGCCAGTCAATTATGGTCATTCGGTACGACAAGCATCCGAAATTATAACCGATCGTTTGGAGATGCCAGTGATATGGTAGCCATTCTTCAGCTCGAAGCGGAAGTTAAAGACCCTCCTCGACCTGAAAAATCTCATATTAAAAATGGTGCGATTAGCTGGCGTAACGTTGAGTTTACCCATGAAGGTGCTGGTGACGTTTTGTTTCATGATCTCAATATTGAGATTAAAGCTGGTGAGAAAGTCGGCTTGGTTGGTCATTCAGGGTCAGGCAAAACAACCTTTACTCGTTTACTACTTCGTTTCAGTGATATCGATGGTGGCGAGATATTAATTGATGGTCAAAATATTGCCCATCTCAAACAGGATGATCTACGCCGACATCTTGCGTATGTTCCACAGGAACCAATCATGTTTCATCGGTCGTTGGCCAACAATATTAGCTATGGACAATTTCGAGCATCCGATCAAGAAGTAAAAAGAGCCGCTAAGCTGGCCCACGCTGATGAATTCATTAAGGAACTGCCAGAAGGCTACGAAACACTCGTCGGTGAACGAGGCGTCAAGCTATCAGGCGGCCAAAGACAACGAATTGCTATAGCTAGGGCAATGCTCAAGAATGCTCCTATTTTAATCCTAGACGAAGCAACCAGCGCTCTTGACTCAGACAGCGAAGTTCTTATTCAAGATGCTTTGTGGAAACTTATGGAAGGTCGGACAGCAATCGTCATCGCTCATCGGTTAAGTACTATTCAAAAAATGGACCGGATTGTAGTTATGGATAATGGCGCCATTGTTGAACAAGGCAATCACAAACAACTACTCGCTTTCGGCGGCATTTACGCTAAGCTATGGGGGCACCAATCCGGTGGCTTTATAGACGACTAAACAAAGCTATCGTCTGCCCTGATTTCTTTTTTAAACGTTCTTCTCTTCCACATGTTCGGCTAGAACTGGACTAAGCGATAGTCCCTGTTTTAGGCTGCCGGCTTGCTTTGTTAGATCGTTCTTAGCACCTTTAACTTCATCAATTCCTTCACGTAGATTCTTCATTGACGCGCCGAGACTTCTGCTAAGTTCCGGTAATTTTTTGCCACCGAACAGCAGCAGGACAATCGCTAATATAATGACTAAGGCTGGCGTATCCAGATCAAATAATGCAAAGTTAGTGAACATATCTTAATAACTCCTTTTTTTCTTTCTCATTTTTATTAATAAAACGGTAGTGGTTAGTGTGATACTATGAACGACCTTTGTCAAGAGCAAGACTATTTTGGGCTATCACCCGTACAATCAGAACTGAAAGTTGACTGAGCTACTTTAACGCCATTAAGCAATTCACAGTAAAATGCTTCCCCCATATTGCTCGGTGCACCAGTGGTAAAATTTGTAATCAAATTGGGGTCACAACCGTATGTTGTCCATGACCAACCAATATACCCTATATCATCACTATCAGTTGTGTCGGCAGTATCAACCGATTGAATAAATGGAGCTAAGCTCGTCGAGGCAGATTCGTTACTGGTACAGGTGAAATCTCCTAATTCATCGATCTCAACAGGTGTTATCGCAGCGACCTGCATAATACCATTATTTGAAAGTGCCCCTTGGGAAGTGCTTGGGCAAGCCGTAGAAACACTTGTAGTGAGCGAGCAAGGAGAATTCCCGCTAGGATAATAGATATGAACCGATGCTGCTAATTCATTGTCTGGATCGATAGATTTTCCTGCTGGATAAAATGTACTGAGCCAATTATCCATATCACCGGCAAAATCCGGACCGCCAACTAAGAGTGGCGCTGTCGTATTATAGTCACGAATATCATTGATCATTTGCTGCATACCCTCACCACTATACGTAGCTAAAGGGACGGTACTGCCATATTTACTGGCATCTTCGTTCGTATAATCAGGCACCGTACATCCACTGAGCACACAAGCCCAACCAGAAGTCGTATCACCACTTGCTTTTGCGTTCGGTGGGAACGGTTCGTTAAATACGCCAAAAATAACTGAATGATTCTGATTAAAGTAAGCAGCGACACTTTTCCAAAAATTATCTGAGTTAGCTTCCGGCAAGGGGTTTTGAGCATCAGTACTCGCATCGGTAATGATCTCAGCCCCTGGGGCATTCAAATGGAGGTCCAACTCAGTGTAAATACCGGCGGCATTGAGGGCTTTGACGTAGTTTCCCATTTCTGTCATATAGGCATTTACTTTAGTGTCGTAACTATCACCAGCCGGAACAGTACCAACCGTTGCCGATGTAGTTGATGGCACACCATTGATGCCGAGCCAACATTCCTCATTAAGATTAACTCGGACCACATTGATCCCCCACACTTTCAACGCATTTACCTCGGTCGTGTAATTACCGGGGTTACCGCCCGCTCCAGGAGTGATGGTTGTGTCATCGTAGAAACCGGCTCCACTTTGAGCACAATCGTATTGCGTACCTTCCGTATTAGCCCCACGCAAGACCACCGTCTGACCCGACTGGTTAACAAACTTATTGCCACATATGGCTATAGTAAATGTTCCGGATGGAGCGCTGCATGAGCCTGAAGATAAAGTAGTAACGTTGACTGAGCTTGATTGGTCAGAAGTGCCATTATTATTTTTTGCTGAAATAGTATAACTATAGGCCGTGTTACTAATGAGCCCCGTATCAGAGTAGGTGGTATTGGTTGTTGTACCCACTTGACTGCCATTACGGTATATAGAGTAAGTGACAGTACCATTCGTACTACTATCAGCAGTCCATGACAGATTAACTGTAGCATCACTTGCAGGTGTGGCAGACAGGCCAGATGGTATCGTAGGAAGACCGGTCAATGTATCGCCCCAGTGATCAGCTAAGATAGAGAGATCTAAGACGTTCACCATGCCATCACCATTGAAGTCGCCCATGCTCCATGTCGCCCCACTAGTAGTACCCCAGTTAGAGGCAAGAATCGACAAATCAACGATATTCACCACTCCGTCACCATTGGCATCACCAGCTAACTGTGAAGCATGAGTGGTAAATATTAATTTCGTCCCAATGATGCCGAAAATCAAAGCTATGGCTATACCGCCAAAAGACTTAAGTCCGTAGCGTTGTTTATTTTTACGAGTCATGTAACGGCTCAAGTGTCATAAATTATTGTATGTTAGTGAGACCCAATCCAACTAGTAGTATCTTATTTTTTTATCTTTTTTTCAATTACCTCTCTAGAATTATTCATGTTTTTTATACATGAACCCTCCTATTTTTCTATCGATTTGCAGCGTGAAATCGCGTGTACGCGCCTATCACTGAACTCTATACCGATTAGTCCCCGTCGTTAGATAGCGATGCGTCGTGCTACCCAATTGTTGTTGCGTCCAGGCGCCATAAAGACTACTGATTATTGTTTGGGAATTAGGGTATCCACTTAAATTCCCGAAATAAAGAACATACCCGAGGCTAGAAGCATTCGCTCGCATCCAGTAATATGCAGCTTCCAACCAATCAGGATCGTCGCCATTACTTCCGAGCCCAAACTCGGGCATGGAATACAACTTACCGTTAGTCTGAGCAAGCGTTATTCCTTCATTCATGTTACTGACCGCTTGAGTCCAACCAGCACTACCAGATGATGATTCGTCATAAATGTCACCAGAAATATAATCAACATACGACGCACCAGGCCATGCGCCTCCAGTCATTGGGTCATATCCGGCATATACTAAACCACCATTCCAATCGAATTGAAATGCAAAATTCGTACTGTGTGCCGTATTGTACGTCGTTGCGGTTGACCGAGCCAAGGTTACAAGATGTATGTATGCTGCCTGATGGGCTGATGCTAGAGCTGGTCCATTCCATGGATACCACCCATTTCCGTATAATTCCCAACCTATACGCAGTATAGCCGATGATGATGATCGTGCAGCCACTATAGTCTGAAATGTCTGGCTAAATAGACTATCCCAAATACCAGCCGCAACATCAGAGAGGGTCATAGTGGTTGGTGTTGTCACATTAGATGGATTTTGAGGACTTGTTGTTTGACCCGTACCCGAACCTGTGGCATCAATAATCGTGCCACTTGGATAAGCAAAATTAGGTGTTATGGAGCCAGCGATGTTAATAGTAGTTGCGCCTGGAGAAACCGGCGTTTGGATCGTGAGTTGCTGACTATGGCTTCCTGATATTAAGTTTGCTGTCCAATTGCTAATCGTGCTAGCAACTGGATTTACGGGTAAGGATGTAATTGGGCCGCCTGTTGAGAGAGTTGAAGACAGAGTTGCGCTGGCGGTACCACCACTAATTGGCCCGACTAACATAGGTACTGTTATTAGTGCCTCGCTCGCGCCACTACATTGATTAACATAATACGAGGAAATCATACCAGAGCTCCAACTCTGTGATGGATCAAGATACGCTTGCAAAATTGGCAGATTCGGTACCTTTAGGTACTGAGCTGCGTCGCTTAATGTTTGGGTTTGGCCTCCATCCCATAACCCAAGGATCACTAAGACGCCTCCATTATAATTCCCTGGGCATATTCGGCTGAGGCAGGACTAACATTACACCCTGGTTGAATTGCGCCAGCTGATAAAGAAAGGTCATAACACTCTTCACCATTTGCCCCACCGGCTAAGTTGTTATTAGTGTACGTAAAGCCCGACGTACTACCCGCACTAAAGCTTGAGAACGTGGCCGTCCAACCAGAGTAAATTTGCTGCCCAACGCTCGTAGCGGTCAGACTTGGATACAGGACACTTGTACTGCTGCCATTACTGAGATAGTTAGATGTAATATATGTCCAAGTAGTTGAGGCACCCTTAACAGACCGAAATTGCCTTAGTAAGCCAAAGCCATTTGTACTAAACGGTGTGGTTATATCTACCGTGGTAGTCGATGTGGCGGTACCGACTACGCCAGTCCATATTTCAAGATCAATCGTAGCTGGCTGTTGATCTAATCGCTGTGTCCAGGTAATCGCTGAAGCAGTATCTGTTAAGGAATTTATTGTCGTAGTAGAACCAGACCCAATCCACTGAAGTACAATAAGGTCGCCAGGTTCTAGTGAAGTTATAGCTTGAGACCAAGAGGTAGTGGATGTGCCGCTAATTGACCAGGCCGCTTGAGCAGCTATTGAAGGTACACTAGTCACTAGCGTAGTTACCGAACTACCAGATATGGTCCATAAGTTGCCGACTGTCGGAGTTCCAGTAAGTGGACCATATATAACAGCTGCCACCGGATCAAACGCAAAATCTCCAACTTGATCTGTTGAAAGCACTACCGGAGGACCATTGGTTGTCCGAAATACCGATGCCGTACTAGTAGGCAACTCCCCTACTGGTACTAAGCCACTGCTGTTTAATGAAGCAACACCGTTGGCTTGTCCAACGCTACTATCGAGTACATATCTACTATCAAGCTGGGTTAGTGGTAAGTCATCACTCTGGACGTACCATATAGCAGGCGTAGCAGCGTATTGAATCATGACAGCTTGGTTAAGCAGTGATAGTGTCGCTGTAGTCGTACCACCAGCTTTGTTAAAGACATCTGAGCCACCAGTATTAATGGTGACCGTATTAGTACTGGCTACATTGATCATCTTTATCTCTATACGTGACTTATCGGCAGGAGCAGTTGGTAACGTTATGGTGACACTGGCACTACTGGCATCAACTGGGACGAAGTCACCAGCTGCTGGACTATAAGCTGAGGTCTTAACGGCTGTAGGAGTAAGGTTTTGGGCACCTCCAGAGGAAGGAGTGCTCCAGGTAGCAGCAGAACTACTGGTAGCAGTAATAACCTGGCCGGAGGATGGAGTACCGGTAACAGCAACACCGTTTACCTTAGCCACTGTAGGAGAAGGCAGAGTACCACTAAGGTCTCCACCAGCAGTGGAGCTGATGGTAGCAGCGCTACCAAGGCCTAGGTTGGTTCTGGCAGTGGATGCACTAGCAAGGTCAGACAGGTTGTTAGCCGTCTGAGCAAAGGTAGCGGTTGATTGAGTAGAAGCACTACCTAGTCCCAGATTAGTTCTGGCAGTTGATGTACTGGAGACATCACTGAGGTTGTTGGTGTTTACCAGTGCACCAGTGACTTGAGCAGCCGTGTAGTCTCCAGTTGTGGCAGTAACAGCGCCAGTTCTTCCAAAGACTGAGGAGACTGGAGCTGTAGTTGGGGTTTGGTTCTCCCACTTACCAGCACCGCTATTGTAAGTCAGTACCTGGTTGTTGCCTGGAGACGTAATCGTTACATCTGAATCAGAAGCAAGAGAACTTGATCCTCCATTGGGAGTCACCCAGGTACCATCACCTCGTAGATAGTTTGATGAACTGGCACTGCCGGTTCCCAGGTTAGTGGCAGGAACCAGGCTACTACTATTGAGTGGAGCATAGCCAGAGGCGGCTCCTTTATTACTTGTTAGTTCACCGCCAGCTTGTGATAGAGCGGCTGTTTGGAGAGTTCCGTCAGCATTCAGTGAGACCTGGAGAAAACCATTGAGGATAGATCCCCATGTACCGTCATCACTACCTGGTATTGGAAGGCGTTGAGTCATAGGCTATTTTTAGTACTTTTAATGACTGTTTCCCTATACTTGCTTATTACTTTAAATCATAGCATAAGCGATGGTGACATAAAACCAAGTTCACAGTCCGCACTATTGTGTAGAAGTCAGTGGACTTGAATTCTATCTACCTGGGAACCCAATAAAGTTCTACGATCAAAACGTAGTTGGATGTGCATGTATACCGTAATGGCCATACCCACGCCCCGAGAATGATGATCCAGTGTAGTCAACTATTGTACCGCTATCATTAGTCTCGACATATGTAGAATAATCGTGACCCGGAGTATATACCGCCGTCGAAAATTGAATAGCATGCGTTGAGTTAGTTGTAACGATCATAGGAGTAGATGGTGTACTTAATGGATATGCAAAGATGCCAAGTACAACCGATACGCCTCCGCTACTAGTGACAACAATGTTGGGTTGATCATTCTCTGTCTTGCAACCCATAACCCAAATAGTACCACCTATATTAGTAATTGACGGCGTCGACGTTCCTTCGTAATTAAGTTGGCGAGCATAGATGTACCCTCCAGTAGCAACTTGAACGCCAGAACCACAGAAATCATCAATATAGATCGGCCCGGCTCCAGAACCCTGAACAACTCCAGGTATAGTATTTGAGCCATCGTTTAGAGTGAGATCTCTTAAAATAAGGGGTCGAGTAGAGTTATGTAGAATCCAATACGGATTATTCCCACCTATCTGTAGCCAGCCATGTTCAATAATAAGTGGCTCAGTTGTGTTACCGGTGGTTTCGAATACTGGTGCAGCACCTGAGAAATTACCAAAGTTAGGAGAAGTGTTAAGAAAAGTTAACCTATTAAGGGTGGTTGGCAGTGTGAAGGTAGTTGACCCCATATTATAGCTAGTTGTTGTAGTAACTGGAAAATAAACAGTGGATGCTGCACTCAGAGCAGCTTGGATGCCACCACTGTAGGTTGTAGCATTTGCCCATTGTGACAGCGGATCTGGGTAAACCTCTGGAATATTATTAATGCGGAGACTGCTGTATGCTCCATTCAGAAACGTATCTAGCATGTTCTCGCCGTTTAGGACATCGGCATAGCCGTTTGGTGATTCAATGAGTGTCGCACTACCAACATCGCCAGTCCCTTCTATTGGAGTGTCAGTAACTAGGTTTCTGACACAAAAAGGTTCAGCATAGAACTGAAAGGCATTCTGCGATTGTCCAGTAGCACAAACGTCCTCAAACATCATCGAGTATGTCTCGCCGGAAAGGCCAAATCCAACTACACCGCCAAGTACAGTAACGTCTTTAATGAAAAGTGGACCAGGGCTGCGTTGTAAGGCTAATCCACCATAGAAGTTTGAACCTTTGACAGTAACCCTTCTCACCGAACCACAGTTGCTAGCTTCAAAGTCGATACCAAAAGCCCCGACATTATTGCCGCAATCAATCGTCATATCAGATACAAAATTAGAAAAAGCTTCGTTTCCGTTTCCGTTGGAAGAATTAAATCCAGGTGAATAGGGCTTAGAAGCAGTCACTAAGATACCAATCGGGGACGAAGCATTATTAAAAGCTGTCGTATTGTCAGCTAATCGTATAGTAACACCGTGGCGACTCTGCCCTTGAAACGTAACACAACAGCACCAATTACCATTACCATCTTTACATAAGATCTGACCACTAACAAGATAGTTTCCATTGGGAAAATAGATAATAAGTGGTGAGCCATAATTAGGGAAACTGGCACTTAATATACCTTGAATGACAGAGGTACAATCAGTTGCTCCAGTAGGATCAGCTCCTGCGGTTACGACATTGACCACCCCAGCATCGGCAGGAAATTGAACATTTGGGTTATATTTGCCTGTAGGTGATTGTAGTGTTGGAAGATTAAAGATAGTTTTCTTCGACAAAACATTTGATTGGACGGCTGGGCTGCTATCCATATCTACTAGAGTCAAAGTAGAACCTTGATTAATTAGAGGGTTACTCACGACATCTCTAAGCCCGTAACTACAATATCGATCACGCTGGCAGTACCACAGTTGATAGAAATATAGTCACTATCTCCCATAAACATTCCGCCTATTAGTGGCTCCAGAGCAAGGCTGTTACCTGGAGCTAGTGAATAGGTGTCAGGGATAACCTTATGCGTTGTGTCTGCCGATCCTCCAGAGGGGATAATATTTAAACCAACGGTTGCAGACGCAGTTGTCGATATATTACTGATTACTCCCTGAGTAATCTTTGTGGCATGCGACGACGGTACAGTATAAACAGTGTGCTCACCCGTGACGCTAATTTGGGTTGATACTAGGATTTTTGGTGTTGAGGTTGTTAATGCCAAAATGTTCGGTGTAGCCATAATTCAAACTCCTTCTAGCTTAATAGTGAATAAAGAAATGCGACGTTATTGTTGCTGCCACCCCCTGATGGAGTTTGCCAAGAAGCTGCACTACCACTACTCGCAGTGATGACTTGTCCATTACTTGGAGTACCTGTAACAGTTACTCCATTGACCTTAGCTACGGTTGGAGATGGGAGAGTGCCAGAAAGATCACCACCAGCTGTGGAGGAGATGGTAGCAGCACTACCAAGACCAAGGTTCGTTCTAGCGGTAGAGGCACTAGCAAGATCACTTAAGTTATTGGCAGTTTGAGCAAAGGTAGCGGTTGATTGGGTGGAAGCAGAACCAAGACCTAGATTAGTACGGGCTGTGGAGGCTAATGATACGTCAGATAGATTATTCGTGTTTACCAGTGCACCAGTGACTTGGGCAGCGGTATAGTCTCCTGTCGTGGCAGTAACAGCTCCGGTACGGCCAAAGACAGAAGCAACAGAAGCCGTAGTTGGAGTAGCGTTCTCCCATTTACCTGCACCTGAGTTATACGTTAAGACTTGGTTATTGGTTGGAGAAGATAGAGTGACATCTGAATCACCTGCCAGACTGGAGGTTCCAGCGACAGCTACTGCCCACGTTCCATCACCACGTAAGTAATTAGAAGAGCTGGCGGTACCAGTTCCTAAATTAGTGACAGGAACAAGTGAGGAACCGTTAAGGGGAGCATAGCCTGAGACTGCTCCTTTGTTGCTGACGACCTCACCACCGGCGGTTGTGAGAGCTGCCGTTTGAAGGGTTCCGTCAGCATTCAGCGAGACTTGGAGGAAACCATTGAGGACAGCTCCCCATGTGCCATCATCACCACCCAGAGTAGGAAGTCGTTGGGTCATTTAGATATACACTATTCCCACTTTATGTGCCTTCTTACCTTATTATGCTAATGATAGCATAAGCAATCAGGCAGACAAAGAAGCTCTAAAGAGCGGTTTATAACAATCAGATATGGCAAGTGCACACTAAACTTGATCACCAAGGAGTTGAACCTCGGCCTAAAAGATAGTCCAATAATGCGCCACTAACTATGCCGCAGGCCTCAGAAGTTGCCCAGAATTCAGTCGTATAGCTAGATATCTTGTACTGGTCAGAGGGAGAGCCACCAAAAGGAGTGTTTGGATCCGAATACGGTGTCCAATCTGGATTAGATCGATAAACTGGTCCGAGTGCTTTCTCTTGATTAAGCCAGGCGTAATCGATGCCTGCGCTAAGAAACCTGGTACGCCACGTTGTCCATGGCGTACCAGAGGCATCATTGCCTCCAGAAACCGAAATAATTCGATTAATTGCCTTCAACCAATGCCACTGACGACCAGACTCTTTATAAACAGTATTGAGTCCGCTGCCGTCCCAGTTTAGCCCAAAATACAGACCACCATGATGGCTATCGTACCAACCGAGTGAACCTGATGCACCAAAGGCAATATTCATTAAATTGGTCGCGGTAGATAGTAAATTAGGAGATGAAGATGTCAGTCCTGCTGCCTGAAGATACTGATAAGCTCTGAGTAAATAGTCAGCATCCTGACCGGTCTCTCCTGACTTACAAAAAATGTTGGCATCAAAAACCTGTGCTGCTATAGAGATTGAAGGCGAGGTACCTCCCGTTAAACCAGAGGAATTAGCAGTTATGAGTGAAGACTGTGAAGTAGCAGCAGTAAAACTTACACTGTATGTATATCCAGCAGGCAAAACTCCCGAGCCGGATGAGACAACTGTCAGCCCACCGACAGATGTTACGGAAGCTAACGCATTGAGTGCTGTTTGAACAGTTGAGGCAGTCGCGTTATAGGCAATAGTTGAGGTAGTACTAGCACCAAAAGTTAAGGTATACGTCCCTCCTGTCGGTGTACCTGACATAGTAATATTTTGCACTCGATCCTTTAATGCATTCCCAGATGTATCCGCACTATCCGTACCCCCCTGAATATAAATTAATGTGGTCGGAATGAGCCCGGTTGTACCATTCACTGCCTGAACAATTAGCCTATTGAGGACATTAATACCCGCCGTTTGATAAGAATTCGGGGTACCGTGAGTATACGACGGAACAGCCGCATAGGAAGCGAATGCGCAGGTTGTACCAGCAAAACGCACTCCAGCATCGAGCAACATGGCGGCACACTGTATATTGTAGTCAACACGGTAAGCAAATTTCTCATTTCCATCAAGGATAATTTCATTATTTGTATAGTTGTTTGTAAAAATGCTCTGGGCTAGGTGCAACGCAGCTTGGTCCCATCCAAAATAAGGTTGACGTTCATGCATACGTAACAGTTCAAAATACGGCCATGCTTTATAGTAACCAGTATTAAACCAATTCTGAAAAAGGACAAATTCCATCTGATTGACGTCCGGTGCAAAACTGGAATCACCACTGATCGCTTGGTATTCCAGAAGAGCCCGATACCATGTAATGTCGGTTGTTGTATCGTGCCGATAGCCAGTCCAGTTGCCTGCTCCTGGGATAGTCTGATAATTAGATCCTGAGCCCCCTTGTGCATCAGTCCATTCATTCGTATCAAAATTAACTTGATTATTGAGACCATTAGCACCCGATTGCGTGCCATCCCATGTCCACCGTCCATTCCAGTTAATGTTAGTTCCGCCGACCGGTGTCGTCGTAATACTAACCGTCGGCGAGCTACCACCAGTGAGGCTTGAACTGTTGGCGGTTAATAGAGTCGATGCTGGATAAGGGAAAACAACCGTATAAAACGCACCTGGAAGTGCAGAATTACCGGTAGCAGTCGCATAAGCAGTGCCGGCTGGTCCAAGAACACGAGCCACGCCGATCGCTTGCACCGATGCCAAGGCATTTAGTGCAGTCTGTACTGTCAAGGCAGTTGCATTATAAGCAATTGCTGAAGTTGTATTTGCGCCATATGTCAGCGTAAATGTCCCGCCAGTCGGAGAACCACTAATCGATAATCTCTGACACCAATTAGCAAGCGGAGGGCTTGTGCTTTGCGTTGAAGCCCAAGGATTCCAACCATCAGCATGCATATTACTGAGAATTCGCTGAATAGCTAGTATTGGGCTCGTAACGTCAGATGCAAATTGTCGAGCTACATTCTGATCCCAACCTGAGGCTTTGCTAAGTGACCAGCTTGAACCATTGTACTGTTTGATACCAGGTACGGCAGTCCATGCTGAACCAGTCCATCGCATCAATGACATACTAGGAAATCCCTACAAAATACGCCCCAATCGTGCTGGCTGACTGACCTACCGTAAATCCAGGACTTGGAGCTGTCGTGGTTAATCCTGAGCCAAATGTTCCAAACCGAGCTGTGCTTAATCCCCCATTAAGAAGAGGCACGTAGTTACTCGACCTAGCAAAGCTTGCCATAGTTGTAGCCGATCCAATCCAAAACAAAACTGTTAAGAATGAACCTGTGTAAGATAGAGTACTGCCGATATTGACAACGTAACGACCCGCCGCCGTCCAAGTTGAAGACTGATCACTCGACTGGCCAAGTAACGTTGAGTTAGATAAAGAGCCCCCGTAATAGACGGCAACATATGAATTAGCTAATACTGATGGGGTGTTTGTGATAGCCAGTATTACGTTTGACATAGTGCCAGCTGGAGGCACACGCACTAATACCGAATAACCGACGCCCCCGGATAAAGCTGTAGTAGTTGTACAAGCCTCTGGATCAACTGACCATCCTAAATAACCATAATCCTTTGGTCCAAACGAAGTAGCCAAGTGAGAATGTCCTGAATCGGCTGATTTACCTGTTGAAGCAGGTGTTCCAACACTGATTGCCGGCAGTAAAAGAGTTGAGTCAAGTACCGTAGAACCTCCAGCCGCACCCGTTGCTCCTGCTTCAGCGATGAGCTGCCAATTTGTACCATTATCTGTAGCCGGGTCAATATTGGTATTTGACGTTAAGGCTATATAACAACTACCACTTCGAGTTACTGCAGATGCTGGCGGACCAATTGTATAGGTTGAAGAAGAATTCCAGGCGGTTGGTGACGTCCAAGCAGCAGGTCCTGTTGCCGCAACAAGAGTAGATGATGTATCAACCCAGAGCGATCCTACCTGTGGTGATGTCGGTGCTGACGATGCTAGGACTATAGCTTGAGTAGACCATGTCTGAGAAGTGCTACCGATTGTAATACCTGCCGTCGGGGTTATAAGATTCCAAATAGTGTCCGTATATATTGTCCCATTCATAATTACTATCGAACGGCCATGCGTAACTAACCCGTTAGCAAATTCGGTTGGCCGTGTCCAAGCACCAGACCCTGAAGTTGGTGTTTGCCATAAGCCATTCTGAGATCCCGTTGTCTGACCAGTTAGTAATACAAGGTCAGTATTAGCAAGTGCATATCCGTCGATTGCTGGCAGCCCAGACAGTGATGCAATATTCGTGACCGAGACACACGCGGCAGGGGTTAAGTTTGGAATGTGCATATTAGCCCGACTCGATCCAGGATCTGCTACGTCACTAAGATTATTACTGGCTTGTAGAAGTCCAGTCACTGCACCAGTCATACCATCAACTGAGGATACTGCTCCACCACCTGATGGTGTAGCCCAGGTAGCAGCTGAGGATGAGGAGGCAGTAATAACCTGGCCGGAGGATGGAGTACCAGTAACTGCTACTCCATTAACCTTAGCAACCGTTGGAGATGGAAGGGTGCCTGAGAGATCTCCACCAGCAGTAGAGGAGATGGTAGCTGCGCTACCAAGACCGAGGTTTGTGCGGGCAGTAGAAGTACTCGCTAGATCACTTAGGTTGTTAGCCTTCTGAGCTGCTCCAGCTACCGTAGTATTAGCAGAGATGATAGCCTCTACGTTAGTAGAGTTAGTGATAGTTGGAGTCGTAGCCGTACCAGCAAGATCACCAGCGAGTTGAATTAAGCCTGGGGTACTGGTAGTAGCATTGTTGACGGTAGTACTGGATACCGTACTCGGTATCCATTGGTTAGAAGAGCTATTAAAAGCCAATACTTGTCCATTGGAGGCTGAGGTAGCCGCTGAGGTGTCAGCTAAGCCTGATAGCTTCGTACTGGTAGGTAGAGCTGAGACATTAGCTGCAGTCAGAGTGACCGCTCCACTAGTTGGTGTCTGTCCATTGACGGAGGTAACCCCACCAGCTTGCGTAATAGCGGTAGTCTGAAGCGTACCGTCAGCATTCAGTGAGACTTGGAGAAAGCCATTGAGGATAGATCCCCATGTCCCTTGGTCAGAACCAGGTATTGGTAGGCGTTGGGTCATGATTCGTTATGTTCTTAGAGCATTCCCTTTTATCTAGTTTCAATCATAGCATAAGCAATAAATAAAAATACTAGCGGTTTGTAGTTCACTAATTCGAACACTTAGCGAAATGGATAGGTAAGATCTTTAAGGAGTGAGCCCTAGAATTGATTTTCACCACCAAACGATAATACTAAACCGATAGAGACTAAATATGCAATTTCAACACCTAGTACAACCGCTAACGGTACTGTAAGTATTTGTAGGTACTTAGGTAATTTGCTAAACACTAATTTCTTCTTAAGACCATACATTTCAGTTAGAAGTAACAATAATCCGATCGACAAAGCAATTAGAAGAAATAGAATACCTTGCAAACCAAGATTTATATCAGAGTTAGCAATATCGTTTGTAGTGATTAGTAAAACAAATAGACCTAGTACGATTATGAAATCATAAAATAGTTTAGGAACTCGAGCTTTTTTATTTCTTTTGGTTGGTTTAAAAGATTACTTGCTTCTATCCCCCAAGAGTTCGAGGCTGAAGTACGTTTTACCATAACCATATTATAGCCGTTCATAAAAAGTATTCTAGCGAGCTCATCCTAACGAGGTTTCTGGGAGTTGATACGTGATCCTGCCCGGATTAGTGGACTTGAGAGACTTTCGCTCGAACACTTGATTGATTGGTTCATTGGGGTCTCAAATCACAAACTATAAGCTTTCCTAGGTTGGTAATGAGTCTCTCGGCAAATCGATCACAAAATTCCTCCTCTTCGATCGATGGTCTAGTGACATGCATTGGTGGGCATTTTGTCCAATCGTAGAAAAACGTATGTCCTAGTTCATGTGCTATTCGCTGAGGAATTGGATCGTCTTGTGCTGGTTCTGACCAGGTATCGCAAAGTATCTCGAAAGGATGATCAAAATTGGGCACAAGACAAGCCTGTAGACCACCTCTCTTCGCGTCTAATTCACAGAAACGAATCGGAATATCTAGTTCTTCTGCCAACTCAAATACATCTGTTGCTGGAGTAACACTTACGATTGTTTCCGCCATTTCTTCTGCTCGCCAAAGAGGAGGGATCCATCTGAACGCTGGTTGAGACCAATACTTGGGAACAGTTTCTCCCATAAAAGTGGCTCCTTACTCAGAGAATTATCTACCAGCCTCGGAAATACGCAAGTAGTTCTATTTGTCTTTTTAGAAGAGAGCAAACACCCCAATTTCACCATTTTACCGAAGTATGTATGTCATTAATTATGATCCTGTCCGGATTGGTGGACTTGAGAGACTTTCATTCGAACACCTGGTGGGGTGCATAAATCTCCTAATGCCATTGCCCAATGAGCAGATAGCTCCCCTACCTTTGCAATTGAGACGAGGAAACTAGAAAGATACATCGGGTATCAGTAATGTATCCAACGAGATTCGTTTTCCATCATCCGCGTCTGCATAGTATGCACCCATAGCCTTAAGGACTGTGTAAAGCTCTTCTAACTGATCAATTTCGAAAAATCCCATAGCACGGTCGTACACTCGCTCTTCTCTAAATATGGCGACTGTACTACTGGGCATCTGTACCGAATGAGAAGAGGTCCTAGGATTTAAGTCGATCTTCGGTTGGTTAATGTCCACAGCGGCTAATCTAACCTCGGTCGGCCAGTGTAGTGGCGCTCGAGGGGCTCCAGACTCGTATATTGCTTCGCCCAGCAATAGAGGCGGAGCATCTTTAATCACATAGGCCAAAGCCGTGGCCGACAACTGCTTGGCGGTTGATCTGTGAGTCGCCATACCTTCATCCATTGCATCAACAGGGATACTGTATTCATGCATCCATTTACTGACTGCATATCCCGACAGCAGACCTGTTGCTTGTCTGACAAGTTTGGATTCTCGCTCTGCACGACTTACTTTTGCTGCTGTTATTCTTAGTGCTCTGTCTTGATCCATGCGGTGTGTCTCCTTATAAATATAGAATGCCGTTCAATATAGAATATTGCAAGCACTACCGATTTATACTTTTTAATAGCTGGGGACACCCCAATTTCACCATTCTACCGAAGTATGTATGTCATAAATCGTGATCCTGTCCGGATTGGTGGACTTGAGAGAGACTCATTCGAACACCTGATTAGATGGATTAAGCAGGCAATTCATATTCTTGATAATTAGACATCGTGCTTTTTAACTTTTACACGATTTTGGTGGATAAAATAATCTGTCAATATTTGTTGCTGTTCAGGAGATAGACCTGGCACCACCAAAGCGCCAAAGTTATACTTTCTAATTTCACCCAATCTGTCTTCTAGCTTTTCTATTGATCGTGCTACAGTTTGGTGAGCAATTCCTAATTTTTCAGCCACACCTTTAATTGAAAGAGTGCCGTCACTAGGAAGGTTGAAATATCCATTATCTTCTAGGTATCGTTTGATGAGTGATTGCTGCTCTGGCGTGTAACCTTCTCTTGTTTGATTATGAAAAACATAGGTCTCAGTTTGACGAAAAGAATCTCCTAACCCTTCAACGGCACTCTTTATCGCCTTGTCCCCTACCTTTAATAACTTAGCCACACCTGTTTGCGTGAGAACACCTTCGGGCGGTTCTTTAAAGTATCCATGTTCTATAAAGTACTGTTTAACAACAGCTTGTTGTTCGGGCGAGTAGCCAGGAACTGGTTTTCTAAAGTTGCAAATAGGTGTTTCCCCTAAACTGTCTCTCATGCCTAAAACAATTTTTTTTACAGTCGCCTCGTTTATTCCTATATCGTCAGCCATCCCCTTTAGTGAACGCCAGCCCTCTGGTGGAGTGCTGAAATAACCTTGTTCTGCTAAGCTATCCTTTATCTTGGCTTGTTGTTCGGGCGAGTAGCCAGGTCTTCTTTGAGGACCAAAGGAATATATATGTACTTCCCCTAAATTCTCCTTCACTTTATTAATGGCTTGATTAACTGTAGGGGAGCTCATTCCTAAGGTGTCAGCTAATCCCCTAAGAGACAAATAACCTTCTGGCGCTTCAATACTCATTAAACCACGTGCTTCTAAATAACCTCGCAAAATTGCCTGTTGGGTTGGAGAATAACCGGCTGTCCGGTTAACTCCAAAACGGTATATGCCCACATCACCTATTTCAGAGGCTAGTTTATCGGCTGCTTCGCTTATGGTTACATGAGCTACCCCAAGTACTTCTATGAGACCATTAATTGATATATAACCCTCCGGCGGTTCCTGGGCAAAGTTTCCCTGGACCTCCAGCGCTTGCTTGATAATATCTTGCTGGACACGATTGTATCGAGATGTAGTCGTACGAACGCTGTTCTGAACGACAACAACTTCACCCAGTTGGCTACCTAATGAATTGATCATTCTGATGACTGTCCTTGCGCTCATACCCCACATCCGTGACAGAGCAGTGGCTGACACTAATTCTCCTTCCGTCTCAGGGTGCAAATACGATATGATTTCCTCTTCGTGGTCATTACCTAAAGGAATTTGAGAGCCAATTTCGGTCAGACTTGCACTTATTTTTGTAACAAAATTTTTCGAGTATATTATACTTTCACCGATATTTATGTACTGTTCGATTAGAGAGCTGTAGTCAGTTTTAGAAAGCAATGCCAGGTTCTCAGCTGTTATTCCCTTTTCGTTTAACACTTCTCTGTCAAAAACAAAGCTAGCATTACCTTCTTCGTCACAGATCAATACCGTTCTTTCAAGTTCTGGTATATCAACTACATAATAAGGTTCCTCGCGGACCATATTCGGCTCGATGGCTCCTTTGGCAATTGATACCCGTGATGAATCAAGGGTATCAATACCAAACCCATTCGACAAAACAAATAAAAATGTCTTAAGCCGTTTGATTTGTCCGGGCTTAACAAACTCTCCGCTACCATGCTTAATAGACACATCACGTGGGTCTGGCGGCACATAAACATGATCCTGCGTAGTTAAGGTATCTATTAAAGTGTCTAGGTCTGTAAGTTCCTGCGCCTTTGCAACTACATGTTGCAAAATATTATTAATGTCGCCCAGCTTAAAGAAATCAAAAGCTACTTGTTCTGTTTCAGCGCCAATCTTGGCTACAGGTTCGTCGCTCTGTGTAAGATAATCAGGCACTACCTCACCAATCAAATCAATCAACTGATTTAAGGCAATGTCAGCATAGCCATCAATAATTTCTGGTGTCAGTGGACGGTTTAATATTGTGCTTAGCTGCTCATTATAATTAAAAACAGCACCTTCGTAATCCTTCTCGAAAGTCATAAAGTATATTATACAATATTAATTATATAATAACAATAGCACCTTCGCAGATTCGTATTGATAACTCGAGATAGAACTAGACTGTTCGATCTTTAAGAGAAAGATTCAGCTCGTATGCGGTGTTCCCAAAGAAATGCGTTGGAGGTATTCGAACACCTGGTGGGGTGGATCAAGCAGATTGCTTATGCGGCTTGAGTTTCAATGGTATCTAATATAGTTCCAGCAGTAAACTGACCTAGTTCTGCACGTAGAAAAGTCATGTCGTAGGATGCAACCATGGGTAAGACTCTCATGCCAAGTGCATCATCTACGTGTACACCCTTCGTTAAACCAATTACTTTAATATTGCGTGTCAATAAGTTGACTTGGTCGGTTATTAGTTCTCCGGCTACTCCAGTCGTAGCAATCTGGGCATCATATACACTCGCCGGGTTAGCGATTGCTCCATAAGCACCTGACCAAGTTTTAACTGCACTTTCAAAATCTACATCTGTATCCGCTGCTAGATGAATTGCGATATCAGAAAGCGCAAAACGGCGCGGTGCGTAAAAATCATTCTTCAAAGAGGTCAATCCTCTTTCTTCTAATGTTTTGAATAAAGGTTTAGGAATATTCCTAAAAAGCGTGGATTCAGTTGTACCAAGATCCTTTGCTATATCCACAGTATGTAAGCGCCGACCGTAACCACCCTGTACGAGGGCAGCTACACCAAGGAGCCTAAATTTGTCTACTAGATGAATACCGGGCTTGGCTTGTTCTTGCTGAACTTCTTCTAAGATAGTTCTAGGGAATTGGGCTGTTAAGCTCTCAAAATATGACTTTGACATATACAGCTATAATACAACAATAGTAATATTTTGTCTAGTTATTAGACATCACGAAGCTGCTGAGCTATTTCGCCATTTTACCGAAGTATGTATGTCATAAACTATGATCCTGTCCGGATTGGTGGGCTTGAGAGACATTCATTCGAACACCTAGTGGGGTGGATGAAGCAAGTTCAGTTATCATTTGAATCCTAAATAACGTTCTAGGCTTTGTCTGATAAATCAGGATACGTACATGGTCCCTCTATAACGCTTGAGACAAGTCTCCAATATATGGCATCCTCATAGCTTAAGCGTGGATCAGGACCGTTTAGAGATACTATGGCAATGTCCATGAATGGAGAACGACTTTCTCTAACACGACGAACACCTTCACGTATTGCCTCTGACTCAACATAAGACAGATAGCTTACTGCGCCAACAAGTTTTGTTATATCGGTCTCAAGCTCTTCCCTTGTGTAGTAAGGACTTGGGGCTTCATGATCCTCAGGCACTTTTTCCTTAGAATAACCCCATCTCATAGCAAACTCTGGCAATTAGAAACAATAAGGTTATTACTTCTAGGCTGTATGACTTGCTTCATAATTTATCAGGTTATACTGATTTTATTATAATTCTACTCTAGGAAACTTTACAATACCCATATCAATACCAGAGATATTTGTGGTTCGAGAGTAGAATTTCTGGTGGCATAGGTGGAACGGATCAATAAGATATCCGTCGGATAACCATCCTTATACTTCAATTCCACGACCAGTACCTATCTGAATCTCGTAACATAAACAAAGAATTCATTATGCTATAGTAATTTTATATGGAAGATTTACCCAAAGCCGAGAGTGTCGAGAGTATTGATAAAGAGCAACAGGGAAGCATCGGTCGCGAGCAACATTTAGTAGCTTTTAGAGAAGCTACTCGATTATTATTTCCTCAAACAAGAGAATTATCCGATGAAGAACTTGATGCTCAAAATGATGAAATAATTACTCGACGAAACACACACCCACTGACTGAGGACGAACTACGACAATCGCTCATCGATCTTGGAGAAAGAATATCCGGCTAATACGATAGCAGTAAGTTAATTGACGATAATCCTTCCGATGAGATCAGAAATCTCCAATTTCGCCATTCTACCGAAGTATGTATGTTATTAATTACGATCCTGTCCGGATTGGTGGACTTGAGAGACTTTCATTCGAACACCTGGTGGGGTGGTTGGGTGTTGTAATGAAACCAGAACTAATTTGGATGTTACAATCGGATTAAACAGATGACAAAACGTGCACAATATCTTTGGCTGCTTGGTGTCGACCACTAACCCTATCTCTGACTTGTTTTACGGGATTTACACTTCTTAATACTCGATAAGCTGCAGCCATTGCGATTTCCTTCTCGTTATCCTGAATACGAAACTCCTTTCTGTCAAGTTCATCAATCTGATAATGAAAAGCTTGACCAACGGGATTTAGGGCGTCTGACTCACGACCTGGCAATGTACCCGTTTCCATTAGTTGATGGAAACCTGGCTGAGTACGTTGATAGGCTGTGCTATCTAAATATCTGCCAAGAATCTCTAGTTCTTGTGGGGTTTCTAAAACGGCAACTGCACCATATTCATTAGTAGGTCTCATAAATTACAACGTACAATATAACAAGCTATTAGTCAAGATCTCGCTGACCATAGTAGATTAAGCTCGAATTATTCTTACGAATCTCTGAACACCCCAATTTCACCATTCTACCGAAGTATGTATGTCATCAATTACGATCCTGTCCGGATTGGTGGACTTGAGAGATATTCATTCGAACACCTATCATGTTGGTTAAGACAGATCGCTAACTAATTTTAGTTGTAGAACAATATTAATCAATAGGAGAAGGATGTTCTTGAGTTCACCTTGCCTGTGCCTCAAGTCGTTCCGTGAGTGCTACCAGACGCTTCATAAAGTCTTCGGGGGAGGTAGGAATCTTAGATTCTATAGCATCTAGATCCACCACTTGCGAGATATCAACACTGGGATACATAAATTCTATGATCGCCCGAGTGATCCGTCGTTCCTCATTAGAATCTTCTTCAGAAACCTCTCTGCTTATACCCTTACCTTCAATACAAACATCATTATAGATATAGTCAGTTTCAACGCCGGAGGAGCTTAACACAAAGCATACAAACTCGCCAGTACGGTGCGGGTTTATTTGTTCAGCGGGCTCGACAACCATAAAGCACTCAGCTGGGCAACGTTGGCACTGAATCCTCGTAACACGATTACCAACCGGTCTAAAAAATTCAGAAAAATTTGGTAGAACATTAATCATTGCTCGATCATCTGGCTGTAAATCCTCTAAAAATTTGCTGTCCAAGCGCTCAATAGCAACCTCTAAACACCCTTCTCCTAAAGGCGCTGTCGGCATCTCAACGCTTTGCCTGTCTGCCATTTCTCCTCCAATTTTATAAATACAGTATCACGCAACCTAGGTTCATTGTCTACATCATTTGTTTCATAGGATTTACATTTCCCACTAGAAAGATTCAAGTCTATTTTGGTGGGCTTGAGAGGCATTCATTCGAACACCTAGTGGGGTGGATAACAGATCTTATTGAGCTAACTGATCCTTAATAGGTGCTCCGTGTTCGGTCATACGACTATCCAAGAGTTCTACGACTCGTTGCCCAAGTTGATTAAACCGCTCAACTGTTTCTTGATCTCTTTCGGCAGCTGCAGCAACAGTATGTACGAAGGAACCAACAAATTCTTGATTTGCTCTGTATAGTTCTAGGTCATTTACCGTGGCGTGTATGTCGTACCATATCTCCTCGAAATCTTCGTCCGTCATGGTACTAAGGGCTGCTTTTACTCCATCCACAAAGCCTGACGTGAAGTCGGGCATAGGTGCATCATCGGCTTGAATTAGAGTAAAAGATTCTCGACTATGCATGTTCAACCTTCATTACAGTTACCCAATCGTTTATCTTCATGACAGCATTATACAACTTGCTGAAATCTTAAGTACCCCTTTCCGGATTGGTGGGGATGAAAGGACTTGAACCTTCACGCCTTTCGGCACTAGCTCCTAAGGCTAGCGTGTCTACCATTCCACCACATCCCCGATACATTTAATTATACATTCTAGAAGTAGGATTGCATGTCTTAAATCATCAAAGGATCCTATCTATAGAAGATCACCTGAGCATCACCATACGACTTCACTACAATTACATCAGCACCGTTAATCTGAGGTATAGAAGCATTCCCCGGATACGAAAGAACAAATATCCCTTTGTCTTTGGTGGATTTATGCAGACCTTCAATAGTTTTAAGCTCTATTTGATCGTATGGCGGATCAACGATAACCACATCAAATACCGCACTTTCTTGCGTCTGTATCCATGAGTCAACCGATATCGGAAAGATCTTTAACTTATCTATTATTCCAAGTCTTGAAGCATTCTTTTTAATAACTTCGACGGCAGATCGATTTTTTTCTATCAGCGTTACTCGCTCTGCTCCTCTACTGATTGCCTCAAAAGCAATGCTACCACTACCTGCAAAAGCATCAAGAATTTGTAAGCCTTCAATATCACCAAGAGCATTGAATATACCACCACGCACTTTCTCGCTCATTGGATGAGTCGTAGAGCTATGTGGTGCATCAAACAAGCGGCCGCTAAGCTGCCCAGCAATAATCCTCATTGATTGATAACAATTAACTTTCGATCAACTACTGCCATATACCATGTCAATGTAACCGTTTTTACAATAGTGGGAGCAAGTTGAGTTCTAACCTGTCGAGCCAATGTTGGCGTCCATCCCTTTTTATAATATTCCTCGTACATGTTCAAAGTAGCTATCTCACGAGCCGATTGTTTGAACCAATCAATCACACCAGTTTCTCGGATTTTTTCGACGTCAGCTTCGGATGGGATAGTCCCACTAAAACTCAATGGTGCAATAATTGTGGATGCTCCAAAATCAAACAGCCAGTGAGTCGATAATAAACCGCGCACTCCCCACATTTTCCAGTTATTATTAAGTGTCTCACGACGGTTTTTGCCAGGTATAATAGCCTTTTCCCTTATAGTGGTCCTGGTTTCAAGAGACTTGCCCCCACGAAGTTCGGATAATTTCTCCTCATATGGGTAATGGTGAGAAGGAGTTAGCCCATCCACTAATGCATGAGCTAACCATGCTGCCTCGAATGCAGCTCTTTTCGTATCACCAGTATGTAAATTATCAACCAACTGGTTATAATGATCGCCAATTAGCTTCAGGATTCCCGAATCAGAATCATCGAAAGGACTATAAAAATGCCATGGTTCATCGTGAGATGGGCTTTTTCGTTTAATTCCGTCTGGGCCATTCTTGCCCTCAAAATGCAAGATATCACGAATCGAAGGGAAAACATCCCGTTGTGGCAAAATTTGAGAAAGTTGTTGCCGCGCGATACGGTCAATTTTTTGGTGAGCTCCGAGAACGCGACCAGAAAATTTTGTTAATGTTGTGCCTGAATACATTGTTAGACTAATTTAGATTGGTAACTGCCCTAAGGGATTCTACTTTTTCTGAAAGCTCCTTATATTGTAACAGATTGTTTTCGTCGCGTAAGAATACTTCTGCTGCTCGACGAGCCGATCGAATAAGCGATAGATCATTAAGCTTTGCGATACGTAAATCAAGCTGACCGTGCTGCACCTTACCATAAATTGCTCCAGGACCTCTCAGTTTCAAGTCAAGTTCAGCCAACTCGAACCCATCATGTGACTTTTCGAGTGCTTTTAATCGACTGAGTGGTGTTGAACTTTGACTTGTCATCAAGTAACAGTAACCCTGGTATTTGCTTCTGCCAACACGTCCTCTGAGCTGGTGCAACTGTGTTAAACCAAACCTTTCTGAAGATTCAATCAGCATAACTGTTGCGTTAGGAACATCCACCCCAACTTCAATAACCGTCGTCGCGACGAGGATATCATATTTAGACTTTAAAAAATCTTCCATGATTTTATTCTTCTCGATCGCCTTCATCTTGCCGTGCAGTAAGGCGACCCGGCGATCTTTAAAATCCTTCTTAGACAATTGGCTATACACTGACTCCGCCGAACTCACCGATAACTTATCAGAATCTTCAATAACAGGACAAACAACAAACATTTGCCTTCCCTTATCAAGTTCAATACTTATTTTTTTATAAAGTTGAGCTCTCGAGTTAGGTGAAACAATTTCAGTAATAACTGGTTTTCGATTAGTAGGTTTAGTATCCAAGATAGATATATCAAGCTCACCATATAATGTCAGTGCCAGCGTACGCGGGATTGGGGTAGCAGTTAAACTGAGTACGTGCGGCATATGACCAGCTTTCGCCATTAAAACACTGCGTTGATCAACGCCGAAACGATGCTGCTCGTCAATAATAATCAACGCCAGTTTTGGCAGAGCAACTTTCTCTTGGAGAAGAGCCTGAGTGCCAATAATCAGCTGTGCTTTACCACTCCTAATGGCTTCGTGTGCTTTACTTTTTTGAATAGTAGACATATTTCCACTTAATATGTCGACTACATGCTGTAATTTGAGTGGCTCCAGCAACTTATAGATAGTGTCTGCATGCTGATGAGCAAGAATTTGCGTTGGTGCCATAATTGCAGCCTGATAGCCTTGTTGAATAACCATTAAAGCAGCCATGGCCGCAACTACTGTTTTGCCTGAGCCAACGTCACCCTCTACTAACCTGTTCATGGGATGTTGTTTTTCAAGGTCTTTATAAATTTGCCAGACCACTCTCCGTTGGGCGTCAGTGAGCGCAAACGGCAGACTCTTAACAAAATCTGCAGCAAGCTGCTGTTTAAACGGAATGAGTAACGCATGCTCTTGTTGAATTTCTCGCTTGTTAATTAACCCAGCAAGACTAAGAGCAAACACTTCTTCAAATCCGAGTCGTCGTTGAGCTTCAGCCAAGTGTTGAGCTGAGTCAGGAAAATGTACAGCTAAGGTTGCCTCCGGTCGAGACAGTAATTTTTGTTGTGTTATTAGCCAGTCTGGAAGTGTTTCCGGCAACTGTTCGATTAATGGAACGATACCACGTATAAGCTTACGAATTTGATACGAGCTCAAATCTTTTGTCTCACGATAGCGTGGGATTATACGAGCAGTATTAACAGGAAAATTACTGACCAACTCAACGTTAGGGTTCATAATAGATAATCGTTGGTAACTTAATTCAAACTTTCCGGAGATATAATACTCGACTCCTTTTTTTAAAGCATCGGCACGATACGGTTGATTAAACCAGACCAACCTCACGCTACCAGTCGAATCACTAGCCACTGCTTCAGTAATATGAATCCCTCGACGAACATAACGGCCCTTCGCCTGTTTAATCGAGGCTTTAATAGTGACAATGCCCGGTTTGATAGCAACGATATTGGTAATAATTGAGTAATCGTCATAATGACGTGGAAAATATTCGATTAGTTGAATAACTGTATCAATACCAAGCCGATGAAATTTTTTACCCAGCTCGGGTCCAACACCCTTTAATTCAGTTACATTAGTTTCAGGCGTCATTCTAAGCCACGTTGCCGGTCTCTCGGTAAGACAATACCGTCTGCACCAGCTAGTTACCGTACCGAATCAATGCAAAGTTATTCTTGCCGACTTTTAGGAGGTTATTCCCATGAGAAAGCTTCATATCAGCAACCGATGAGAGTTTTTGACCGTTAATCGAAACAGCCCCAGCCACAATCAAACGATTAGCCTCTGAGTTTGATGACGCAATTTTTGCCTGACATATAATTCCCGGTAGAGAAAGCTTACTGTCAGACTTAACAGTAATAAGCTCACCTTCTAATATACTTATGTCACTCTGGTTTAATTTCTCAAAATCACCTTCACCAAACAATACAGCCGTAACTTTTTTGACGGCCTCTGCTCTTTCACTACCATGAACCAGTTTAGTGACTTCGTCAGCTAAGGTTTTTTGCAAGAGACGAGAGGAACGGTTATGGTTAAACTGCTCGATTAAATTGACTACTTCCTCTTTGCTAAGTTCAGTAAATACCTTTAAGTAGTCTTCGGCGTGTTCATCTTCAACATTTAACCAAAATTGATAAAACTTAAATGGAGACGTTTTGGCAGGATCAAGCCAAACCGTACCTTCTTCGCTTTTACCGAACTTTCTACCGGTGGCTTTGTCGATTATTAATGGCTGCGTTATGACATGCACATCAGCCTCACGCATACGACGAATAAGCGACACACCCGACAGACAATTCCCCCACTGATCAGATCCACCAAGTTGCAGGGTACACTGGTATGTATCGTATAAATGAAGAAAATCCATGCCTTGAAGAATCGTATAGCTAAACTCTGCGTAACTTATACCAGATTGTTTATCCCCTAACCGCGTTGCTATATAGTCACGCTGAATTAGTTCAGTCATACTAAAGTGTTTCCCGATGTCACGGAGAAATTGCACGACTGTTAAATGCCGTGTCCAATCAAGGTTATTAACAAGTTGGAAAGGTCTATCCTTAAATATAACTTTGAATTGCTCCTCAGCCTGCTTAACATTGTGTGCAATACTGTCTTCGCTTTGAAGCTGCCGCTCAATCTCTTTACCGCCCGGATCGCCAATCAAGCTTGTGGCACCGCCCGCGAGAATAATTGCTTTGTGCCCATGTCGTATAAAACAACGATCAAGCATCATAGCGGCAAGATTGCCTATTGCCTGCGAGTCTGCCGAAGCATCATAACCATGATAAAAAGTCCATGTGGTCTTATCCAACACTGTTAAATCAGCCAGTGTCGTTTGTTTAATAAATCCCCGCCACTTCAATTCTTCGGATAGGGTCATCTTTCCACTCATTGGCATTATTATAACCTATCCTTTTTAAAGCCAAATATTAACTGAAGATAAACGAAAAAAGAACCCGCTAATTTAACGTTGTTTGTGGCTAAACTTTGCTATAATAACCGGTATCAGAAGTGAGAAACGGGAGTAAAAAGGAATAACGAATGAGTGATGCTCAAAAACGTGGTGGGCGCCGTAACCGTAGCGGTAAGAGCAGCCTCACAACTCGTAGCGGCGCTACGCTTAAAGTTAATCGTTCGTTGACGGACAAGATTAAAGCTCGACGAGATAATCGAGTCAGAAGACGAGCCACACGCCTAGCAACACTTCCAAAATCTCGCGTTAAAAGAATGCTCTTTAGGCTCCACCCAAAACATCTCGCGGCATATTGGTTCAGTCGAGATGGTCTTATAATGGGGTTAAAGTTACTCGGGGTAGGAATTGTTGTTCTGTTTGTTGTTTTAGTCGGTCTATTTGCGTACTTTAGAAAAGACTTGCCAAACCTTACCAACATTACTGGCGGCAATTTAAGTGGCAGTATCAGTTACTATGATCGCACTGGGACTGTTCTTTTGTGGCAAGATTATGACGCCGTTAAGCGCGTAGCTGTTCCCAGCAACCAAATCTCTCCCTATATGAAGGATGCAACTGTTGCCATTGAAGACAAGAATTTCTATCACGAGGGAGCCATCAGTGTCTCTGGAATTGCTCGAGCTGGACTTCATGACGTTTTTGGAGGCAGCGGCGGCGGCTTACAGGGTGCTTCAACGATTACCGAACAAGTAGTAAAGCTGAATGAAAACTGGATTGGTAGTCGTTCCATCAGTACAAAAGTAAAGGAAATTATCCTAGCTGTTGACCTCGAACGAGAATATTCGAAGAATGATATTTTAACTGGGTACTTAAACGTCGCTCCTTATGGTGGTGTCGATTACGGTGTCCAGGCTGCAGCTCAAGACTATTTTGGAGAGAATGCCAACCAGCTTGACCTTGCACAATCGGCTATGCTAGCGGCCATACCGCAATCACCCAGTTATTATTCGCCATATAGTGATCCACAATATAATCCCTCAGCCAGTACCGACGAATTTGGTCAACAGGCGCTTATTGCTCGACAACAATATATCCTTGATCTAATGGTCAAGCAGCATTACATAACTCAAGCGCAAGCTGATACTGCTAAACAAGAAAACATTTTGGCAGAGATTCATCCACTACAATCAAAGTATTCAGGCATCCAGGATCCTTATTTCGTATTAGCCGCTAAGCAACAACTCGACAACACTTATACGTGCAGCTACGGTTAATCGTGGTGGTTGGAAAGTTATTACTACTCTTAATGTCCCTTACAAAATCTTGCTAACAGCCTTGTCGCAAAAAATCTGCCACTTGTTGAGAGAAATCATGGAGATGAAGAGGCCATGGTCGCAGAAGACGTAAAGACAGGACAAGTAGCTGCACTTGTCGGAGGAGTTGATTTTAGTAATCCGGATTATGGGCAAATTAATTACGCCGAAACGCCCATACCGCCAGGCTCGAGTTTCAAACCTTACGATTACTCAACCCTAATTAATGATACTGATAATGTTGGTGCAGGATCTTTGCTCTATGACGTAAGGCAGCCACTACCTGGCTATCCGTGTACGACCGGTAGCTTACAACCTTTCCAGGGGGGAAACTGCCTAGAAGATTACGACTTCCTCTTCCCCGGCGCTGAAGAACTACGTTATGCGCTTGCCGGCTCCCGAAATGTTCCGGCGGTCAAAGCAATGTTATCAGTTATCCCAAACAAACAGTGTGAAGCAAATATGTTATCTGGCTGTGTACCATCTATTAATAAAGTCATTTCAACCGCTGACTCTATGATGGATGTTCCTAATGCTTACCAATGCTATTCCAACACCGCCCTGACTGATCCAACACAATGTTATTCCTCATCCGCTATTGGTGACGGTGCCTATACCACAATAGCCGACCACGCAAACGGATTAGCAACACTAGCAAGAATGGGACAAGCAATTCCACAAACTCTTATCCTTAAAATAACCAACTCCGATAACGACGTTATATATAATTGGACGCAGCCGAAGCCAACCCAGGTTATTCAACCAGACACCGCATATATCATCAATAACATACTTGATGATCCCGACGCATCGTACTTGCCAGCATCCCAAAAATTTCAGTCATATGATGGATGGAACATCGCTGTTAAAACAGGAACGACCAATAACGAATATGATGCTCTCATGACAGCCTGGACAACACAGTATTCAGTTGTTAGCTGGGTAGGCTATCATGACCGAAACGTTGCCCTCACTGCTGGATTATCCGAAACAATTACCGAGCCATTAACGCGTACCTTCATGCAAGACGCCCTCAGTATGCTCAACGAAAAACCAGTCAATTGGGTACAACCTTCGGACATTAAAGTTCTGCCGGCCTATAAACAGACGAAACATATCGACTATGGTGACGTTGAACCAGGCCCAAGCACCGACTTATATCCTTCATGGTACACGGGATTAGCGGCCAGTGATGGCAGCAAAACTCAGTCAGAGACAATTGATAAAGTCTCAGGCAATTTAGCAACAAACTGTACCCCAACACTTGCCAAAGAAACAAGCGTAAGCTCAGATGGAAGTGAATTCTCTGCCGATATCTTCTGGCCGATTAACCAAACTTCTTCCTCTTCAACTTCGACTATAACTGCAAGTGATACTGTCCACAATTGTAGTGACAGTCCTCCGTCAGTTACTCTGACAGTCACCGACCTTGACCCTACCGATCCTTCACCTTCTAATAATTGTAACGGTAGCTGTACGATTACGATTACTGTCAGCCAGGGTACACACCCACTGAGTGATCCCACTAATTACCCTCAATTCCCGGGAACGGTTAATTTCAGTGTTAACGGTCAGCAAGTCCAAACATTTGACGTCGATAATATAGCCGGTGCTGATTGCTCATCTCAGTCACCACCCAATAACTGTACGATCTCATTTACCTATACCCCAACAGCAACAGGCAGTGAAAGTTTCAGCGCCCAAGTAATAGATAGTGTCCTGTATCAAAACACTAATTCGGCTACCGTCACCACCACCGCACCGTCAAACTCAACCTCAAATCCAGCACCATCAAATTCACAAACAAGTGGTCAAGGTTAATAAGAATTTAGCTCGAAATTTGTACTAGGCTAATTTCTTTGATCTAGCTCGTTGAGCCTGACGTAAGCGTGATTGGACTGAACTCACCTGAGCTGTTGTTTGCGTCTTTCTCGGTTTAGCTACCCGAACCACTCCGTGCTTACTATGAGCAAAGACCATCTTTCCAGATACAGTTTGATGTATCTTATCAACCAGAACATCCAGTCGTTTTCCAATATCACCCGCAGCATTATCAATAACAATCATCGTCCCATCCTCAAGGTAGCCTACTCCCTGGTCAGGATTACTACCCTTTTGGATAACCTCTACTGATATTTCTTCGCCAGGCAGATTAACGGGCCGCAGTACCTGAGCAAGTTCGTTGATATTGATCACTTCAATTCCTTCAAGAGATGCAACTTTCTGTAAGTTGTAATCCGTGGTATATAATCGGGCATGCAATTTTTTAGCTAAGGCAACGAGCTTGTCATCATTAGTGGAGATAGTTTGAAACATGCTGTGGTCAATACTGACGTGTGCTGACGAGTCAGTTTGTAATTGCTTAGCAACATCAAGTCCGTAACGGGCACGCTCTCGTTTATGAGCATCCTGCCCATCGGCCAGTAATTGTAACTCACTTAAAATAAACTGCGGAATAACAAGTTCATCTCCAAGGAAACCAGCTTTTATGACTGCCGTTATTCGCCCATCAATGAGAGAACAGCTATCAAGCAGTAATCGGTGTTTTGATTTAGGAAGTGTTAACTGCATATGAACAACACCCTGCTGTCTTAGGAGTAGCCAAATAATTAATAAAAGTAAAACTATCATGATCCATGTCATCGCTATCTACTCCGTATCCTTACTTAAAAAACTATTGAGAGCTTCTCTAACAGTTCTAACTGGTCGATAATCCAAAGAGTTAGTTTCCGGCTTTGTGTTCGGTGGTCCTATAACAGTTTTAAATGCCAACTTCTTGGCTTCGTTAATACGCTTCTCGGCAAAACTGACATGACGAATCTCGCCAGATAATCCAACCTCCCCAAAAACAACTGCGTTTGGATCAAGCCGTAGACCTTTAGCGGCAGAGCCAATTGCCATACACACAGCTAGATCAGCAGCCGGATCGTTTAAGTGTATGCCGCCAACAATATTGACGTAGATGTCTTTGTCGGACAACATCAATTTGGTGCGGCGCTCTAAGACAGCAACCAGAAGGTTGATGCGGTTAAGGTCAATACCACTCGCTGCTCGTTTTGGGTAGCCATAGCCGCTCTTATTAACCAATGCTTGAACCTCTACCAGCAACGAACGACTACCTTCAATGGTTCCAAGCACAATTGACCCATCACTTACCTGTCGCTCTGCCAGTAAAGCGGCTGATGGGTTTAAGACCGGTTTCATGCCATGGTCTCCCATTTCGAAAATCCCAGCTTCAGTAGTAGCCCCAAAACGATTTTTACTAGAACGCAGTACCTTGAAACCTCCGTAAGTATCACCTTCTAACTGCAATACAACGTCGACGATGTGCTCAAGAATTTTAGGGCCCGCAATCGACCCTTCTTTTGTAACATGCCCAGCCATAATAACGGCAGTACCACTTTGTTTAGCTGCAGCCATGACAATTTGCGTACTACCCGATATCTGGCTGACACTCCCCGCCGCAGAAGCAATGTCATCATTGCTCAGCGTTTGAATTGAATCAATAATTACAACCTTGTAGTCCCCACTCGCAATAGCTGCAGCAACTTCATTAGTGTCCGTACTAGCAGCCAATTGAAGGCTTTTATTAACAATACCGATCCGTTTTGCTCGAACAGCTACCTGTTGAATAGACTCTTCGCCACTACTGTAGAGCACCGGTACAATCTTTGATAGTCCATCTGCCATTTGCAGTAATAATGTACTCTTGCCAATACCCGGTTGACCAGCCATTAAGATGACACTGCCGGGTACAATTCCGCCACCAAGCACAACGTCAACCTCTTTTAGTCCAGATGCATATCGTTCCTGACGATCACTGAGTGCGGTACTCATTAAAACCGCTGACAATGATCGGTTTTTATTGCTGCCTTTAGTACTGCTGACAGCTTGTACAACAACTTCCTCGACTAAGGTGTTCCATTCTCCACAATTACTGCAGCGTCCTGCCCAGGCTAAATTAATAGCCCCACAATTACTGCAGACAAACCTGATTGCTGATTTCTTAGCCATTGGTACTAAAAGTTTACCATGCTGGCAGCAACGGTCTTAGCGAATCGACTCCTTGCTCATAAAACTTTTTATACTTGAGATCGTGTCCATAAATTGAGCAGGAAAAACTATGGTGCTATTTTTGTCTGAAGCAATCTCCGTTAAGACTTGCAAGTTACGTAGCTGCAGGGCAATCGGGTGTTTAGAAATAACATCAGCCGCTTTCGCTAGTGCTGCGGCACTAAGTTCTTCACCCTCGGCTGCAATAATTTTTGCCCGTTTTTCTCGCTCGGCTTGAGCTCCAGCCGACATTGCACTCTGCATACTCAGCGGTAATTGAATGTCCTTAAGCTCAACCATGCTTACATACACTCCCCATTTCTCAGTCGTTTTATCAAGAATAGCTTTGATGGCGTCGTTAATTTTTACTGTTTGACTCAGGACATCATCTAGTGGGTTCTGGCCGACAATATTGCGGACTGTTGTTTGAGAGATCTGATAAATAGCTGACACTACGTTTTCGATTTCGACAACTGACTTTATTGGATCATCAACCTGATAATAGGCGACCGCAGCTACGTCAATTGAAACGTTGTCTTTAGTAATGATCTTCTGTGAATCAACTGGCAAAGTAACGATCCGCATATTAATTTTTCGCAAATGATCAATGAACGGGATGATAAAACAAATTCCAGGTTCCTTAACATTGGTTCGAACCTTCCCTAATCGAAAAACAACACCCCGCTCGTACTGATTAATAATTCGAAAACTCGATGCAGTCAGAATAATAATGACGAATACAAGAATAACCAAAAATCCCATAACAATCTCCTTATAATCTTAGTATCTACTTTCGCAGTAAAATCGCAAGGAGTTTATAGTAAAGTGCTCTGATTATTTAATTGTTCTGTAGAGTTTTGAAGGCCACCAGTTCCACTTGCCTAACAAAACGGCAATCGATGGCACAAAAAGCGTGCGGACAAAGAAGGTATCCAGCAATATACCGAAAGCCACAGAAAAACCTATTTGTTGTACTTCAGCTTGCCCACCAACAATACCGAGTACTGCAAAAGTACCAGCTAGTATTAAGCCGGCAGAGGTAACGGTTGAACCTGTTACGCCGATCGCTTTTGTTATAGCTGAACGAAGCGTAACATTACCATGAGCTTCTTCCCGTATCCGACTCATAACTAAAATATTATAGTCTTCACCCAAAGCCATCGAGAAGATAAATAGCAGAAACGGCAGAAAGAAACTAAGCCCAGCGCTATTAAATGTCAAATGTACGAAGACAATATTTGCAAAACCAAGTGTTGCCAAATATGATAAACCGACAGTTAAGATTAGATACCATGGTGCGACTAAGCTACGGAGCAAAATTGCCAGCAAGATAGCAATGATCACTAAGACTACCGGTACAATTTTATATAAATCATTGGTAGAGATATGCGTAATATCGTATATAAACGAGTCTTGGCTTACGAGACCATTATCGGTAGCGCCGACACTGGTTGCCACCGCGGTAAGCGCAGTGCGCACCGACGGTACCGCTTGTGCTGCAGCAGTTGTTCCGGAAGCGCCAGCCCGTAACAGTGCATAGAATTGTACTGTCCTGCCGTCAGGGCTAATAAATTGAGCTATCGATCGGTAGGCTTGATATTCCTGAAGAGAGACAAAGGTATTAGATGGTATGGCCGAAAGATTTTGGCTTGGTGGCCCAAGTTCCTGATATAAAGTAGTTATTTCTGCTGCACTTAATTTACTACCCCCGACATTAATCGGACCAGCAATTGATGTAAAAACTTTATTTGCAGAAAGCTCCTGTTGGGCCTTAGCTACTAAACTGAGATTGCTCCAAACCGGTTGATTAAACTTAAGAAGAAGTTCTTGGGGGTTGTTGTTGGC